>NZ_JADCBG010000037.1 GCF_020253645.1 Phenylobacterium sp.
CCATCGAGGATGCGGTGGCCAAGGCCGAGCAGCTCGCGGCGGAAGCCTGACCCTGATGGCCGGAAAGCTGCAATTCTCGCTGGTCTCGCCGGAGCGGGAGCTCTTCTCCGGTGAGGTCGACCAGGTGGACGCGCCGGGCTCTGAGGGCGACTTCGGCGTCCTGCCCGGCCACGCGCCCTTCATGACAGCCCTTCGGGAAGGTCCGCTGCGGGTCTATCGCGGCGGCCAGGTCACCACATTCGAAGTCAGGGGGGGATTCGCCGATGTCACCCCCGCAGGCCTCACAGTGCTGGCGGAGTCCGCTGTCGAGGTCTAGCCAGTCGTCACGATCCAGACAAAATGCTCCGCCAGCCTGAAGGCGAGGCTTGGGGAGCGTAAGACAGGATACGAGGAAACAGAATGCGCAGCGCGGTCATCACCCTCGTCGCCGCTACGGCGATGGCCCTTCCGGTCCTGGCCCAGGAGCCTCAGGCGTCACCCGTTCCGCCTTCGCCAGCGGCCTCGGAGCCGCCGCCTGAAGCCCCGGCAGCCGTACCGGTGGTCGAAACCCTGCCCACAGACGGCGAGATCGGACAGATTCTGAATGTCATCCGCTCGGTCTGCGTACCCCTCGTTCGCGGTGGCGATCTGGCGAAGCTCGCGACACCGGCTGCAGGCTTCAAGCGTAACCGGAGAGAGGGTGGCTTCACCCAGACCCTGGTGGCCCGGCCCTATACCCTGACGGTCTTCGATCCCGGTTCCAATCGGGAGGTCTGCCGGATCGGGCTGACCTATACCAGCGGCGGAGAGCGGCCCATTCTGCTCGGCCTCGACAAGTTCGCATTCCTGAACCAGCCCCGTCTGCTTCTCCAGCGTGAAAACAACTACATCCCCCCGACGGACTTCATGCGCGTGACCAGCTCCTGGGAGTACTTCACGGACAAGGAATCCATCGGTCTCGTCTTCGTCCAGCTGAAGAAGCCCGATGGGTCCGAGGTCACGCCCAAGTGGGGCACGGGTGAGATCCTGTACTCAGAGCGCCAGTTCTAGACCGGCCTCGCGCTCAGGCGGCGGCGCGGTTCCGTCGTCCGGCGACCCACTTCAGCACGGCGTCCGCGACATTCCCCCAGCCTGGTTCTCCGGGGAGCCAGTGACTCATCCCGTCCATCTCCAGGTAGTCTGCATTCAGTCGGACCGCCACGGCCCTGACGGTCGCCGGAGAATGAACCCGGTCGCGGGCGCCTGAGACGACAAGAACGTCCAGACCCGCGGGCAAGGCTTCCATCCGGGTCGTCATCAACGGGTCCAGCCACCAGGTCAGGGTTTCAAGGATGGCCCGCGCGCTCTCCGGGCGCGTCCTGCGAGCGACCGCCTCACGCTCCCCGGCAGGGAGCCGGTCCAGGCTGAAGGCCTTCAGAAGGCGAAGATCAGGCTCGACCGGGGAGAAGGGCGTCGGGGCGACCAAGGGGAGGGCCGCCGCCGTCACCGCCTCTTCCAGACTTGAGCCGAAGACGCCCCATGGCGCCGACGGCGCCAGCAGCACCAGAGCCCCCACAGGCGCACGGCTGGCGGTCATCTGGGCGACCAGGCCTCCCATGGAGTGACCGAGCAGGATGGGCGGGGCTCCATCCTCGGCCGCTTGCCGGCGGCACACTTCCGCAATGTCTGCAGCGAAGTCCGCCATGGATAGGCCAGAGACGTCGCCTGGGGACTCCTGGGGGCCATGGCCACGGAGGTCAGGGGTGATCACCCTCAGCCCCGCCTCGGCGAAAGGCGTCCGGAAATCGTCGAAGACCCATCCGCCGCAAAAGGCCCCATGGACCATGATGATCGTCTGTGGCCTCGTCATCGTCCCTGGCCCAGCCGGATGGCGATGGGTGCAAAGGCTTCGGCGACGGTTGCATAGACCGGCTTCTTGAACGGAACGATCAGATCGGGGGCCTCCGCCAGGGGGGCCCAGCGCCAGGCGTCGAACTCCACCGGAAGGTGCTGGTCCAGGCGGACTTCGGTGTCGTCGCCGTCGAATCTCAGGGCGAACCAGACCTGTTTCTGTCCCTTCCATCCGCGCCGCCCCTGCTTCGCCGCGATCGGATAGTCGTAGGCCAGCCAGCCGGGTGTGCGGCCCAGGATGGATACCGAGGTGATCCCGGTCTCCTCGGCCAGTTCGCGCAGGGCGGCGGCCTCCAGGTCCTCGTCGTCGTCGACGCCCCCTTGCGGGAACTGCCAGTTGTAGGGCGGCGGGGTCTCGACCCGACGGCCCATCCAGACATGACCCTGTGGGCCGAACAGCACGAGGCCGACATTGGGCCGATAGTCAGCGAGGTTCATCAGCGGATCCGGGCGAGGGCCGAGGCTGGCGCCAGCTGGTACCCGCGGCTCTCGATCTGGCTCGCCCAGGAGGCCACCTGCCGCAGGCTCAGGGGGTAAGCCTGCGCCATGCCCAGACCCTCTCCCTTCTGAAGGGCGGCGGCCTCCACCTTGAGCAGAGCCTCGTCTATTGCGGCCGGAGATAGGACCTCATCGAGGACTTTGTCGCCCGAGGCCCTGAGTTCGCCGCCGCCGGACGCACGGGCCACTCCGGAATCAATGAAGGCGACACCCCGACTGCGAAGGGCGCCCATCAGGGCGCTCATGCCTTCGGGGCTGTTCACGAAACGCTCGCCCATCCGGTTGGTGACGCCGAAATAGCCGCTCGCCCGCCCAAGAATCCACTCCAGCCGACGAACAGTCTCCGCAGGCTGGGCCCGGGCCCTCAGGGTGTAGGGGCCCGGATCGTTCTCCGGATAGTCCTCCGGCTCCATGGGGACTTCCAGGAGGACCTCGTGACCCCGCTCCCGCGCCCGGTTGATCCACTCCTGGAGCCGAGGCGCGTAAGGGGAGAAGGCGAGGGTGACTTCCGGCGGAAGGCTCTCCACTGCAAGGCGCGTCACCTCGGGATCAAGGCCCAGCCCGCCGATCACGATGGCTACGCGCGGCCGACCGCTGGCCTTGAACGGCCTCGCATAGGCCCGGGCGGGCGTCAGACCATCCGGTCCGATGACTGGCAGCACCCCGCTCGCCGTTCGCCGGCTGACTCCGGGGATGGGGGCGGGCTTCAACGGCCCTCCGATGACAGCGCCCGCTGATGCGAGGGCGTCAGTGGCGGTGGAGAGCGGCGGTGGTTCCGGAGAGCGGGCGAGGTTGAATTCGGGCCGGGCGAGCCTTGGGCCGGCCGCCTGCCCGGCGTTCACCGCAGCTCTCCATCCAGGCGGCGCCGGACCCGGAATCGCCGCCCTCACCTGAGGGTACCCTGCGGCGGGATCGCCGAGGACTGACACCAGTGTCGCGGCGCTGGCCAGAAAGAGGACAAGCGCCGCTCCCGCCCCCACCAGAGGCTGGGACAGAACCGCCCTCCATCCCCGTGTTGCCGGGGGGATCCTGGAGGCGGCGGGGGTGGCGCGGCGGAGCGACGGGCGTCTCATGGGTGGATCTCCACCGCGGACCCTCTCGTGAAATCGGTTTCCAAAGGCTTATTGCCTTCAGACCTCCGGGGAAACCCCGTGTACATCCGCCGGCAGGACCGGAGACGCGGAGACCTCATGACATCGCCGCGGTCCGTCAGGGTTCGTTCGGGGCGGGCTTGGGAGCGCCCTCCGGCGCCTTCGGCGGTGAACTGCGAGCCCCCACGACCTCGGCCATGCGGGCCGTGGGCTTCGGCAGCTTTGGGGTCGCCGCCACTGAGCCATACCTGAGGACATCCTTGGCCCGGTTCAGCTGGAAGTCTCCGGTACGCGAATTGAAGTCTGCGGGCGGCGCCTCCGCCGGTTCATGCGGTGCGGCGCGGCTCTTGCCTTCGTCGGCTGTCAGGGCGTTCCGGAGGGCGGCTTCGGAAAACTGAAACGCCCTGTTTGCAATGGCCTGAGCCTCCTCCCGCGACTGGGCGACCTCCAGGTCCGGTGCAATCCCCGTCTTCTGGATGGAGCGCCCTGACGGCGTGTAGTACCGCGCGGTGGTCAGCTTGATGGCGCCATCGGCGCCGCCGCGAAGCGGAATCAGGGTCTGCACGGAGCCCTTTCCGAAACTCGTCAGCCCGACGAGTTCGGCGCGCTTCCGGTCCTGCAGGGCGCCGGCCACGATCTCCGCAGCCGAAGCGGAGCCGGTGTTGATCAAGACCACGATCGGGAGGCCGCCGGTGATATCCCCTGCGCGCGCATTGTACCGTCCAATGTCGCGCGGATTCCGACCGCGCTGGGAGACGATCTCGCCGTTCTCCAGGAACAGGTCAGAGATTCCCACGGCCTGATCCAGGAGCCCCCCGGGATTACTCCGGAGGTCGAGGATCAACCCCTTCATGGCGGGATTCCTGGCCTTGAGGTCTTCGAAGGCCGTCCGGGCCTCCTCCGTGGTCTTCTCGTTGAAGGCCGAGACGCGCAGGTAACCGTAGTCTCCTTCCATCCGGGCCAGGGCCGAGCGGGTCTTGATCACCTCCCGGACGATCTTCACGTCAAAGGGGTCTGTCTTCTCGCGCGCGATCGAAATCGTGACAGGCTCGCCCGGGGGGCCGCGCATCAGCTTCACCGCCTCCGACACGGACATTCCGATCACCGACTGCCCATTGACGGCGGTGATGTAGTCGCCCGGCTTTATGCCGGCGCGGAAGGCCGGCGTTCCGTCCATCGGGGAGATCACCTTCACGACCCCGTCCTCGGAGCTGATCTCCAGCCCGAGACCGCCGTACTCCCCGCGGGTCTGGTCCCGCATGTCGTTCAGGGCCTCAGGCGTCAGGTAGTCCGAGTGCGGGTCGAGTGAGGTCAGCATGCCGTCCAGAGCCGACTCGATCAGTTTCCGGGGCTGGACCTCCGAGACATAGTTTTCCTCGACGGCCTGAACCACGTCGCCAAAGAGTTCAAGCACCCGGTAGCTCTCCGCACCCGAGGCGCCGGCGGCCGCGGCGGTCTGGTTCAGGTAGGCCGTGGCTGCGGCGCCCAGAACGAAGGCCGAGACGCCGATAAGCAGGTTCTTCTTCATGAACGGATCCAGCAGGTCTTGATGGAAGTCCGAGGCGTCAGGAAAAGGCGAGCGGGGCGCGACGGCATTCGGGAAAGAGCCTTATCCTGTTTTCCGCGCGAATCCAGCGCCTTGCGCTACGGCTTTTTCAGGGCGAAGCCAGGGGGCAGGGTCGATGGGCCGGCCAAGATCCCTGAGCTCGAGATAGAGGTTCACGCCCACGCCGCGGTCGGCGGCTGCGCCCACCGGCTGACCCCGTGCTACGGACCCGCCTTCCCGCACCCGGGCGGTGAATTCTCCCGCCAGGACGATCTGGGTCCTTGGGTTCGCCTGAAGGATGACCGCTTCGCCCAATCCCGCCAGGGGCCCTGCATAGAGGATGTCCCCGCTGGCTGGAGCCAGGATCAAGGCGCCAGACGTCGTCCTGAAGGTCAGGCCCTGAGACCGGACCCCACCCACCTGCCTCTGACCGAACCCCTCGATAACAGGCCCCGGGGCCGGGGCCGACAGGACGACGCCGCGAGGAAGGCCCCTGGCGAGACGATCGGCGAGCACGAGGCCCGCCGCAAGCTCGGCCCGGGCCGCGTCGAGGCCTGCTTCCGGCGCGCTGGTGATCGGGTCCGGTGGCGCCAGCCTCAGGGCGAAGAGCGAAAGGACGGGGTCAAAGTCGAGGGTCCGACCCGGTGTCTCCGCACGCCCCTCCGGTCCGCCGGCGGCGAAGGCCGCCACCAGGAGTGCGGATGCGGCAAGGCCAAGCAGGATCCGGCGAGACGGCCTAGTCACGGTGATAGGGACCGCCCGCCAGCAGTGTCGTCGTCCGGTAGATCTGTTCGGCCAGCATGACCCGGGCCAGGGCGTGGGGCCAGGTCTGGGGCCCGAAGGCCAGGGTGTCATGCGCCTGAGCCCGCAGAGCGGGGTCGAGCCCGTCGGCGCCACCGATCAGGAAGGCCAGTCTGCGGATACCGTCATCCCGCAGCCTGCCGATCTCTGCTGAGAGGTCTCGGGAGGTCCTGGCCCGCCCAGCCTCATCGCAGGCGATGATCCGGCTGTCCGCCAGGTAGGCCTCAAGGGCCCTGGCCTCTGAAGCCCGCCCGGGCTTTCGGGCCTCGACTTCGATCACTTCCACCGGGCCGAGGCCAATAGGTCTTCCCACGGCCGTAGCGCGTTCGACATAGAGGCGGACCAGACCTGCCTCCGGGGTGCGCCCCAGTCGTCCAACGGCGACAATGGATAGTCTCACCCGCGTACCGCCGGCGCCGAGGCAGAACCGCCATACTCCCGTTCAAGTGAGCCGGCGAACCGGATTTTCGTCAGGTGCTGCATCCAACCGCCGATCACCTGGCCGCCCCTGATCAGACTGCGGCGCGATGTCCTGAATCCACGGACCAGATCTTCTCGATGTTGTAGAAGGCCCGCACCTCAGGCCGGAAGACATGGACGATGACGTCCCCGGCGTCGATCAGAACCCAATCGCAGTGCGGCAGTCCCTCCACACGGGCCCGGCCATAGCCATGTTCCTTGAGGCTCCTCAGGAGGTGGTCGGCGATGGCCCCGACATGGCGATGCGAACGGCCGGAAGCCACAATCAGGCCGTCCGCCATGGCGCTCTTGCCCTTGAGGTCAATGAAGACAACGTCCTGCGCCTGGTCATCGTCCAGTCGGTTCAGGATCAATTCCTCCAGCGCGGAAACACCTTGCGGAAGGACAGCCCCGGCGGCCTGGGCGGGGGCGGATTGCGCAGTCTGCGCACGGTCGGGGCTCAGCGGAGCAACTCCTGTTTTGTCACGACAAGGACGTTCAATAGCACAGACGTGAGCGACGGTCAGCCGTGACGTATCGACTCAGCCGCCGCCGCCTCGCGCAGGGCGGTTGAGGACTGAAAATGGAGCGGACCATGAAGGAAGATCCATGCGGGCGGCTCCTGGCCGCTCAGGCCCGGTGCTCGCTGAGCGGCGAGCCGCGCTGAACCGAAGCGCCGCGCCGCGGGCGAGAACCGGCTCTTGAGGGAACTCGGCGGGCGCGACACAACCGCCACAGGCAGTGTGCGCATGATCTGCCGCCAGCCTCTCCAGTGATGGAGGCTTGCGAGACCGTCCGCGCCCATGATCCAGACGAAACGGACGCCGGGGAAACGGGCCTTGAGAGCCAGAAGGGTGTCCAGGGTGAAGCGGGTATCCAGCCGGGCCTCGATGTCGGAGGCGATCATGCCCTGTCCCCGGGCGAAGGCGCGGACCTGCGCCAAACGTTGCCCCAGAGGTTGCGTCTGGACGCGGCTCTTCAGTGGATTCTGAGGCGACACCAGCCAGATCACCCTGTGCAGACCGAGTCTGCGGCGAGCGGTCTCGGCCACATGAGCGTGCCCCTCATGCACGGGATTGAAGCTCCCGCCGTAAAGCCCGACCCCCATTCCGCGCATCAGAAGGAATCCCGGCCTGAGGGCGCCTGGGCGCCCGACGCCGGAGCGCCGCCTGACCTGCCCCGGCTCCCACATATCAGGCGCCGGGAGGCCTTGGCGCCGGGTCTGCCGGAGGGCTCGGGGCCGAGCGATCGAGACCGGGATCGATCTGCCGCATCCGGGTGCGGATGGTGAACACCCCATCGCCAGCCAGCACGCCGCCCCGGGCGAAGAGCCGCCCGCCTTCCCAGTTCGACAGGCCGAGCTCCGGCCTGTTGAGAGCGAACTGGCCATCGACCCAGCGGGTGAAGCCGTCGCCGGTGAAGGGTGATTCCACTTCCGACTCGAACCGCGCCAGCGCGGACGGGTCCTCGGCGACAAGGGTGGCCACCAGGCGGGGCGCATATCTGTTGAAAAGGTCGATGGCCGAGCCCAGGTCCCTGACGACAGCGAGGCTGACTTCGGGGCTTTCCTCCCATTCCCACTCCCGGGCGAGGTCAGCCTCCGGAATCAGGTCTGCGCGTGGCTCCCGGACGGTTCCCTCCGCGCGGACCACGTCCACCATCTCGCCCACCCAGCCCAGCGCCGGAAGAAAGGCTTCGGCGCCGGGCGCCACGTGCAGACGGCAGCCTCGCCGCCGGCGCCCCGCCCCCTCCAGGGCCTCCAGGAAGACCGGGACAAGCTCTGCGGCGCGGGACTCCACGATCACGCAGACATTGAGAGTGTTGCAGACCTTCCGATCGAGGGAGTGAAAGACCAGTTCTCGGAACCGATCGGCGTTGGCGCTCTCGTCAGCGACCATCCAGGCTCCGCCGGCGCCATGGAGGCTGACGGGCGTCCCGGTCTGCCGGGCGATGGCCCCCAGCTGCGCGACTGCGGGACCGGAACCGCGGGCCACCGCCAGGGCCAGGCGGCGGTCGGCGAAGAGGGCCCATCCCGCAGACCGCTCTGCGGAGTCCACCAGACTCATCGCCCCGGCCGGCAGGCCGGCCTCCGCGAGGGCGGGCGCCACCGCCTCCCTCATCAGGACCCTGGCGCAGCCCAGTGCATCAGAGCCAATCCGGAAGACGACCGCATTGCCGGTCCTCAGAACCCCTGCAGCGTCTGCAAAGACGTTGGGCCGGCCCTCGAAGACGAAGCCGACGACGCCCAGCGGCGCGGTTACCTGCTCCACGCTCCATCCTGCATGAGAGATTGTCTCCAGCACCCGGTTTCTTCCCGCCGGACTGTCACGCCAGGACCGGAGGCCTGCAGCCATGTCCCTGCGCATGGCGTCGGTGACAGCGAGCCGGGTCGTTGATCGCCCCCTCGCCCTGGCCGACTCGACATCCGCTGCATTGGCGGCGGCGAATTGGCTCCAGACAGAGTCACTCTCGATGCGCCGGGCGAGGGCCTCGAAGAATTCGGAAATGGCGGAATCCGGAACGTTTGCGAGGGCGCCGAAGGCCTCCGCCGCGGCCGCTGTGGCGCGGCTCACCTCGTCGAACACACCTCCCGGAACGTGAAGAAGGTCGCCGGTGTCCTGCACCACGATGAGCCGGTCACCGGTTTGGAAGGCCTCGGCCAGGGCCCTGGGCACGAAGGTCAGCCGGTCTCCGCCGAAGGGGATGGCCATGCCTTCGGACAGCGTCCCGAGAGTCGCGATCCTCCGTGGGTTCTCCGACATGATCTCCCCGCTGCCCCGCGCGCCCCTCCGGTCCGGGACTTACTAGACCAAAGCCGGGACGGCGCCACGGCGGAAAATCCGGCGTCCGGCCTCGATCGGTCAGGCGCGGATCATCGGCAGGCGGTATGTGGCCTTGCCCGTGGCGGCGAGAACGGCGTTGGCGACGGCGGGTCCGATCACCGGCGTGGCGGGTTCGCCGACCCCGGAAGGGGGATTGGTCGAGGGCAGGATATGGGTCTCCACCGTCGGCGCCTCTGAGTTACGAAGCACGCGGTAGCTATCGAAGTTCTTCCGCTCCACCGCCCCGGCCTTGATGATCATTTCGTCGTGAAGGGCGGCGGAGAGCCCGTAGCAGGTCCCACCCTCCATCTGAGCCGCAATCTGGTTGGGCGCCACAGCCGTGCCGCAGTCAATCGCCGTGACCACCCGTCCGACTCTCGGAACGCCATCCACGATCCGGACATCGGCGATCTGGGCGACGACCGAGCCGAAGCTCTCATGCACCGCGACGCCGCGGGTCACTCCGGCCGGAACCGGCTGGCCCCAGCCCGCCTTCTCCGCGGCGAGCTTCAGGACTGCAGTGTGCCGGCTCGCCCCGGCCTTCTCGAACAGGGCCAGCCGGTACTCGACGGGATCCTTGCCCGACATCCGGGCCAGCTGGTCGATGGTGTGCTCCATGACGAACGCCGTGTGCGTGGATCCCACAGCACGCCACCAAAGCACGGGGATGCCGAACTCGGGCATGAGCACCTGGCCATCGACGGCCGGTGTCGCCTTGAGGTAGGGCGAGCCCATCGCCCCCTCGACAGTGGATGTGTCGATTCCCTTCGGCGCCATCGGCGAGCCCTTCATGAGGGACTGGGTCACCACCCGATGCGTCCACGCGGCCGGAAAGCCCTCCTTGTCCAGCCTGATCTTGACGCGGTGGTGGGTCAGAGGCCGGAAATAGCCGGCGGCCATGTCGTCCTCACGGGTCCAGACCAGCTTGACCGGCGTGCCCTTGCCGACCTTCTTGGCGATGTGGACGCACTCGGCGACAAAGTCGGACTGGAAGTTGGCGCGGCGCCCGAAGGAGCCTCCGGCATGAAGGTTGTCGATCTGGACCGATCCCGGCAGGGACAGGGTGATCCTTGCGGTGTTGATCTGGTCCAGGGTGGGCGATTGGGACGCCACGGTCAGCCTGACACCCTCGCCGCCCCCGACCTGGGCGACGCAGTTCATCGGCTCCATGGTCGCATGGGCCAGGAAGGGGAAATGGTAGGTCGCCTCGAAGACTTCGCCTTCGCCGGCCGCCGCAGCGTCGCCGCGCGTCTCGAAGGTCTCCCACTTCAGCTTGTCCGGCAGGGTCCCCTGACCGGCCGCCCACTCGGCGTACCTGGACTCCATCTCTGATGAGCCCACGGGCTCGGCCCCGGCTTCATCCCAGGTGACATTCAGGACGTTCCGACCCTGCAGCGCGGCCCAGGTCGATTTGGCCAAGACGGCGACGCCGGTGGGGATCTCCATCACGTCGACAACGCCCGAGATCTTCCGCGCCTCTGTGTCGTCGAAGCCGCTGACCTTGGCTCCAAAGCGCGGGGCATGGGCGACCACAGCCGTCAGCATGCCCTCCATCGCCACGTCCTGAGTGTATCGGGCCTTGCCGGTGCTTTTCTCCAGCGAGTCCTTCCGGCGGACCCGGTCCGTACCGATAAGGGTGAAGGCCTCATGCGGCTTGAGCTTAGGATCTTCCGGTGGCGTGATGGCCGCCGCCGCTTCCAGAAGCTCGCCGAAGCCAGCCGACTTGCCCGAGGCGGCGTGGCTGACCACGCCGTCCTTCACGGTGATCTCGGCCTCCGGGACACTCCACGCAGCTGCGGCGGCCCCGGTGAACATGGCGCGGGCAGCCGCGCCGGCCTTTCGAAGCTGGGTCCAGCTGTTGGGGATCGCGGTGGAGCCGCCGGAGCCCTGAACGCCCATGAAGGTGTTGGCGTAAAGCTTGGCGTTGGCCGGCGCCTGTTCCACCCTGACCCGGTTCCAGTCGGCGTCCAGTTCCTCGGCCACAATGGCGGCCAGTCCGGCGTGGCTGCCCTGACCGAACTCGATGTGCTTATTCACGACCGTCACCACCCCATCCGCGGCGATCCGGATGAAGGGGCCGAAGGCGCCGACCTCGGTCTTTGCACCAACGGAGAGAAGGTCGCCCGGCGTGCAGCCGACGAGGAGCGCCCCGGAGACGAGGGCTGTCCCGATGGCCATCTGCCGGCGAGTCGGCCCTGTGCGGACATCATCCTGATCAGCAGGGGTGTTCATGATCGGGCTCCTCGGGTGACAATGTCTTGGGCGCAGTTCGTTACGCGCGGGCCTGGGCGGCGGCGTCCCGGATGGCGGCTCGGATCCGCTGGTAGGCGCCGCATCTGCAGATGTGCCCGTCCATGGCTGCGTCTATATCCGCCTCGGAGGGCTGAGCCTTGCTGGCAAGCAGGGCGACGGCGCTCAGAATCTGCCCGGACTGACAATAGCCGCACTGGGGAACGTCCAGTTTCACCCAGGCCTCCTGTACCGGATGGGTTCCGCCGAGGCCCTCGATAGTCGTGATCCTGACCCCCGTCAGGGCGCCGATCGGCAGGGAGCAGGACCGCACCGGGGCGCCATCCGCCAGCACGGTGCAGGCGCCGCACTGGCCGATACCGCATCCGAACTTGGACCCTGTCAGACCGACATCGTCCCGGAGCACCCACAGAAGGGGCGTGTCTGGCGCGGCCTCGACCTGAACCGTCCTGCCGTTGATCTCAAGACTGGTGGCCATGATGGAGTCCCCGCAGCTTTATCCGGAGTGCGCATCTTAACGGCGCTTAGCCGGCCCTGTATAGTGCGGGTCCCTGTCCTGGAGATATTCCATGCCCCAATCCCTCGGCGTCTTCCCGGCATTGTGCGCCGGTTTCCTGGTTGCGGCCGGTCTCTCGGTGCAGCCGGCCGCAGCAGCGGACGGCGCCCGGATCTTCAACCTGCAATGCCGGACCTGCCATGGGGCCGCGAGCACGGTGGCCGGGCCTGCCCTGAACGGGGTCGCCGGGGCGCGGATCGCAGGCCGCAGCGACTTCGCCTACTCGTCAGCGCTCAAGTCCAAGGGCGGCGTATGGACCGACGCAGCGCTCGACGCCTACCTGGCCGCGCCGACCCGGTTTGCACCCGGCGGAAGGATGATCACGGCCGTTGCGTCGCCGAAGGATCGCGCCGCCCTCATCGCCCATCTCAAGACCCTCAAGTAGGCTTCGAAGGGACTAAGTTGGACGTCTTTCCCGCCTTCTTTCCGCTCGCCGGACGCAGGATTGGCCTGGCCGGGGACGGCGAGGGACTGGAGGCCCGTCTTCGCCTTCTCGGCGGAGGCCCGGCGGAGCTGGTCCGGCTTGCCCCTGGTGAGGCTGTATCGCCCGGGTCGTGGAGCGGCCTTGTCCTTGGCTTCATTGCCCATCCGGATGAGGCCTTCGCCGGCCGCGCCTCGGAAGCGGCGCGACAGGCGGGTGTTCCCGTGAATGTGATGGATCGCCCCGCCCTCTGCGACTTCACCGTCCCCGCCCTCATTGACCGCGGCGCTCTCGTGGCGGCCTTCGGGACGGGCGGCGCTTCGCCGCTGGTGGCCGCCCGGCTCCGGGCCGAGCTGGAGCCCCGGGTTCCGGAGGGTATCGGGCGGCTGGCCCGTTTTCTTGACGCCCGGAAGACCGAACTCCGGACCCGCTGGCCCGACCCAGGCGAAAGGCGGGTCGTCCTCTCAGCCCTTCTGGAAGGGCCGGTCGCCGCTGCGGTCCTTGAGGGGCGGTCTGATGACGAGGTTCAGGCGCTTCTCGAGCAAGCCCTGATGGGCTCGACCCGGTCGCCCGGCCGGCTGTTCGCCATTCCCCCGGAGACGCCCGCCGATCTTCTTTCTTTGCGGGCTCTGCGGGTGCTGTCTTCCGCCGATGTCCTGGTTTCCGAACCGGGGGATGGCCATGACGTGGCGGTCCTGGCCAGACGGGAGGCGCGTCGACTTTCGCCCGCTGCGGCGGCCCCCCCGATTGTCTCCGGTCTCATCTCCGAGGGACGGACCATCGTGCTTCTGGTTGATCCCGGCCCCTGGCGGCTGGCTGGCCTGTCGGCAGAGGTCCTTCCGGTGGCCGGAAACGCCTGACGCGCAAGGCGTTGGGGGCGCCGACCGAGGGGGCCGTGTCCTCAGAAGGCGTTTTCGCCGGTGATCGCCCGACCCAGGATCAGGGCGTGGACGTCGTGCGCCCCTTCGTAGGTGTTCACGGTCTCGAGGTTCGAGGCGTGGCGCATCACGTGGTACTCGCCGCTGATGCCGTTGCCGCCGTGGATGTCGCGGGCCTCCCGGGCGATCGCCAGGGCCTTGCCGCAGTTGTTCCGCTTCATCAGGCTGATCGCTTCGGGCACCCAGGCGCCCTGGTCGATCAGCCGGCCGAGGGCGAGTGCGCCCTCGAAACCCAGGGCGATCTCTGTCTGCATATCGGCCAGCTTCTTCTGGACCAGCTGGCGGGCGGCGAGCGGCTTGCCGAACACCTTGCGGGTGGCGACGTAGTCCCTGCTGGCGTGCAGGCAGAAGTCGGCGGCGCCCATGGCCCCCCAGGCGATCCCGTATCGGGCCTTGTTCAGGCAGGAGAAGGGGCCTCGCAGGCCAGAGACCCCCGGCAGCATCCGGTCCTCGGGGACGAAGACGTCCGACAGTGCGATCTCGCCCGTGACAGAGGCGCGCAGGGACAGCTTGTTCTTGATCTGCGGGGTGGAGAAGCCCTCGGACCCCCGGTCGACCAGGAAGCCGCGGATGGCTCCGTCCAGCTTGGCCCAGACCAGGGCGACGTCGGCGATCGGCGAATTGGTGATCCACATCTTTGCGCCGTTCAGGATGTAGCCGCCCTTGGTCGGCGTGGCGGTGGTCCGCATGGAGGCGGGGTCGGAGCCCCCGTCCGCCTCGGTCAGGCCGAAACAGCCGATGATTTCGCCGCGCGCCATACCGGGCAGGTAGCGCTGGCGCTGGGCCTCCGAGCCGAAGGCGTGGATCGGGTACATGACCAGGGATGACTGCACGCTCATGGCCGAGCGGTAGCCGGAGTCGATCGCCTCGATTTCGCGGGTGATGAGACCGTAGGCGACGTGGTTGACGCCGGCGCAGCCGTAGGCCTCGGGAAGAGTCGGCCCAAGGAAGCCGAGGGCGCCCATCTCAGTCATGATCTCGCGGTCGAACCGCTCCTCGGCATAGGCCGAGACGACCCGGGGAAGCAGCTTATCCCGAGCATAGGCCCGGGCGGACTCCCATACCATCCGCTCGTCCTCCGAGAGGCGGGAGGCGAGGTCCAGGGGGTCTTCCCAGCTGAAGGTCTTGGCGTCCGCGGCGGAGTCGAGGGCCATGGGGGGTCTCCTGCAGTCGTTCCCGACGCCTTATGCGCCGGTTTTCAGCCGGGGTGTAGTCGCCATTTGACCAGGCCCACCACCGGGTCGTCATCCGCCCCAGGCGACGAAACCCCGGTTCCGGAAGCCTTCCGACGCCTTGCCGTAGAGGAAGGCGGCGCCGTCTTCGGCCTCGACCCGCCCGCCTGCTGCAGAGAGGATGGCGTGGCCGGCGGCGATGTCCCACTCCATGGTGGGCCCAAGACGCGGGTAGATATCCGCCCCGCCTTCTGCGATCCGGCAGAACTTGATGGAAGAGTCCATCGGCTGGGTCCCGTGGAAACCGTATCGGTCGGTCAGGGCCTTGAGCGTCTCCGGCTTCATCGTATGGCTGATCAGGGCCACAGCATTCCCGGCTGGCCAGGGGCGGACGGACACCTCAACCGGATCGCCCCCCTTCACGCGCTTGAAGGCCCCCCGGGCGCCCGTGAACCAGGTCTCGCCCGTGGCCGGGGCCGAGATCGCCCCCGCGACTGGACGGCCATCGATTATGAGGCCGATATTGACCGTGAAGTTCGGATCGCCCCTCACGAACGCCTTCGTCCCGTCAACGGGATCAACCAGCAGGAAGACGCGTCCTATACTGCCGGGCGCCCCGAACTCGCTGGCGTGTTCCTCGGAGATCACCGCCACGCCCGGAGCGATCTGCGCCAGCCCCTCGAGGATCAGGGCCTCAGCCCGACGATCCGCTTCGGTCACAGGACTGTCGTCCAGCTTTCGGTCGACGGTCAGGCCGCTTTTCCAGAGTGGGCGCACCAGGTCCGCGGCTTCCTCGCAGAGGTCGGCGAGCACAGATCCGAAGTGGGCGTCGAGGGGCGGCATGCGGAAATCCATCCTGTCTGGGCAGGGTTCCTCCTAGAGGCGTCGAGGAGTTTCCCAAAGCGACAAATCAGGCCAGTTTCGCCTTCAAGATGACCGGCTCCCCCGCTCCCTTCCCGGAAGATCCGCGCCGTGAGGCGCTCCCGGCCCGAACGGCCGAGGTGGCGGCCTTCCTCGCCGCCCGGATGTGTCATGACTTCATCAGTCCGGTCAGCGCCATGGTCAGCGGTCTGGACCTCCTGGATGATCCGTCGGCCCAGGACATGCGCGACGAAGCTCTCGGACTGATCGGGGCCTCGGCGCGGAAGCTTTCCGACCTGCTCGGTTTCTGTCGGGTGGCCTTCGGAGCCTCGGCCTCGGCCGAAGTCTTCGACTCCCGGGAGCTCGGCCGCCTCGCGGAGGGCCTGTTCCGGCACATCCGCGCTGAAATCGACTGGCAGGTCACCGCGCCTGCACTCGCCAAGCCTGCGGCAAGGGCGCTCCTGAACCTCAGCCAGCTGGCGGGGGCGGCCCTTCCCACAGGGGGCGTTGCCCGGATCCAGGCGGAGGAGCGCGAAGGATTCATCCTGATTCGCGCCCGGGCGGACGGACCGCGGCCCCGGCTGAGGGCCGAGGTGGCCGATGGACTGGCCGGCCTGCCGATGGGTGAGGGGCTGCACGGCTATTGGGTCCAGGCCTATTACGTCCATCTCTTCGTCACCGACGCCGGCGGCACGGTGCGTGTGGACTCCGCAGGTTCATCGATCGATTTCCTCGCTGCTCTGCCCGCCTGACCTGATCGTCATCCGGACCCGGGGAACGCCTCATTAACCGGCAGCTGGGAACCTCCGTCCAAAGGAGGCGCCTCACGTGAAGACCTGTCTCGTCGTCGACGACAGTCCCGTCATCCGCAGTCTCGCCCGGCGTCTCGTGGAGGCGAGAGGGATACCGGTGCGCGAGGCTGCAGACGGCGCCCAGGCCCTCGCGGCCTGCAAGGAGGAGATGCCTGACCTGATCCTGCTCGACTGGCGGATGCCGGTCATGAGCGGCCTTGAGGCCCTCTCAAAGCTGAGGCTCATGCCAGGCGGCGACCATCCGAAGGTCTTGGTCTGCTCTGTCGAGACCTCGCCGGACCTGATCCGGCAGGCCCTTGAGGCCGGAGCCGACGAGTATGTGATGAAGCCTTTCGACGGAGAAATCCTCGCCTCCAAGATCACCCTGGCGGGGGTGGCGTGACCCCGGCCGAGCTTGACCTTGTGGCCCGCCTCTGCCTGGTTCGGACCGGCCGGCGGCTCGACATATCGGAGCCGGATCAGATTCTGATCAGGCTGACCGGGCTCGCCCGTCGAGAAGGCTTCGGGACCGTGGCCGATCTTCTCATCGCCCTCAGAACCCGCGAGACGGAGCGACTTGCCTGGCCGCTGATAGAGTGCCTCACGGTCTTCGAACGCGACTTCATGGAGGACGCCGAGGTTCTGGACCAGCTCGGCCACAGGATTCTCCCAACCCTGTCGACAGCCCGCGGCGGCGCGCCGGTGCGAATCTGGTGCCCGGCGTCTGGTTCGGGCCAGGAGCCCTATTCCATGGCCATGCTCGCGCAGGAGGCGATGGATCGCCTGTCCGACGGCCTGCAGGTTGAGATCTACGCCTCCGATATCTCCACCCGGGCGCTTGAAAGGGCCAGGACCGGGCTCTTCAACCACTTCGAGGTACAGAAGGGACTGACCGCCAGGCGACTGGTGGATCACTTCCTGCGACGCGAGGATTCATGGCAGGTCTCACCCGCCCTGCGCGAGATGGTGCGCTGGCGCCGGGTCAACCCGCTGTCGGAGACGCCGGGCGGGGTTCGGTTTGACATCATCCTGTGCCGGGGGGTCCTGCCAAGGACAGCCCCGCACATGCGGCCGAACCTCGTCCTGAACCTGGCCCAGGCCCTCTCGCCCGGTGGCCTTCTGATTCTGGGCCAGGGGGAAGGCGAGGGCGCCGAAGACCTGGCGCCGGCCATGAACCCTCTCGCCGGAATGCCCGCGATCTATACCCGCAACCCCGCCTTCAGCCTCGCCGCCTGACGTGCTCACCGCGGTCGGCGAAGACTCAGGAACAGGCTGACCAGCCCGGACGCAACCTGGGGATTCCGAAGCGCGGCGATTCCGATCGCTGTAGCTGCGGCTGCGCCCAGGACCGCAATAAGCGGTCGCTTCGCGGCCAGGGCCAGCAGATCGTCTCCCAGCGCGCCGGTTCGGGAGGAGGCCGGCCGTCGAGGACGGAACAGGGCGATAGCGAGGAGGGTCAGCCCGGAGACAGCCAGGATCAGCAAGCAGGCGAGGGCGACCGCCGCCGCCGCACCGGCGGGTCCCAGAATCGGCTCCACAGACGCGAAGAGCGCCAGTGAGAGGGCGACGACAAGAACCCCCGAGGCCGTCGCCAGGGCTGCGACGCCACAGACCGCCAGGATAAGGCGGCCTAGCCTCAACGGTGGCGTCCGCTGGCCAGGATCAGACCAATGAGAACACCGACGCCGACGGCGATGCCAGTCGCCGCCAGAGGACGTTCGCGCACCTGTCCTGCGACATAGCGCTGGGCTTCCTCGATCTGGTCCTTGGCTTCGGCAGCGTAGACCTTCCCCTGGGTGCGGATCTGCTCGATTCCTTCGGCGACCGCCTTCTCGATCCGGCGGGCGGCGTCTGCAAGCTGGCGCTCTGCCTGCTCGACGGCGTCTTCGGCGGCCTCGGCGGTGGACTTGGCGGCGGAGCGGGCGGCGCGGACGGCCTTGTCCGCAGGGGTGGCGGTCATGGGAATTCTCCTTGGGGCGGATCGCCCCCGAATGATGGGGCGCTCGACCCCGAGGACATTGGGGAGGAAATGGCCCCTCGCCTCGTGACATGCAAGCTTCGGGTGAACCCGATGGGGTCCTCTACGGAGGGACGGGTCAGGTCGAAGCGGAGTCCGCGCCATCGAGCAGAAACGCGATCATCGCCGGAACACTGCTCCGGTCCTGCAGCATGAACATGTGGCCTCCCTCGAAGAATCGCAGGACCGAGCCGCGAAGGGCCAGCGCAAGATTCAACTGGCTTTGGGGCGGAGCAATGCCATCGAAGCGGCCTGCGGCGATCATCACCGGAACGCGAACGGCGGGAAGGGCGCTCCAGACGTCATGGCCGGCGCGCGCCTCGATCTGTCGCCGGGCGCCCATCTCCCGCCCCGGTTCGCCGGCGAAGGGGTCGTGTGACGCCTGTGCGATGGCCTCGGCGTAGCGCTCCGGGTGGGCCTTCGCCCAGGCCTCGTCCAGGCGGATGTCATTGATCGGCAGGAGGTGGCGCGCACGCGCCTCTCCCTTGAGGTGGTCGATGTTGTGGAACGGATAGGACGCGCCTCCCAGGCCGCCGGCGGACGTGCAGGCCAGGACCAGCCGTCGAACCCTCGAGGGATGCCGCACGACAAGATTCTGGGCCACCATGCCGCCAAAGGAAACGCCCACGACCAAGGCGTCGTCCCATCCCAGGGCGTCCATCAGTCCAGCCGCATCGTCGGCATAGTCGGCCATGGAGTAGGGCTTGTCCGGCTTCCCGCTCTGGCCCAGACCCCTCTGATCATAGGCCACCAGGTCGAAAGTCTTCGCGAACGGACCGTCCAGCATGTTGGGACGGACCCGGAGGTCGCCGCCTGTGCCCGAGATGAACAGCAGTCGCGGTCCTTCTCCCGTGCGCTCATAGTGGATGTCGAGGCCATTGGCATAGATGCGGGGCATGCTTCAGTCCCTGTGGATCGGGTCAATCCAGCGGACCTCCCGCGGGGGCTCGACGGGTTCGATATCTAGATTGACGACCACCGCCTCTCCGTCGCTTCGCACCAGGACGCACTCCAGGGTCTCGTCCGTGGAGGCGTTGATCTCCTGATGAGGAACGAAGGGGGGTACATAGATGAAATCCCCCGGTCCCGCCTCGGCTGTGAACTCGAGGCGTTCGCCCCACCGCATGCGCGCCCGTCCGCGAACGACATAGATCACACTCTCCAGCGGACCATGATGGTGCGCCCCCGTTCCCGCCCCGGCGTGGATGTGAACTGTCCCCGCCCAGAGCCGGCGGGCGCCGACCCGGGCGAAGTCGATCGCAGCCGCGCGGTTCATCCCCGGGGTCTGAGGCGTATTGGAATCCAGCTGATCCCCCGGCACGACGCGCACCCCGGAAGTCTCCCAGCCATCGGCCGGGACTGTCGGGCCGGACATGTTCAGCTCCTGTTCAAGTCGTGTATGTTCGCATTGAGTCTCACCTCAGGGTTCCCTGCAAGATCGAGTCTTGGGTGGTGAGGCGAACGATGGAGAATCCCCGTGTCCTCTGACGTCTACGGGTCAGAGCTTCTCAGCCCCCCGACGCCGCTGAGGGTCTGGGTGGAGGGCGGGCGGCAGCACGCCGCCGCCTGCGGTTGCGGCGCCTGCGCCCTGAGAAGCGGCGAGGCCGAGTCGTCGCCAGCCTTTTTTTCGCTCAACATCGAAGATCGCGGCGGGACGGCCGCCAACGGGAAAACCAGCTTCACGCTCGACCAGGCGGTCAATCGACTTACAGGCGGGGAGGGCGGCTGGGGCGTTCTTGGTCAGCCGTTCCTGGCCAGCTACGCTTTCCGGTCGACTCCGCCGTCGGTCATGCCGAGCGAGACCAGCGGGTTCTCCCGTTTCAACGCCGCGCAGATTCGCCAGACAGAGCTCGCCCTCCAGTCCTGGGCCGACGTCGCCCGGATCAGTTTTGTCCGCGAAGGCGAGGGTGAGATCGGCGAGACCGCCTATTCGAACCAGGCCATGATCCTCTTCGCCAACTACTCCGAGGGTCCGGAGGGCGCCGCGGGCTTTGCATTTTTTCCGGGCTCCACCAACTTCGCATCTCGTTCCGGCGATGTCTGGATCGACATCACAGACAGCTACAATGTCACGCCCCTGGCCTCGAACTTTGGAGGCTTGGTTCTGGTTCATGAGATCGGCCACGCCATCGGGCTTGGCCATCCTTCGGAGTATCCCGACACGGGCTCTGCGACCTATGGCGCCGACGCCAGCTACTTCGAGGACAGCCGCCAGTACACGGTGATGAGCTATTTCGGCGGGTTCAACACAGGCGCCAGCCTGCCCGGCTTCGCCGCGGTCCCTCTCATGGACGATATCGCCGCCGTGCAGTTCATGTACGGCGCGAACATGACCACCCGGACGGGAGACACCGTCTACGGCTTCAACTCCAACGCTGGCCGGCCCTGGTTCGAGGCGACCAGCGCCGCTTCGATCATGCAGTGGGCGGTCTGGGACGCCGGGGGGCGGGACACCTTCGACTTCTCGGGTTACGCCAGCAACCAGGTCATTGACCTCCGGCCTGGCCACTTCTCGGACGTCGGCGGTTTTCGGGGCAATGTCGCGATTGCACGCGGCGTGGACATTGAGAACGCGGTCACAGGGGCGGGAGCGGACCTGATCACGGGCAATGTCCTCGACAATCAGCTTACGGGAGGCGGCGGCGCAGACACCCTCTTCGGCCGCGAAGGCGCCGACACCCTCCTCGAAACCGCCGGCTCGAACTACCTGCGCGGTGATGCGGGAAACGACTCGGTGTGGGGGGGCTCTGGCTTCGACGACATCAACGGCAACATGGGCAACGACACCCTGCGCGGGAATGCAGGTCAGGACTGGGTGGTGGGGGGAAGGGACAACGACCTCGTCTTTGGGGATGAGGACTTCGACATCGTCTACGGCAACATGGGGAATGACACGGTCGACGGCGGAGCCGGCAATGACTGGGTGCGCGGCGGCCAGGGCGACGACTCCGTCATGGGCGGGGTCGGCGACGACTGGATCTGGGGCGACCGGGGCGCCGACACCCTGAGCGGCGCGGGGGGAGCGGACCTCTTTCACAGCTTCACCGGCGCCGGGACCGACCGGATTCTCGACTTCAGCTTCGCCTCTGGCGACCGGCTGAAGCTGGAGGGAAATCCCGCCCGTACGATCTCCCAGGTGGGCGCCGACGTCGTCGTCGACATGGGCAATGGCGACCAGGTCATCCTGGTCGGCGTCGTTCTCTCCAGCCTCGGAAGCGGCTGGATCCTCTAGGGATTGCAGGAGGGACAGGAACCCGGGTCCGCCCATGGGTCTCCGGGGGCCTGCCGGGTCTCCTGAAGACCGCACCCCTGGCATCCGTACACCCAGGACAGCGCCATCTCGGTCGGGGCCCCGCAGTCCGAGCACGGACGACCGGGAATCCGCCTGACCCGGTCGAATCCCGGCCTTTGGCAGGCGGGGCAAGGCGAGGCGAGGCGGCGGACCAGGTCCTGGGCCGCTCGTCTGATCGCCTGACGTCGGGTCGGGTTGCGGTGCGCCCTCATGTCGGTTTCCAGGAAGGCGCCTCCGCACAGGCTGACCGCCGCTGCAACCGCTGCGGCAAGCTGGGTCTCATCCGCGAGGGTCTTCTCGCAGAACAAGTCCGGCGCCGGCGCCTCGCCGCGAACGCCCAGGACGAGGACGCCATGCTCCGGGAAACCGCATGTCCGGGCGAAGTCGAGGGCCAACCCCGTGTCGCTGACCCGGCGGTGGGCGAAATTCGTTTCCGGGCCCACATCCCTTCCGGTCATCTCCAGTCCGGTCACCCGGTCGACCAGGAGGATGAGTTCGTCCGCGATCGGCAGCAGGGGGATGGCTGGATGCGGCCCGAATCCGCCTTCGCTCGCCACCATGATCCGCGCCTGCGGCTGTGCGGCGAACCCGGCGGCGACCTTGGCCCGGGCGGCGTCCAGCGCGCTCCCCGGCCGCTCGATCTCCCGGCTGAAGGTCCCGAAGGCGTCGGTGTCCACGCCCTCCACCCTGAAGACGGACAGGCCGGCCCCCGCCTGAAGGACAGGCCCGATCACCTCTTCCTTGCCGTGCATCGTCACCAGGCCGACGACCTCGTCACTGAGCCAGCGAGGGTCTCCGCCGGACATCAGAAATAGCCTTCCCTCTTCTTCTGCTCCAGGGACCCGCCATCCTCCCCGTCGCTGATCCTTCCCTGTCGCTCGGAGACCGAGGACAGAAGGGTTTCGCGGATCACGCCCTGAAGGTCGTTGGCCCGGGACTCGATCGCGCCGGTCACCGGCCAGCAGCCCAGGGTCCGGAACCGGACCGTCCGCGTCGTGATCCGGTCCTGCGGACCCAGGCGCATGCGCGATTCGTCATCGACGACGATGTAGGTTCCCGCCCGTTTCACCACGGGTCTGGGCTCCGCAAAGTAGAGAGGCGCCAGCGGAATCCGCCGCCAGAGGGCGTAGAGCCAGATGTCGGTCTCCGTCCAGTTGGAGAGAGGAAACACCCGCGCCGACCCGTTCACCCCAGAGCGTGTGTTGTACAGGCGCCAGAGCTCGGGGTTCTGGCTCCGGGGTTCCCACCCCTGGGCCGGCGTACGTATCGAAACGATCCTCTCCTTGGCCCTGGACTTCTCCTCGTCCCGCCGGGCTCCCCCGAACACGATGTCGTAGCCGCCGTCGCGGAGGGCGGCCTTCAGGGGCTCGGTCCGCATTTCGGTCGTGTAGCGGTCCCCGTGGTCGAACGGGTTGAGCCCCGCGGCGCGCCCCTCTTCGTTGGCCGCCACGATCAGACGGAAACCGTTGTCGCGGGCGAAGGCGTCCCGAAAACGCATCAGGGAGTCGAACTCCCAGGTGGAGTCGATATGCAGCAGCGGGAAGGGCGGCGGCGAGGGGTGGAAGGCGAGAATCGCAAGGTGCGCCATGACCGTCGAATCCTTGCCGGCCGAGAACAGCATGACCGGATTGCGGGCTTCGGCCGTGGCCTCGCGGAGGATGTGGATGGACTCGGCCTCCAGGGCCTCGAGGTGGGACAGGCTCTCGAACATGAAGGGGGGCTCTCCGTCTGTCGCGGCGGGTTCGGCGATTGTCATGTGGGCGCGCCCGGTCGCCCGGGAAGAGGCGGCGGGCCAGGATGATCATATCAATTCTTCATGATCAAAATCGCTGAAATCAATTTCAATAATGGACTCGCGGCCGGCAAGAACCGCGGCCTGCAACCGCTTGAGGTCCCGGCCATGAACGACACCCCTTCAATCGACTCCTCATCCCCCTCCGCGGCGGCGTCCGCACGTCCCGGCGCGGTCCCGATCACCGTCGCCTATGGCGACGGAATTGGACCGGAAATCATGGAGGCGAGCCTGAGGGTTCTCCTGGCCGGAGGCGCCGACATCGCCCCCGAGACCATCTCCATCGGCGAGCAGGTCTACCTGGCCGGCAACACCGCCGGCATCGAACCCTCGGCCTGGGATAGCCTTCGCCGGACCCGGGTGTTCTACAAGGCCCCGATCACCACGCCCCAGGGCGGCGGCTTCAAGAGCCTCAACGTCACCGTCCGCAAGTCCCTGGGCCTTTATTCCAACATCCGTCCCTGCCGGTCCTATGCGCCCTACGTCGCGACCCGCCACTCGGGGATGGACCTGGTGATCATCCGCGAGAACGAGGAGGACCTCTACGCGGGCATCGAGCACCGGCAGACAGACGACGTCTATCAGTGCCTGAAGCTGATCTCGCGGCCCGGCTGCGAGAAGATCAATCGCTATGCTTTCGCCTACGCCCGCGCCTACGGCCGCAAGAAGGTCACCTGCTTCACCAAAGACAACATCATGAAGCTGACCGACGGCCTCTTCCACAAGGTCTTCCGGGAGGTCGCCGAGGAGTATCCGGAGATCGAGAACGAGCACTGGATCATCGATATCGGCGCGGCCAAGCTCGCGGACACTCCCGAGGCCTTCGACGTTCTGGTGATGCCGAACCTTTATGGCGACGTGCTCAGCGATGTCGCCGCGCAGATCGCCGGGTCCGTCGGACTCGCGCCCTCGGCCAACATCGGCGAGCACTGCGCCATGTTCGAGGCCATTCATGGCTCCGCCCCCCGGCGCGCTGGACAGAATGTCGCCAATCCCTCCGGGCTGCTCCTCGCGGGCGTGATGATGCTGGTGCATATCGGCCAGCCCGAGGCGGCGGAGCGGGTCCACAACGCCTGGTTGAAGACGATCGAGGACGGCATCCACACCTACGACATCTTCAAGCCCGGAATCTCCAAGGTGCAGGTCTCGACCTCCGGCTTCGCCGACGCCATCATCGAGCGCCTTGGACAGAAGCCGGCCAAGCTGGATCCCGTCACCTATTCCGGCTCCGGGGAGGCCTTCCCCGTCCCGACCGCGTCGCCGCGGAAGCCCGCCAAGAAGGTGCTGGTGGGCATCGACGTCTTCGTCCAGTCGACGACGCCGGTCGACGACCTTGCCGTGAAGATGAAGTCGGGCATTTCAGGCGCCTATGACCTGGCGATGATCACGAACCGTGGCGTCAAGGTCTGGCCCCAGGGCTTGCCGGAGACCTTCTGCACCGATCACTGGCGCTGCCGCTATCTCGCAAGACCAGACCAACCGTTCACCCTCGAGGACACCTTGACCCTCCTCCAGGGGCTCAACCGGGCCGGGGTGGACTTCGTCAAGACCGAGCTCCTCTTCACCTTCGATGGCGAGCCCGGCTACTCCCTCGGCCAGGGCCAGTAGAGCGCCTGGACCGGCCTTCCCGGGTCAGTCCCCGAAAGGTCGGTCGAGATCCCCGGGCCTGTCGACGTCGAACAGAACCCCGGGGCTTGGCGAGGGTATCCGGGCCACCTGGTCCCCCAGTTGCTTCAGGATGTCCCGGGCGCCTGCGTCGCCCCTCGCCCCCGCGAGACCGGCCGCGGCTTCTGTCGAGAAGAGAACGGGGTGGCCCCTGCGTCCCTTGTACTCGGGGGCCGCCGCCGGCGCCCCCGCCTCGACGGCGGCAATCAGCGGCGCAATGATGTCCGGCGGAATCTCCGGCATGTCGCCCAGGAAGACGAAGACGCCGTTCAAACCCTGGGCAAGGCTCGCCGCCCCGGCGCGCAGGGAGGCGCCCATGCCCTCTTCATGGTCGGCGGCGTGGGTGAATCGCAGGCGGCCGCTCTCCGCATCGGGTCCGGCCGCCGCCCTGCAGGCTTCCTCCACGGCTGCGGAGTCGGTTCCGGTGACGACCACCACCTGATCCGACGGCGTCGCCAGCGCGGTCTTCAATGCGCCCGAAACCAGGGGCGCTCCGCGCCACGGGGCGAGCAGCTTGCCGCCGCCAAAGCGCCGTCCGGCCCCCGCAGCGAGGATGATGGCGGCGTATCCGGTTCCTCCAGCGACGTCCTCCCCTGTCATGTTCTGCAAACCCCGCCTATGTTGCTCGGGCATGACGCCGCTCGACACCGCGCCCGCTGTTCGCACCCGTCCGCTCCTCGTGGACGGGTTCGGCCGCGCCGTCACCTACCTGCGGGTTTCGGTTACGGACCGCTGCGACCTGCGCTGCGTCTATTGCATGTCCGAGCATATGACCTTTCTGCCGAAGGCGCAGGTGCTGACCCTCGAGGAACTTGAGCGCGTGACCGGCGCATTCATCGATCTCGGCGTGCGAAAGGTCCGCATCACCGGCGGTGAACCGCTGGTCCGCAAGGGCGTCATGGACCTTTTCGGGGCCCTGTCCCGTCGCATCGGCCCTGATGGCCTGGACGAGCTGACGCTGACCACCAATGGGACGCGGCTCTCCGAGTTCGCGGGCGCACTGGCGGAAGCGGGCGTGCGGCGGGTCAATGTCTCTCTCGACACCCTTGATCCGGCCCGTTTCCGACGCCTGACCCGGGGCGGCGACCTGGCGCGGGTGCTTGCAGGGCTTGAAGCCGCCAAGGGCGCCGGCCTGTCGGTCAAGATCAACACGGTGGCCCTGCTTGACGATAACGCCGCCGAGCTTCCGGACCTGATCGCCTGGGCGCACGGCCAGGGGTTCGACGCCACGCTTATCGAAGCCATGCCCATGGGTGAGGTCGACGTCGACCGGACTGACCAGTTCCTGTCGCTCAAATCGGTACGCGAGCAGCTGGAGAGCTTCTGGACCCTGCAGGATCTTGACCTGACCACGGGAGGACCGGCCCGCTACGTCCGGGTCGCCGAGACCGGCGGCCGGTTGGGCTTCATCACCCCCCTCAGCCATAACTTCTGCGAGCTGTGCAATCGCGTCCGCCTGACCTGCACCGGAACCCTGCACACCTGTCTGGGCCGGGAGGACGCCAGCGATCTCCGCGCTGTCCTTCGCGGCGGGGCGAGCGAGGCCGAACTGCACGACGCCATCCGGGCCGCCATCGGCGTCAAGCCCAAGGGGCACGACTTCCGGATCGACCGCAATGCCCCTCCCGCTGTCCAGCGGCACATGTCCACGACGGGGGGCTGACTTGGCCCGGGTCCTCCTGTTCGGACGATTGGCCGATCTCGCCGGCTGGCGGGAACGCGAGATTCCCGCAGCGACCTTGGCGGAGCTGCGCGGCTGGATCGCCGGCGAGGACCCGGCCCTCTTTGAGGCCCTGCAGGCGCCGGCGGTGAGGACTGCGGTGGACCAGGAACTGGTCAACCTGGATGTGGCGCTTCGTCCCGAGTCGGAAGTCGCCTTTCTGCCGCCGATGAGCGGGGGCTGATCCGTGATCCGGCTGGTCAGCGCCCCCTTCGACCCAGGTGAGGCCCTCGCGGAGTTCTGCCGGGGACGGCGGGAGACTGGCGCGGTGGCCAGCTTCACCGGCCTCGCGCGGGCCGAGGCTGGTCGGACCACACGGCTCGAGCTCGAGGCCTATCCCGGCTTCACGGAGAAGGAGATCGCCCGTCATGCGTCGAGTGCGCGGGACCGGTTCAGCCTTCAGGATGTACGAGTGATCCACAGGGTCGGATCCATCCCACCCGGCGAGGCGATCGTATTCGTGGCTGCGGCGGCGGCGCACCGCCGATCCGCCTTCGAGGCCTGCGACTTCCTGATGGACTACTTGAAGTCCCGGGCGCCCTTCTGGAAGAAGGAGTCAGGGCCCGACGGTGCGCGATGGATCGAGCCGACGGACCGTGACCGTGACGACCTGGCGCGATGGGAGAGATAATGACCTCTGAGACTCCGATGACTCTGGCCCCCGGCGGGCGGATCGATACCGCCCGGCCCTTCATTCCCGTCCGGATCGCGGTCCTGACGGTCTCGGATACCCGAGACGAGGAAAGCGACACGTCCGGCCAGGTGCTGGCCGACCGCGTGACCGGCGCCGGCCATGTCCTGGCGGATCGCGCCATCGTCCGCGACGACGTGGACGAGATCCGGGCCCGTATCCTCGCCTGGGTGGACTCCGGGGAAGTTGACGCCGTGATCAGCACCGGCGGCACCGGGATCACAGGGCGAGACGTCACGCCGGAGGCGGTCGAACCGCTGTTCGACAAACGGATCGACGGTTTCTCGGTGGTCTTCCACCTTGTCAGCTACCAGTCGGTGGGCCTGTCCACCCTGCAGTCGAGGGCTACGGCGGGGATCGTCAACGGCGTCTTCGTCTTCTGTCTTCCCGGGTCGAACGGGGCGGTCAGGGACGGATGGGACAAGGTGATCAAGGCCCAGTTGGACAGTCGTCATGGCCCCTGCAACATGGTCGAGCTCATGCCGAGGCTTCTGGAGACGTGAAGGGTCTGACCCATATCGACGCACAGGGCCGCGCCCGCATGGTGGACGTCTCGGACAAGCCCGTGACGGACCGCGAGGCGGTCGCAGAAGGCTTTGTCCGTATGGCCCCCGAGACCCTGAAACTTGCGGTCTCGGGCCAGGGTCGCAAGGGCGACGTGAGGGCCGTGGCGGAGATCGCCGGGGTCATGGGCGCGAAGCGGACTTCGGACCTGATCCCCCTTTGTCATCCGCTGGATATCTCAAAGGCCGAGGTGGCGGTCGAGGTGGCCGGAGACAGGCTCAGGGTGTTGGCGCGAGTCCGCACCAGCGGTCGGACCGGGGTGGAGATGGAGGCGCTGACGGCGGTGAGCGTCGCCTGCCTGACCCTCTATGACATGCTCAAGGCCGCCGACCGCGGCATGGTGATCGAGGACATCCGGCTCCTCTTGAAGTCGGGCGGTCGCTCCGGAGACTGGGGTCGCGAATGAAGTTGATGAGCGTCGAGGCGGCCCGGACCGCCATGCTGGCCCCCATCCGGCGGCTGGGTCCCATAGACCTTCCCCTCACGGAGGCCCTCGGGCGTCTCCTTGCCGAGGATATCCGGGCGATCCGTGATCAGCCGCCCTTCACCAATTCGTCCATGGATGGCTGGGCGGTTCGCAGCGCAGATGGTCCAGGGCTTCGCCGCGTCGCCGGTGAGAGCGCGGCCGGGCGCGGATACGACGGCGGGCTGGGGCCAGGTGAGGCCGTGCGGATCTTTACCGGCGCGGCCATGCCACAGGGCGCCGACGCCGTGGTGATCCAGGAGGATGTGCAGCGAGAGGGCGACCAGATCCGCGTGCCGGACATCGCCGCCGGAGAGAACGTCCGCGAGAGGGGCCGTGACTTCCAGGCAGGCGCCCGCCTGCTGGCCGAGGGACTGCGTCTGGATCCCTGGCGGATTTCCCTTTGCGCCTCCGCTGGCCGCGACCGGGTGCGGGTGGTCCGTCCCCCCGAGGTCAGCATTGTTTCCACCGGCGAGGAGGTGGTCGAAGCGCCCACGGCGCCGGGACCCTGGCAGATCTTCGACTCCGGTTCGCCAGGTCTTGAGGCCATGTTGCGGTCCTGGGGGGCGGGCGTGCGGCGCGTCACCGGGGTCAGCGACCGTCGCGAGGCGGTGCGCGAGGCCATCGCCGGGGCTGGAGGCGACCTCGTGGTGACCCTCGGCGGCGCCTCCGTCGGTGATCATGATCTTGTCCGGTCCGTCGCCGCTGACCTTGGGCTGGACCTGCGGGTCGAAAGCGTTGCAGTCCGTCCCGGCAAACCGACCTTCTTCGGTCTCCTCGCTGACGGACGCCCGATGCTGAGCCTGCCCGGAAACCCGGCTTCGGCCTTTGTCTGCGCCGAACTCTTCCTGAGGCCGCTTGTCGCCGCCCTTGAGGGGCGGCCCTTTACCCCGGCCCTGCGCCGGGTCCGCCTGTTGACAGCCCTTCCGGCCAACGGCCCTCGCGAGCACTGGATGCGCGCCCGGCTGGTCTCCGAGTCGAAGCGCGAGGCCGTCGAGGCCTTCCCGGATCAGGACTCCTCACTTGTCCGGATCTTCTCGGAGGCCGACGCCCTGCTGCGCAGGCCCCCTGGCGCGTCTCCCGCCGCGGCCGGCGAAATCGTCGAGGTGCTGCCCCTCGTCAGGGGCTGACCGGCTACCGACCGGCCCGGTCCCCGCCGCCGAAGCGTTCGGCCATGATCTGGCCGATCACGGAGACCGCAACGGCCCAGGGCGCCTTGCCGCCAATGTCCAGGCCGATCGGCGCGTGTACGCGCGACAGGACCGCCTCGGATACGCCGGCGGCCCGCAGGGGCGCGAGGCGTTCATCGAGACGGCGGCGCGCGCCCAGAAGACCCACATAGCCGGCGTTCGAGGGCAGGGCGGCGGCCAGGGCCTCGCGGTCCAGTTCCAGATTGTGGCTGGCGATCGCCACAGCGGTCCAGGCGTCGGTCCCGATCGAGGCCAGGGCGGCGGCGGGAGCCTCCCGGCTGTAGGCCAGACCCGGAACAGGCGGCGGCGCCTCTGGCCCCTTGCCCCTGACCAGGGTGGTCTCGAAACCGGACTGGACTCCGAGTGTGGCGATGGCCAGGGCGGTCGGATCGGAGCCGAAGACCACCAGGCGCTGGGCCGGCTCGCATCGGCGCACGAAGGCGCCCTCCCAGGCCGCGATGGTTCCCGGCGCGCCGCACCCCCGCCGGCGGCCGTCGCTCGCCCACTCCGCCGGTCGGCGATTCGCCCAGGCCTCGAGAAGGTCGGCGAGCGCAGGATCGGTCGCCTCCACACGCTCGAGGAGGATCTCGATACGGGCGCCGCAAAGCAGGCGGATATCCGGCCAGGGACTTCCCTCCCCATAGACCAGGCGTCTGGGCTCGCCGTCATCCAGGCAGGCGTAGGCATGATCCGCGACATCGGATTCCACGCATCCGCCCGAGAAGTATCCCGCCACCGGATCAGGAGACGCATCGCCTGACCGGGTGAAGACCATCTGTGTACCCACCTGGCGCGGACCACCTCCCTCCACCGCCACCAGGGTGGCCAGAACCGAGGTCCGGCCAAGGCGCCGCGCCTCATCCAGGGCCGGACGGACATCGTCCGCGAATCCAAAGACCGGCCAGTCGGGAAGGGGTGTTCTCATCAGGGTCTTTTTTAACGACCCGTAAGGATTTCAGAAACCGCTTCTTTAGGCATTACGGCGAGGATGGCGCGTTGAGTCATCCAGGGCGCGCCTGAAGAAGTCATGTCTTCGCCAGTTTCCAAGCTTGGCCTCGCATCGGGGCAGTTCGCGTTCGATCGTGCGCCGGTTCGAGGCCGCACGGTTCAGGCCGAGGTCCGGGACATCTTCGATATCGCCGCGAAGGCGGGCGTGCGACTTCTGGATGTCGCCGGCCGATCGGTTCAGGCGGAGCGCGAGCTTGGCGCCCTTCTGGTGAGCCCGGACAGCTTTCGGGTCTGCATCTCGACGATCCGGCCCGACAGGGGACCAGACATCGTGGAGGCGGAAGCCCGCGCCTGCCTCGCCCGGCTGGGCGTTACCCAGGCCGACTGCATCCTCGTGCCCTCCGTCGCTGAGTTGCTGGGTCCCCACGGTGCGGCGCTCTGGGACCGGCTCAAGGCCCTCCGGGATGAGGGGCTGACGCGGAAGATCGGCGTGTCGGTCTTTGCGTCTGATGATCCCCTGGGAATCGCCCGGCGGTTCCGGCCGGACGTCGTCCAGGCGCCGGCGAGCCTCCTCGACCAGAGATTGATCAATGACGGCACCCTGGCCGCAATCGCCGGCCTGGGCATGGAAGTTCATCTGAGGTCGATCTTCCTGAATGGTCTGCTGCTTCTGCCGCCGGACCGGGCGCCCAGTCACCTGAGGGCCGCCGCCGCCCGCATTTCCCGCGCCCGGCGGATGATAGCGGAAGGTCGCTCGGATCCCCTGCAGGCGGCGCTTGGCTTCGCCCTCTCCCGCCCCGAGGCCTCGGCTGTCCTGGTCGGTGCAGCGTCCGCTGCGGAGTTCAATGCGATTGTCGCCGCCGCCGCGAGCCCGCCTCCTGACCTGGACTGGGACGACATGGCCATTGACGACCCCGAGGCCCTGGACCCGGGCGCCTGGGCGGCGGCCTGAGTTCGGCTTTCAGGCCCAGGCGGCGTAGGGGTCCGTGAACGGCCGCCCTAGGGCCTCCGCCACCGCAGGGTGGGTGACGCCCCCTTTCAGGAGATTCAGCCCGCGGGCGAGGTTCCGGTCGGTCTCCAGGGCTGCGAGCCCCTGGTCGGCCAGCTTGACGACGTAGGGGAGAGTGGCCGCGCCGAGGGCCTCCGACGCAGTCCGGGGGACGGCGCCCGGCATGTTCGCCACGCAGTAGTGGACCACCCCGTCGAGGACAAAGGTCGGCTCGTGGTGAGTGGTGGGCCGGCTGGTTTCGAAGCAGCCGCCCTGGTCGATGGCCACGTCGACGATGACCGAGCCGGGGCTCATCCGCGCGAGGTGCTCACGGCGCAGGAGTCGCGGGGCGGCGGCGCCCGGGGCAAGGACGGCGCCGATCACGACGTCGGCCGCAAGGATCTCGGCTTCAACCGCGTCGAGGCTGGCGTAGCGGGTGCGGACCCGGCCGCCGAAGAGTTCGTCGAGGGTGCGAAGGCGGGGCGCCGAGCGTTCGACCAGGGTAACCTGCGCGCCCAGGCCAACCGCCATCCGAGCCGCGTTCGTTCCCACCATGCCGCCTCCCAGGATGGTCACCCGCGCCGGAGGCGATCCAGCCGCACCGGGGAGGAGAAGCCCCATTCCGCCATTGTGTTTCTGCAGGTGGTGGGCGGCCGCGAGCACCGAAAGCCGTCCTGCGATTTCCGACATTGGAGCCAGCAGGGGAAGGCCGCCCCCGGGGTCGGTCACGGTCTCATAGGCGATGGCTGCACAGCCGGATCGCGCCAGCCCCTCAGCCTGGGCCGGGTCTGGCGCAAGGTGCAGATAGGTGAACAGGATCTGCCCCTCCCCAAGGCGCTCCCACTCGGCTTTCTGGGGTTCCTTGACCTTCACGATCATGTCCGCGCCGGCGAAGGTCGCGCCGGCGTCCGGGGCGAGGGTGGCGCCGGCCTCCAGATAGGCGGCGTCCGTAAACCCTGAGCCTGCGCCGGCGCCGCTCTGGACCAGGACCGGATGGCCCCGAGAGGTCAGCTCCCGCACCGCCGACGGAATCAGGCCGACTCGATGCTCGTCAGGCTTGATCTCCTTTGGCACCCCGATCCTCATGGTCACGCTCCTTCTGGAAGGCCCCGTTCAACTGGGGCGTGAGGACAGCACGCAGTCCGCCAGACCGTCGCGGCGAACCGTTCCCGCCGCGGCGCCGATTCGGCCTGACCGCCGTTTGACATATGGGCCCGGCTTCGCCGCCCGCCACTTCAGGGGGCTTGGCAGGATAGCCGCCAGTCGGGCGGCCTGGGCGGGGGTAAGGCGATCTGCTCCGACGCCGAAGTTGCGCCGGGCGGCCGCTTCGGCGCCGTAGACGCCCGGTCCCCACTCGATGGTGTTCAGATAGACCTCGAGAATCCGGCGCTTGCCCCAGCCAAGCTCGATCAGGACCGTGAAGCCCGCCTCCAGGCCCTTTCGGAGATAGGATCTCTGCGGCCAGAGGAAAACGTTCTTGGCCGTCTGCTGGCTGATCGTGGAGCCGCCGCGAAGGCGGTCGGATGTTTCATTGTGCTCCCAGGCGGCTTGGATGGCCTCGAGTTCGAATCCCCGGTGAGTGCAGAATCCGGCGTCCTCGGCTGCGATGACGGAACGGATGAGGGCGGGCGACATCTCGTCCAGGGGACGCCAGGTTCTGGAGAACCCCTTTCCCTCCAATGACCTCTGGATCATCAGGATCGTCACTGGCGGCGGCGCGAACCGGTAGATGGCGACCATTGCGACCGGCGCGCCCACGAGAAGGATCAGGGCCCAGACAAGCGCCTTGCGCAGCCAGCCCCCCTTGCCCCTTCGTGTCCCCGTGCGCGACGTCATCGGTTCAGGATAGGCCATGACGGCGGCCAGGCAAACGCGCTGACAAGCCCGCCGCCGGGGTGCTAGTCAGGCAGGGTCGCAGGGATGGGCCCCGGCAGGAGGGGAAGAGTGTCATGAAGGTCAGCGAAGCCGTCGATCGCCGGATTTCGATCCGCGCCTTCCGTCCCGAGTGTCCGCCGGAGTCCCTCGTGCGCAGTATCCTTGAGGCTGCGGCGAGGGCGCCTTCTGGCGGGAATCTGCAACCTTGGAAGGTCTACGCCCTGGCCGGCGCACCTCTTGCGGAGCTCAAGGCGCGGGCTGCCGCCAATCCCATGGGCGAGCCTCCGGAATACGATGTCTATCCGCCGAACCTCTGGGATCCGTTCCGTACCCGGCGGTTCCAGAATGGCGAGGACCTCTACGCCACCCTTGGCATTCCCCGGGATGACAAGGCGGCTCGGCTCCGGCAGCTGGCGATGAACACCGAGCTTTTCGGCGCGCCTGTCGGCCTGTTCTTCTGCCTCGACCGCAAGCTTGGCCCGCCACAGTGGTCGGATGTCGGCATGTACATGCAGACTGTCATGCTGCTGGCGGTAGAGCGGGGCCTGGACACCTGCGCCCAGGAATACTGGGCGCGCTATCCCAAGACGGTGTCCGATCTCCTTGGCCTGCCCGACGATCACATGCTGTTTTCAGGCATGGCCCTGGGCTGGCGCGATGACGCCGCCCCGATCAACACCCTGCGCACCGCACGGGACCCCTTCGAGGTCTGGGGCGAGCTGCGCGGATTCGAGGGCTAGACTTCGAAGACCCCGGCGGCGCCGGCCTCGTCTCCCCATGCCAGGCGACGGGCCCTGCGGCTGAAGGAGAGCGCCGAAACGGCCTCTCCCTTCTCCGCCCTTCGCATGTCGATCTTCTGTCCGGAGAGGTCGCAGGTCCAGACCCGGCCATCCTCCAGCCCGGCGGCCACCAGGCGCGAATCGGGGTCCCCCGCCACCCGGGCGACGAGGACGCTCTCGTCATAACCGACCTCCGCCGCCTGTTTCCCGAGCGGACCCGCCGGTCCGGAAAACGGCCAGACGACCACGCCGTTCGCACCGGAAGTGGCCAGCATCTGGCCCTTGGACAGGAAGGCCAGGCTCTTCACCTTGGCCGGGTAGCCGCCCATCTTGAGGTTCTTGTCGTCCGCGACCCGCCAGCCATGCAGGGCGTTTTCCTGCATGGCGCTCATCAGGAACTTGCCGTCTGGGCTCCAGGCGAGGGCGATGTGGCTGCCGGCCCACTTGAGGACCTCGGGCTTCTGTTCGGCGATGCGGGCGTACCAGAGCCAGGCGCCTCCGTAAGTGGCCGCGGCCAGGCGACGACCCCGCGGATCGAAGGCAAGGTCCGTCACCGAGCGCTCGTGAACGAAGGTACGCTGAAACTGCGGGTCTGCGGCGTCGCGGACGTGCACCTCCCGGCCAGTGGCCCAGGCGAACAGGCCGGACTGCGAACTGGCGGCCAGGGCGTCGATCCAGCGCCCGCGCATCTGCTCCAGGACGACGGGACCCGACGCCCGGGTCCAGACGACCGCGCCGTCGTCTCCGCCGGTCAGAATCCCCTGACCCGTGGGATGAGGAGCGGCGCAGAGGACGGCCCCGTCGTGGGCCTGATGGACGCCGCCGTCCTCCGTCCGGAGCGTTCCATCGCCGAGGGCGAACCAGGCGCGGTCCTCGGAATCGAAGAGGACTGCTGTAACGAAGGCGTCAAAATCAAAGGTCATGGGACATCAATAGCCCCGGCGGACCGCCGAGGGGAGGGGGCGCGTCGGGTTGGGGCTTTACAATCCCGGTCTGATTGGCGATGGGTTTCGCAACACAGCCGGTCGCCGAAAGGCGACCCGAAGGGAAGGATCGTTTCATGGGTGCGAAGCTTGGCGGCGGTGGCAGCGGGCGCTTCGATCTCGGCCAGAATAGCGAAATCAACGTCACGCCCTTCGTGGATGTGATGCTTGTGCTTCTGATCATCTTCATGGTGTCTATTCCGGCCGCCACAGTGTCCATCAAGCTCGACCTGCCCCCCGCCGTCCCACCGCCTCCGGGCGCCAAGGTCGAGGAGCCGACCGTCATCAATATCCAGGACGGGGGCGTCTTCATTGGCGAGGACGCCACCACGATCGAGCGGCTCGCCACGGATCTGGCCCGCATCCTGGATAAGCCTGATCCGACCCAGGAGCGGGTGTATATCCGCGCCAACCGCGACGTCCGCTATGGCGAGTTCATGCGCGTCATGAACACCCTGCAGGGCAATGGCTACTTCCAGGTCGCGCTGATCAACGAAGAGCTCTGATCCCAGAGGATCGGTAGGCTGAAGGGCCCGCCCGGGGGACCGGGCGGGCCTTTTCCCGTTATGGCGGAGACAAGGGCGCGCGGGTCAGGCCGCGCAGGCCTCGAAGCCGGACTTCAGGGCGTCTCCGTCCAGGTTGCGGCCGATGAAGACCAGCCTGGAGACCCGCGGCTCGTCCTCGCGCCAGGGCCTCTGGAGGTCTCCCTCCAGGATCATGTGGACGGCCTGGAACACAAGTCGTCGGTCCTCGCCGGCCACGCTGATGATTCCCTTGGCGCGAAGGATGTCCGGGCCCTGGGTCTGCAGGACATCGTTGATCCAGGCGCTGACCCGCGCACCGTTCATCGGCCGGTCGAGGGTGAGCGAGACGCTGGAGATGCCGGCATCGGCAGCGTGGTCGTGCGCGTGGCCGTGATCATGGTGGTGGTCATGTCCGTGATCATGGCCATGATGGTCGCAGGACTCGTCGTGGACGTGGCCAGGTTCACCATGGGCCGGGTTCAGGAACTCCGGCTGAAGCTCGGAGATCCGTTCCAGGTCGAAGCCGCCCCGGCCAAGGATCATCTCCAGGGGTACGTTCGACCTCTGCGCCCGATGGATGGGGGCGAGGGGGTTCAGCCGACGGATCCGGGCCTCGATGTCACGCAGCTGGGCCTCGGTGACCAGGTCGGTCTTGTTGAGGATGATCTGGTCGGCGAATGCAATCTGCTCGACCGCCTCCTTCGAGTCGCCGAGCCTCAGGGGCAGGTGCAGGGCGTCGACCACCGTGGTGACGCTGTCCAGCTCGGTGCGCGCCCGCACGTCGTCATCCACGAAGAAGGTCTGGGCCACCGGTCCGGGATCCGCAAGGCCCGTGGTTTCCACAATGATGGCGTCAAATCCGCCCTTGCGCTTCATGAGGCCAGAGAGCACCCGGATCAGGTCGCCGCGTACGGTGCAGCAGACACAGCCATTGTTCATCTCGAAGACTTCCTCGTCGGCGCCGACGATCAGGTCGTTATCGATTCCGACCTCTCCGAACTCGTTCACGATGACCGCGTAGCGGCGGCCGTGATCCTCCGAGAGAATACGGTTCAGGAGGGTGGTCTTTCCGGCCCCGAGGTAGCCGGTCAGGACGGTGACGGGTGTCTTCTGGCTCATGCCCTTCCCTCTAGAGCGCGTTTCGGAGGAGTGGAACCCGGTTTTGCGACCGGGTCGACCCAAGTCCTTGATGTAGGACCTGATTTTCTCTTCCTCGGTCCCGAGCGCCGGCTCGGTGCGCCCGGGGCCACCCGACCCCGTCGGCTTGGCGCAGCGCCTGTGGCCATGGTACGGAGTCACACGGCAGCGGGCCCGCCGCGCCCCGGAAGGCCTGCTGCGTGTCTGCTCCCGCTCCTGACGCCGAAGTCTCCCCCGCTGCGGCGGGCGCTGCGCGGAATGAAAGGCGGACCTGGGCGGCCGCCCTGCTGGTGGCCGTCGCCTCAGGGACCCAGGTGGCGGCCGGCCTGGCCTATGGTTCGGTCGCACTGGTCGCCAACGGCGCGCACTCGGGGGCCCATGTGGCGGCCCTCGCGGTGGCCGGCGCCGCATACTGGTTGGCGCGTCGCAACCGGACGAATCCGCGCTTCGCGCATGGGGCGGGACGGATCGGCGATCTCGCCGCCTTCGCCAATGCGGTGCTTCTCGCGCTCGCGGCGCTGGGTCTGGCCGTCGAGGGCCTTTCAAGGCTCATTGCGCCGGAGAGCCCCGACTACCCCGCCGCCCTGTATGCCGCCGTCGGCGGGCTTGTCCTGAATCTGGCCTGCATGGCCCTGTTGAAGCCGACGATGGAGGATCTGCGTGATCCGTCCGGCGACATCAATCTCTCAGCCGCCCACCTCCACGTCACCGCCGACGCCGCTGTTGCGGCGTTCACCTTGGCGGGCCTGGCCGCCGCCTGGCGTCTGGGCTGGGTCTGGGCGGATCCCGTGATGGCCCTGGTCGGCGCGGCGCTCATCGCCCACTTCGCCGGCTCGATCCTGCGCCGCGCCGGGGCGGCGCTCCTCGACATGCGGCAGACTCCCGCTCTCGAGGCCGAGGTCGCCCTTCGCCTGAGGGCTGCGGGCCTTGCCCCGGTGGTGGTGCGAGCCTGGCGCACCGGGCCTGGCCTCAGCGCTGTGACCGTACGCCTTGAGGCGCCGCCGCCTGAGGCGCCGGAGGCGGTACTGCGGGCTCTGGCCGATCTGCCCGGCGTAAGCCGGGTCAGCCTGGATCTGATCTGACCTCTTCGGCTTGACGACCGGCCCCGGATCAGGCCTGAAACGCCCATGTCCGATTTCCGGTCCGGTCCCATTCTGCCGCCCGCACCTCGCCCTCCAGGCCTCCTCTGGCGCCTGGCGGCGGTCCTCTGGGTGGCGGCGGACGTCCTCTGGCTGGCTCCGGCCTATGTCCTTCATGGCCTGCGGTCTGCGCCCTCCGCTCTCCGCAGGCTGGGCGAGCACGCCGCGGACCTGAGCGTTTCAGCGCTTTTGCTCGTTTTTCGGAGGCCCTTCGCCACGGCGGCCCTGGCCCTTTTCGTGACGACAGGTCCCATTGCCGCCGCCGTCGCGGCGCCGATCTTCCTCCGGCTTGATGACGGCCCTGAAGCCGCCCGCTCGACAAATGGAGCCGTTGAGCCGGGGGCGCCCCCTGTGCGCCGGGATCAGGACCTCGCCTCCCGACCGACGCCTCCCGCTCCACCCGAACTGGTCTCCCGTCTCGCTGAACTGGACCCTGGCTTCCGCCGCCCTGTCGGGGTGGCCGTCATGGACGTGGATAGCGGCTGGCTGGCCGCAGCCCATGGAGACCGCGCCTTTCCCCAGCAAAGCGTCTCCAAGCTCTGGGTGGCGATGACCATCCTTGACCAGGTCGACTCCGGCCGGCTGTCCCTGGATCAGCGCGTGGTTCTGACCGACGCCGACCGCAGCGTCTTCAACCAGCCGGTCTCTCACCTGATCGAGAATGGCGTTTACGAGACCACACTCAGGGATCTCCTCCGTCGCGCCCTCATCAAGTCCGACAACGCCGCCAACGACAAGCTCATGGCCCTCGCCGGAGGCCCCAGCGCCGTCCAGGCCTTCCTGACCTCCCGGGGCATGTCAGGGATTCGCCTGGCCGAGGACGAAAGGCGTCTGCAGTCGCGCATTGCCGGCCTCGAGTGGAGTCCTGAGCTGTCGGCCTACGGAGCCTTCGAGGCCGCTCGGTCGCGTCTTGACCCGGAGGTCCGGGCCGCTTCCCTGGACGCCTATGTGGAGCAGCCCTACGACGGCGCCACGCCCGCCGGCGTCGTCCGCGCCCTGGCGGCCCTGGCCCGTGGCGAAGTGCTCTCGGCCGCTTCAACCGAGTTCATGTTGCAGACCCTGGGCCGGGTGACCACCGGACCCATGCGCCTTCGGGGCGGCCTCTCGCCTGGCTGGCGCGCGGCGCACAAGACCGGCACGGGCCAGGATTTCCGCGGCGAGACCTTTGGCCTCAACGACGTCGGCCTGGTGACGGCCCCCGACGGCAGGATTTACGCCGTGGCGGTGCTGGCGCCTCAGGTGCCGAAGGGATCGCCCCAGCGTCTGCGGGTGTTTCAGCGGGTCTCCTCCACCTTGGTCGATCACTGGCGGGTGGAGGTGGCTTCCGCCGTCCGGAACGCCGACTCCCGGGGCGCCGACTGAGTGGCCGCGTTGACTCAGCCTGACCCGTCTGTATAAGAGCGCGCTTCCGTCCGCAGGCTGGCCCGCGGGCGCATCTGTTATTGATCTTTTTTCGGGACGCCAATCATGTACGCGGTGATCAGGACCGGCGGCAAGCAGTACCGGGTCGAGCCCGGAGACGTGCTGGTGGTCGAAAAGCTGGCCGGCGAGCCAGGGGCCGATGTGGCCTTCTCCGACGTGCTCATGCTCGGCGATGGCGCCGCGGTGACCGTGGGCGCCCCGGTTATCGACGGCGCTGCGGTCAACGCCACCCTGATCGAGACCCGCAAGGGCGAGAAGGTCCGGATCTTCAAGAAGATCCGTCGCCAGGGCTATCGCCGCACTCGCGGCCATCGCCAGCCGGAGACGGTCCTGCGCGTCACCTCCATCTCCGGCGCCGGCAAGACGGCGGCCTGGGACGGCGTGGTCGACCTGACCCCGAAGGCCCTGCTGGACGCCAAAGCCCGCAACCTGAAGGCCGTGGTCGCTTCCCTGGAAGCTGCGGCGCCTGTCGCCGCCCCGGCCAAGTCGCCCGCGAAGGCCAAGGCGCCCGCCAAGGCCAAGGCCGCGCCTGCGGAGGCCGCTGAGGCGGCTCCGGCTGAGAAGCCCGTCGCAAAGAAGGCTGCGCCGAAGAAGGCCGCGGCCAAGAAGACCGACGCCGAGTAAGCGTCGGAACCTAGTTTCAGGAGGCCCCCATGGCTCACAAGAAATCCGGCGGTTCCTCGCGCAACGGGCGCGACTCGGCGGGCCGCCGCCTCGGCGTCAAGAAGTTCGGTGGTGAAGCGGTCCTGGCCGGCAACATCATCGTGCGCCAGCGTGGCACCAAGTTCTTCCCGGGCGACAATGTCGGCATGGGCAAGGACCACACCCTCTTCGCGACCGCCCATGGCGCCGTGAAGTTCGTCACCAAGCGTGACGACCGCACCTACGTCTGCGTGGACAACGCGGCCGGCTGACGCGGACCTTCCCGAAGGTCCGCCTGCCTGGCGGACCGGAGGACCTCCCGAAGCGGGGAGCCCGGACGCCGGGCTCCCCGTTTTCGTTTTCAGGCCCCCGGCAGAGGGGCCGGGAGGTTCCCGCCATGCTTTCCGTCGACTTCCAGCCCGTCTTGGAGACGCCCCGCCTGCAGCTGCGGCCCCTGAGCCTGTCGGACGCCCCGCGGATCGCGGCCCTGTGCGCCGACTTCGAGGTGGCGCGCACCACGGCCCGCATTCCCCATCCCTACACTCTCGCGGACGCCGAGGCCTTTCTCGCCTCAGGCGAGACCCTGGATCCCGACCAGGAGGCCCGCTTCGCTCTGGATCACCCGGACGAGGGCCTGGTCGGCATCCTGTCCTTCTTCGGCGAGCCCGCCCCGGCGACGGAGATCGGCTACTGGCTCGGCCGGCCCTACTGGGGCGCCGGCCTGATGACCGAGGCGGTCAAGGCCGCCCTGGCCTGGGCGGTGCGGCACTGGGGCCGCACCCATGTCCGCGCCTGGCGGCTGGACGAGAATCCGGCGTCGGACGCGGTGCTGGTGAAGGCGGGTTTCCTCTACACCGGCGAGCGCCGTCAGACCTTCGTCACCTCCCGCGGCGAGGCCCTGCCCTCCCGCGGGATGATCTGGCTGGCCTGATTTTGCCGGCGGGACGTGCTAGGGCGAGGCCATGAAGTTCCTGGACCAGTGCAAGATCTACATCCGCTCGGGCAATGGCGGCGGCGGCGCCGTGTCCTTCCGGCGGGAGAAGTACATCGAGTACGGCGGCCCGGACGGCGGTGACGGCGGCCGGGGCGGGGACGTCTGGATCGAGGCGGTCGAGGGGCTGAACACCCTGATCGACTACCGCTACGCCCAGCACTTCAAGGCCGGCACTGGCGTCCACGGCATGGGCCGCAACCGCCACGGCGCGGCGGGTGAGGACATCGTGCTGAAGGTTCCTGTCGGCACGGAGGTCTTGGAGGAGGACCGCGAGACCCTGATCGTCGACCTGGACCATCCCGGCCAGCGCGTCCTGCTGGCCAAGGGCGGCAATGGCGGCTGGGGCAATGACCGCTTCAAGGGGCCCATCAACCAGGCCCCCTACCACGCCAACGCCGGCCAGGACGGCGAGGAGAAGTGGATCTGGCTGCGGCTCAAGCTGATCGCCGATGTGGGCCTGGCCGGCCTGCCCAACGCCGGCAAGTCCACCTTCCTGGCCGCGGCCAGCGCCGCCCGGCCCAAGATCGCCGACTATCCCTTCACCACCCTCGCTCCCAACCTTGGCATTGTGGACCTGTCTCCGGAAGAGCGGTTCGTCATGGCCGACATCCCAGGCCTGATCGAGGGGGCCTCGGAGGGCGCCGGGCTGGGAACCCGGTTCCTCGGCCATGTGGAGCGGACCGCCGTCCTGATCCACCTGGTGGACTGCACCCAGACCGACGTGGCCGAGGCCTGGCGCACGGTCCGGCATGAGCTGGAGGCCTATGGCGCCGGCCTGGCCGACAAGTCCGAGATCCTGGCCCTGTCCAAGGTCGACGCCCTCGATCCCGACACCCTCCAGATGCAGAAGGAGGCGCTGGAAGCCGCCGCCGGACGTCCCGTGGCCCTTGTCTCGGGCGTCTCGGGCGAGGGCGTGAAGGACCTCCTGCGGGAGGCCTGGCGGCAGGTCCTGGCGCGCCGCGCCGAGGCGAAGGCGGCGGGGGAGACCGCGGAAGACTGGCGGCCGTGAGCGGTCTCGCCTCCGCCCGCCGCGTCGTCGTCAAGATCGGCTCGGCCCTCGTCGTCGGCCCCGATGGCGCCCCGGACGGCGCCTGGCTTTCCGACTTCGCCGGCGACCTCGCCCGGCTGAGGGCGCGTGGCCAGCAGGTGCTGGTGGTGTCCTCCGGCGCCGTGGCCCTCGGCCGCCGGCGTCTCGGGATGAACCGCAAGACCCTGACCCTGCCGGAGAAGCAGGCCGCCGCCGCCGCTGGCCAGTCGGCCCTGATGCACGCCTGGGAGGCGGCGTTGGAGCCTCACGGCCTGCCGGTCGCCCAGGTCCTGCTCACCCGCGACGATACCGAGATCCGGCGGCGCTGGCTCAACGCCCGGGCCACCCTGGAGACCCTCCTCGACCTCGGGGTCGTGCCGGTGGTCAACGAGAACGACACCGTCGTCACCGAGGAGATCCGCTATGGCGACAACGACCGGCTGGCGGCCCGCGCCGCCCAGCTGATCGGCGCCGACCTCTTGGTCCTGCTCTCGGATGTCGACGGGCTCTATACGGCCGATCCAAGATCGGACCCGGCGGCCGAGCACGTGCCCTTGGTCACCGACCTCGACGCCGGGATCGAGGCCATGGCCGGCGGGGCCAACGCCATGGCGGGGGTCGGCACCGGCGGCATGGCGACCAAGATCATGGCCGCCCGGATCGCCCGCCAGGCGGGCTGCGCCACCCTCATCACCCTCGGCGGCCGGGCCTCGCCCCTCGCCGCCGTAGAGGCCGGGGCGCGTGCGACCCTGGTCACCGCCGCCGTCTCCCCGCACGCTGCGCGCAAGTCCTGGATCGGCGGCTCCCTGGCGCCCTCCGGCGTGATCCGGATCGACGCCGGTGCGGCCCGGGCCCTGCGTCGCGGCAAGAGCCTGCTGGCGGCGGGGGTCACGGCGGTCGAGGGCCGGTTCGGCAAGGGCGACGCCGTGGTGGTGCGTGACGATGCGGGTCAGGAAGTGGCCCGGGGCCTCAGCCGCTACGACTCCGACGACGCCGTGCGGATCTGCGGCCTCAGCTCTGCCGCCGTCGAGGCGACCCTCGGCTATTCCGAGGGGCCGGTCATCCACGCTGACGACCTGGCGGTCTCGGGGTGATCAGGGAATGGCGGTGATCTTCCGCGCTGCGAGGTCCGCCAGCCGGCCAGAGTCGACGCCCAGTCCCTCCAGGACCTCCCGGGTATGCGCACCGAGGGCCGGACCCGGCCAGCGCACGCCGCCCGGCGTCTCCGAGAGCCGGGGGAAGGCGTTCTGCATCTTCACCTTCCCGAAGACCGGGTGGTCCACCTCGACGATGGATTGCCGGGCGGCGAACTGGGGGTCCTCCAGCATGTCAGGGGCACGGAAGATCCGGCCGCAGGGCACGCCGTTGGCCTCCAGAAGGGCCAGGAGTTCGGGAAGCGGCCAGTTCCGCGTCCAGGCCGAGACGAGGGCGTCCAGCTCGGCCTGGTTCTCGCCCCGGGCGGCGTGGGTGGCGTAGCGCGGGTCGGCGGCCAGGTCCTCGCGGCCCATGGTGGCGGCCAGGCGGGCGAAGACCGCATCGCCGTTGCCGCCGATCAGCAGGCTCTCGCCATTGGCGCAGGGATAGACGTTGGACGGGGCGATGCCGGGCAGGATGGAGCCCGAGCGCTCGCGGACATAGCCGGTCAGGTCGTACTCGGTGACCAGGTTCTCCATCACTGACAGGACGCTCTCGTAGAGGGCCACGTCGATCATCTGGCCGCGTCCGGTGCGCTCGCGGTGGTGCAGGGCCATCATGACGCCGATGACGGCGTGCAGGGCGGTGAGACTGTCGCCGATCGAGATGCCCGCCCGGGCCGGCGGCCGGTCGGGCTCGCCGGTCACGTACCGCAGGCCGCCCATGGCCTCGCCGATCAGGCCGTAGCCGGCCCGCTCCGAATAGGGCCCGGTCTGGCCAAAGCCCGATACCCGGGCCATCACCAGCCGGGGATTGCGGGCGGCGAGGGCCTCGTAGCCCATGCCCCACTTCTCCATGGCGCCGGGGCGAAAGTTCTCAATCAGCACGTCGGCCTGATCGATCAGGGCCAGGGCCAGCTCACGGCCTTCAGGCTGGCGCAGGTCCAGGGCCACCGAGCGCTTGTTTCGCCCGATGACCGGCCACCAGGGCGACAGGCCCTTGGGCAACGACCGGCCCCACTGGCGCATGGGATCGCCCTTGCCCGGGTCCTCGATCTTGACCACGTCGGCGCCGAAGTCGCCAAGCACCTGGCCGCAGAAGGGTCCGGCGATCAGGGTGCCCATCTCCACGACCCTAAGGTCTGACAGGGGCCCCTTGGGGGAATTCTCGGTCATCGCGCGCTCCAAGTCGGGGCGTGAGACCTAGGCCGCAGCGCCAGCCAGGTGTCAATCCGTAGCGCCTGCAGGGTTTTCCTCTCCGGCGGGCAGGCGTAAGCCAGCATGATGAACCGACTTGCACATCCCGCCCCGCTCCCTGTCCTGATCCCGATTGCAGGGTCTGACGCCGTCTTTCCCGTGCGCAGGGTGCTCTGCGTCGGACGCAATTACGCCGCTCACCGGCGGGAGATGGGCGGTGATGACCGCGACCCGCCCTTCTTCTTTTCCAAGCCGACCGACGCCCTTGTTCCCCCTGGAGGACAGGTTCCCTTTCCCTCAGCGACGCAGAACCTTCACCATGAGATCGAACTCGTCGTCGCCCTGAAGTCGGGAGGTTCCGACATCCCGGTCGGGCGGGCTCTTGAGGCCGTCTTCGGCTACGCCGTCGGCGTCGACCTGACCCGCCGGGACCTGCAGGCCCTGGCCAAGGAGAAGGGCCAGCCCTGGGAGGCCGCCAAGGGCTTCGACGCCTCTGGCCCCGTCTCGGCGATCCGGCCCTGGTCGGAGGCCCCGCCCCAGGGCGCCATCCGCCTCTCCGTCAACGGCGCGGTCCGTCAGGACGCTGTCGTGGCGGACATGATCTGGGACGTCGCCGAGATCATTTCCGAGGCCTCCCGCCTTTGGACGCTGAAGCCTGGCGACCTGATCTTCACGGGGACGCCGGAAGGAGTCGGTGCTCTCCAGCGCGGCGACCGAATCGAGAGCGAGGTCGAGGGCGTCGGCTCTCTGTCCTTTCAGCTGGAGTGACCATCTTGACCCTCACCCTCTACAACTTCTGGGCCGCCACGGCGCCCTACCGAGTCCGGATCGGCCTCGCCCTGAAGGGGCTGGAGTTCGACACCGTCCCCGTCGACCTGCGGGCTGGCGACCAGCATGGCGAGACTTATCGCTCCCGAAATCCGCAGGGCCTGGCGCCGGCCCTCGAGACGGGAGGCGGGGAGCTCCTGACCCAGAGCCTGGCCATCTTGGAATGGCTGGAGGAGACCTACCCCGAGCCCGCGCTCCTGCCGGCCGATCCCCTTGGACGGGCGCACGTGCGCGCCATGGCGAACATCGTGGCCTGCGACATTCATCCGCTGAACAACGTCCGCGTCCAAAGGGCCCTGGAGGGCCTGGGCGTCTCACGCGATGACGTCACGGCCTGGTGCGCCCGCTGGGTGGGCGACGGGTTCGACGCCCTTGAGATTCTGGTCAACCGGCATGGCGGGGGGTTCGCCTTTGGCGCGACGCCGACCTTCGCCGACTGTCTCGTGATCCCGCAGGTCTACGCCGCTGCGCGCTACGACCTCGACATGTCACGCTGGCCGGCCCTCAAGGCGGTCGCCGAGCATGCCGCCGGTCATCCAGCTTTCGAGGCCGCCCATCCCCGGAACCAGCCGGGAGCCCCGAAGTCCTGAATGCTGGAGGATCTTAAGGCCAATAACCGCAGGTGGGCCGCCGCCAAGCTGTCCGTCGATCCCGGCTTCTTCCAGCGCCTAGCGGGCCAGCAGAGCCCGGAGTATCTGTGGATCGGCTGCGCCGACAGCCGGGTGCCGGCAAACGAGATCGTCGGACTCGACCCCGGAGAGCTCTTCGTGCACCGGAATGTCGCCAACCTCGCCCCGCCCCAGGACGCCAACTACCTGTCCGTCCTGCAGTTCGCCGTCGATGTCCTCAAGGTCCGCCATGTCATGGTCGTAGGTCACTACGGCTGCCACGGAATTGCGGCTGCGGTCGACGGAAAGCGGCGGGGCCTGGTCGACCACTGGCTTCACCCGATCCGCGAGACCTACGCCGAGAACCGGGGTGAACTTGAGGCCCTCGAAACTGGCCCGCGTCTGGACCGGCTCTGCGAGCTGAACGTGATCCGCCAGGTGCGGAATGTCGCCTCCGACGTCTTCGTCCAGGAGGCCTGGGCGCGCGGCCAGGCGGTCAGCGTCCATGGCTGGATCTACGCCATCCACGACGGCCTTCTGACGGACCTTTCGGTGACGGTGTCGGACGCCGCCGGGCTGGAGGCCCTGCAGCCCGCCTTCAGGCCAGCTTGATCTCCCTCAGCCTCTGCTGGAGGAAGGCGTCGGCGGTGATCGGTTCGGGGAAGGCGTCAGGCCGCTCCGGTGTGATGCAGCCGGGCAGGGTGTGGACCTCGAAGTCCGGCCGGAAGTGCAGGAAGAAGGGCGTCGAGTAGCGCGACACGCCCCGCCGCTCCGGCGCCGGATTGACCACCCGGTGGATGGTCGAGGGCAGGACCCGGTTGCTCAGCCGCTCCAGCATGTCGCCGATGTTGCAGACCAGGGATCCCGCCGGCGGATTCACGGCGATCCAGCGGCCGTCATGGTCGAGGACCTCCAGCCCCGCCTCCTCGGCGCCGAGCAGCAGGGTGATGACGTTGATGTCCCCATGCGCCCCGGCCCGGATGTTCGGCCCGTCCGGCGAGACCGGAGGATAATGCAGGAGGCGCAGGATGGAGTTGCCGTCCTGGACCGGGTCGTCAAACCAGTGGCGGTCAAGGCCCAGGTAGACCGCCAGGGCCTGCAGCACCCTCAGGCCGAAGTCCTCCAGGGCTTGGAAGAGCCAGGACACCTCCTCGCGGAAGGCGGGGATCTCGGCGGGCCAGACATTGGGCGGCATGACCGCCGCGTAGGGGTGCCCGGCCGGAAGATCCCGGCCCACATGCCAGAACTCCTTCAGGTCGAAGTGCTGGGAGTCCTTGGCGGTCTCGACTCCGAAGGGGGTGTAACCGCGCTGACCCCCGACGCCGGTCACGTAGCGGCGCTTCACCTCCTCCGGCAGGGCGAAGAAGGCGCGGGAGGCTTCCAGCGCCCGGTCGATCCTGGGCAAGTCCAGGTCGTGGTGGGCGATGACGCAGAAACCGTACCGGACGAAGCTGTCGCCCAGGCGTCGGGAAAAGCCCTCGAAGTCAGCGGACCAGTCGTTGAAATCCACCGGCGGAAGGCCGGAAGGGGCGGGGCTCTGGCTCATACTCGCCTCCTACACCGGGGCGAGCCTCCGCGCCAATCCGGAGGCCCCCCAGGGCGTCCGGGACGTTTTCAAATGCTGCAATGCAGCGTAGGGTGATCCCATGGCGACCAAGATTCAATCCGATGCAGCCTCCGCCCTCTCCGGCCTGTTGTTTGACGGCATGACGGTCATGGCTGGTGGCTTCGGCCTCTGCGGCATTCCCGAAAACCTCATCCTGGCGATCCGGGAGTCCGGGGTGAAGGACCTGACCGTGGTCTCGAACAACTGCGGCGTCGACGGCTTCGGTCTCGGCCTGCTGCTCGAGAACGGCCAGATCCGCAAGATGATCAGCTCCTATGTGGGCGAGAACGAGCTCTTTGAGCGGCTCTACATCGAGGGCCGGCTGGAGGTGGAGTTCACCCCCCAGGGCACCCTGGCCGAGCGCATCCGCGCCGGCGGCGCCGGCATCCCGGCCTTCTACACCCGCACGGGCGTGGGCACGGTGGTGGCCGAGGGCAAGGAGACCCGCGAGTTCGATGGAGAGACCTACCTGATGGAGCGGGCGCTGAAGGCCGACATCTCCATCGTCAAGGCCTGGAAGGGCGACGCCGAGGGCAACCTGATCTACCGGAAGACCGCGCGGAACTTCAATCCGATGATGGCCACGGCCGGCCGGGTGTGCGTGGCCGAGGTCGAGCACCTCGTTCCGACCGGGACCCTCGACAAGGACATGATCCATACGCCGGGGGTCTACGTGCACCGCATCCTCCAGGGTCCGGCCTACGAGAAGCGCATCGAGCGCCTGACCACCCGTCCCCGCAGCGAGAAGGCGAGCGCCTGATGCCCTGGACCCGCGATGACATGACCGCCCGGGCGGCGCGCGAGCTGAAGGACGGCTTCTACGTCAACCTCGGCATAGGCATCCCGACCCTGGTGGCCAACCACATCCCGCCAGGCATGGAGGTCACCCTGCAGTCGGAAAACGGCATGCTGGGCATGGGCCCCTATCCCTTCGAGGGCGAGGAGGACCCGGACCTGGTCAACGCGGGCAAGATGACCATCAGCGAACTGGACTCCTCGTCCTATTTCAACAGCGCCGAGTCCTTCGCCATGATCCGCGGCGGGCATATCGACCTTTCGGTCCTCGGCGCCATGCAGGTGGCGGCCAATGGCGACCTGGCGAACTGGATGGTGCCCGGCAAGATGGTCAAGGGCATGGGCGGCGCCATGGACCTGGTGGCGGGCGTCAAGCGGGTCATCGTGGTCATGGAGCACTGCGAGAAGTCGGGTCGGTCCAAGCTGGTCCGCGAGTGCACCCTGCCCCTCACCGGCAAGGGCGTGGTCGACCTGCTGATCACCGACCTCGGCGTCTTCGAGATCAACCGGGGCCGCGGCGCCGTCAGGCTTGTGGAACTGGCCCCCGGCGTTACCCTTGAGGAGGTCCGGGCCCGGACCGAGGCGGCCTTCGTCACCGACCTCGTCTGATCGCGCCCGCCGCAATGGAGTTGCGCCCATGATGCGTGTCGTCCTGGCCCTGTGCCTGGCCCTGCTGGTGGGCGCCGCAGTCCCCGCCGCTTCCGCCCCGCCCAAGGGCTCGAACCTGAGGACCTCTGTCTTCGCGGGCGGCTGCTTCTGGTCCGCCGAGCACGACATGGAGGGCGTCCGCGGCGTGGTCGACGTGGTGGTCGGCTACTCGGGAGGGACGAAACGCAATCCCACCTACGAGAACCACGAGGGGCACCTGGAGGCCATCCGGGTGACCTGGGACCCGGCCCGAACGACCTACCCGGACCTGGTCGCCGCCTTCTTCCGGAACATCGATCCCACGGATCCCAACGGCCAGATCTGTGACATCGGCCCCAGCTACCGCACGGCGGTCTTTGTCGAGACCGACGCCGAGAAGCGCGTCGCGGAGCAGGTCAAGGCCGACGTCGCCCGCCAGATCCGCCGGCCGGTCGCCACCCGGATCCTGCCCCGTTCCACCTTCTGGGTGGGCGAGGGCTACCACCAGGACTACGCAGTCAAGAATCCCGGCCACTACAAGCGCTACAGGGTCGGCTGCGGCCGGGACGCCCGGATCCGGGCGGTCTGGGCCGGGCGCGGCTGAGGGGCGCCCGTTGCGCGGGCACACCGGGCTTGAAGCGTGGTGTTTTTGCAGCAGTCCGACCTGTGAATCCGACTGTTAAAAAACCGTCACCCAAATTGTGACATTCCGCGCTATAGGCACGCCCGACCGGTCGGGGCAGGCTGCAGGCCGGATTGATCCGATGGAGGGGTATCCATGATGTCCACGAGAATGCTCGCCCGCAGTACGGCGGTGGCCGCCCTGATGTGCGCCATGGCCGCTCCGGCCTTCGCCCAGGAAACCACCAGCGCCATCCGCGGCCGCATTACCGACGCCTCAGGCGCGTCCGTAGCCGGCGCCACAGTCACCATCACCCACGCGCCGACCGGCACTACGGTGACCACCCTCTCCGGCCCTGACGGCTTCTATACCGCCCGTGGCCTGCGCGTTGGCGGTCCCTACAAGATCGAGGCCACCTCTTCCGGCCGGACCGAGTCCTCGCAGGTCCAGTCGGTCGGTGTCGGCGCCCCGGTGACTGTAAACCTCGCCTTCGCCGCCGACGAGGTGGAGGAGGTGGTCATCACCGCCGCCCTGGCCAAGCGCGAGGAGAACGGCGGTCCGACCAGCAACTACGGTCTTGGCGACATCCAGGATCTGCCCAGCCTGAAGCGCGACCTCAAGGACGTGGCCCGGCTCAACCCCTTTGTGGTGCTGGACCCCTCCAACCTCGACGCCGTCTTCGCCGGCGGCGTATCCAACCGCTTCAATAGCCTGACTGTCGACGGCGTGAAGCAGAACGACGACTTCGGCCTGAACAATAACGGTTATCCCACGCAACGCAGCCCAATTTCGACGGACGCCGTCCAGGCCATGTCGGTGAACCTGGCGCCCTATTCTGTACTCTACAACGACTTTCAGGGCGCCAATATCAATGTGGTCACCAAGTCCGGTACCAACGACTTCAAAGGCACCTTTGTCTATGAGTATTCCGACCAGGATTACATCGGCGATAGGGCCAATGGCCAGAAGTTCGCTAACATCTTCGAGGAGACGTCCTGGGCCGCCACCCTGGGCGGGCCAATCATCAAGGACAAGCTCTTCTTCTTCCTGTCCTACGAGCAGTTCGACGCCGAGCGCGGCACGATCGCCGGCCCGGTGGGCTCCGGAAAGCCTGTGATCGCCGGCAACCCGAACGCCGCCATTCCCTTCATTACGCCGGCGCAGGTGACCCAGGTCCAAGATATTCTCAAGAATGTCTACGGCTACGGCGTCGACTCCGGGAGCTCAATCCTCAACAATCTGGCCCTACCGGAAGAGGACACCAAGAGGCTCGTCAAGCTGGACTGGAACATCACCGATAACCACAGGCTGGCCTTCACCTGGCAGTCCACCGAGGGTACCCGGCTGATCGAGGGCAACCGGTCGTCCTCGACCCAACTGGCCCTGTACTCGAACTACTACACCAAGGGCGACGATCTGACTGTCTACACCGCCCAGCTGAATTCGGGGTGGACCGACAACTTCCGTACCGAACTGACCGTCACCCAGAAGGAAGTGGTAACCCTGCAGGTCCCGGTCGGCGGTGTCTCTGGAAACGCCTCCGGAAATGGCGACGAGGCGGCCGAGTTCGGCCAGTTCTCCATCGGCGCCAACCCTGCGGTCTCTGGCACGGCGACCCGGATTCTGGCCGGTCCGGACAACTCGCGCCACGCCAACGAGCTTGAGAACACCGTCAGGACCTACCGCGCCCGCGCCTTCTACGACCTGGGCGACCACGAGTTCGCCGCCGGCGTCGAGAAGGAGAACCTCGAAGTCTACAACCTCTTCGCCCAGCGCACGGAAGGCGAGTTCACCTTCAACAGCGTGGCCGACCTCCAGAACCGGGTCCTTAACCAGCTCGTCTATCAGAACGCCATTGTCGATGCGAACGGCGACGGTGTGCGTAACGAGAAGGACCTGGCGGCCCAGTTCGACTACGACACCTGGAACTTCTACGCGCAGGACACCCTGCGCGTCACCGAGGACCTGACGGTCACGGCGGGCTTCCGATATACCCGGCTGAACCAGAGCGACAAGCCGCTCGCCAACCCCTACTTCCTCAGCCGCTATGGCTTCTCGAACTCGGAGAACCTGGACGGCAAGTCGGTCTTGATGCCGCGCGTTAGCTTTGACTGGCGACCGGATTATGAAGCCAATTTCGGGGCGGTGGGCGTCAGTGGCCTGCGGGTCACCGGCGGCTTCGGCCTCTTTTCTGGCGGCGCCGCCACCGTCTGGGTGTCGAACAGCTTCTCGAACACCGGCGTCCTCGGCGCCAGCGTCTCGTGCCTGCGCAACGCCACCAGCTCGGCCTGCGGCCTGGCCGCGGGCACCAATGACAACGCCATCCTGTCCCAGGTCACCAGCTTCGCGGACCTTCCGACGGCGCTCGAGGCTCTGCTGGATCCGACCAGGCCCTCGATCGTCAACATCCAGCGCTCGGCTGGCGCCAACGGGATCGACCCGAGCTTTGAGCCGATCCAGACTTGGAAGAGCAGCCTGACCTTTACCGGCGACCTCAATCTCGGTTGGCTGGGTGACGACTACGAGTTCTCGGTGGACTACCTGCGCGGCGACGTCCGCAAGGGTATCCTCTGGAAGGATTATCGCGGCGGCCTCTCGCCGGTCGCCTTTGCCCCCGACGGCCGGCCGATCTACCGCCGGAACGCAGAGCGTGGTCTGTTCGTCACCGGCGTGGCCTCGTCCGACACCGGCAGCGACCTGATCCTCACCAACACCGATCAGGGCTTCCAGCAGGCCTGGGCCTTCAGCCTCTCCAAGTCCTGGGACTCCGGTTTTGACGGCAGTTTCAGCTACACCCTGACGGACGCCAAGGACGTGAACCCGGGCACGAGCTCTGTGGCCTTCTCCAACTGGGCCAACTTGGCGACGGCGGATGTCAATAACCCCGGCCTGGCGACCTCGAACTACGAGATCAAGCACTCGTACAAGCTGCGTCTGTCCTGGACCAAGGAGTTCTGGGACGACAACAAGACCAACGTCTCCCTCTTCATGGAGCACCGGTCGGGCCTGCCCTACAGCTTTGTTTACAACATCTCCAGTTCGGCCTCGATGTCGACCTTCGGCGACGGCGCCTCGAACCGGCAGTTGTTCTACGTGCCTAAGGTGGACAGCTCGGGCAACGTGACCCTGACCAGCGACCCGATCGTCACTTATGCGACGGGCTTCAACATGGCGGCCTTCAACGAGTATCTGAAGGGCGTGGGCCTGACCGACCATGCGGGCAGAATCTCGCCCAGGAACGGCTTCCGTTCGGATGATGTGACCCGCTTCGACCTGCGCCTGAGCCAGGAACTGCCAGCCTTTGTGCCGAACGGCGCCAAGCTCAAGCTCTTCGCGGACTTCATTAACATCGGAAACATGATCAACGACGAGTGGGGCATCCTTGAGCAGGTAGACTTCCCTTACGTCGCACCCATCGTCGGCGTAGCCCTTGCGGGCGGTAAGTACACCTATTCGAACTTCCAGCCGGCGGTGAAGACCCTTTCCAACTCGGACGCGCCGAACCGTTCGCTCTGGCAGGTCAAGTTCGGCGTCAAGTACTCCTTCTGATCCCAGCCGGGTTCAGTGGAATTCGGGGGGCGGCCCGGCGACGGGCCGCCCCTTCGCTTTTCGGGGGCGCCGCGAGAGCTTGACGTCGGGGCCCGCCTCGCCCATCTGCCCGCGTCCCCCCAAGGGAGAACCGCGCCATGTCCCGTCCCGTCCCCGCCGAGTGGGCCCCGCACCGGGCCATGTGGCTGGGCTTTCCCAGCCACGAAGACCTCTGGGAGGACAACCTCGTCCCCGCCCAGGAGGAGGTGGAGGCCCTGGCCCGGGCCCTGGCCGGCCCCGGCGGCGAGCGCGTGCGCCTGATGACCGGGACCCCGGAGGGCGACGCGGAGGCCCGCCGGCGCCTGGGCGGCGTCGCCGGCGTCGACATCGTCGCCGGCCGCTTCGGCGATGTCTGGCTGCGGGACACCGGCCCCATCTTCCTCGGTTCCGACGCCGCCGCCGGCTTCCGGTTCAACGGCTGGGGCGGAAAGTACGATCTGCCCCATGACGACGAGGTCGCCGACCAGATCGCCTCGGTGGCCGGAGTCGACCTCCTGCGCAGCGACGCCATCCTCGAGGGGGGCGCCCTCGACCATGACGGGGAGGGGACGATCCTCACCACCCGCCAGTGCCTCCTGAACCCCAACCGGAACCCGGGCTGGACCGAGGCGGAGGCCGAGGCGGCCCTCGCCCGGGACCTCGGGGCCCGCAAGGTCCTCTGGCTTGGCGAAGGCCTGCAGAACGACCACACGGACGGCCACGTGGACAACCTTGCCCGCTTCGTCGCCCCCGGCGTCGTGGTCTGCCCCGTGGGCTTCGGCGCCGGGGACCCCAACGGCGAGGTCTATGACGCCGCCGCCCGGACCCTGTCGGGGATGACGGACGCGGCGGGCCGCCCCCTGCGCGTGATTCGGATCCCCTCGCCGGGCTGGATCGAGGTTGATGGCGTCGGCGGCGCCCCGGCCAGCCACATGAACTTCATCATCGCCAACCGCGCGGTGATCTTGCCCGTCTACGGCGAGGGCATGGCCGCCCGCCTGGCCGCCCAGGGCCTCGCCGAGGCCTTCCCTGGGCGTGAGGTCATTTCCCTGCCGTCCCACGCCCTCCTGACCGGCGGCGGGTCCTTCCACTGCATCTCCCAGCAGGAGCCGGCCTGATGCCCCGCACCCTCACCGTCGCCGCCCTGCAGTCCGCCTATGGCGCGGACCGGGACGCCAACATCGCCCGCACCGCCGACCTGATCCGCGAGGCGGCCAGCCGGGGCGCCCAGGTCATCCTGCCGTCGGAGCTCTTCCAGGGCCCCTATTTCTGCGTCGCCCAGGAGGAGCGCTGGTTCGGGCAGGCCCATCCCTGGCGCGAGCACCCCTGTGTTACCGCCCTGGCGCCCCTCGCCGCCGAGCTGGGCGTGGTCCTGCCCATCTCGATCTTCGAGCGCGAGGGCCCGCATTACTTCAACAGCCTGGTCATGGTGGACGCCGACGGCTCCCTCCTCGGCCTCTACCGCAAGAGCCACATCCCGGACGGCCCCGGCTACATGGAGAAGTACTATTGCCGGCCTGGCGACACGGGCTTCCGGGTCTGGGACACCCGCTTCGGCCGCATCGGGGCCGGGATCTGCTGGGACCAGTGGTACCCGGAGTGCGCGCGGGCCATGACCCTGATGGGGGCCGAGGTCCTGCTCTATCCCACGGCGATCGGTTCCGAGCCTCATGATGCGAGCCTCGACACGGCCGCGCCATGGCGCAGGGCCATGCAGGGCCACGCCGTCTCCAACGTCATCCCCGTCGTTGGCGCCAACCGCACCGGCTTCGAGCCGTGGGAAGGTTATCCCGGCGGAGGCCAGGGCTTCTACGGCTCCAGCTTTATCGCCGACCACAGGGGAGACCTCCTGGCGGACATGGGCCGTGACGAGGAGGGCGTGGCTGTCGCCAGCTTCGATCTTGACTTCCTCGCCGGCCACCGGGCCGCCTGGGGCTTCTTCCGGGATCGGCGCACCGACCTCTACGGATCGCTGGTCCAGCCGAGGCCGGCGTGATCGAGACCGAGCGGCTGGTCCTGAGGCCCTGGCGGGACGAGGACAGGGCGGCCTTCGCCGCGATCAACGCCGATCCCCGCGTCCATGACTGGCTGGGCGGGCCCATCCCGCCCCAGGCGACCGACGCCATGGTCGACCGGATCAACGCCGCCATGGCGGCGAACGGCTTCAGCTTCTGGGCGGCGGAGCACCGGGCGGACGGCCGCCTGGCCGGCATGATCGGCCTGTCGCGCGTGGGGGAGGGCGACCTGCCCGTGGGCCCCTGCGTAGAGATCGGCTGGCGGCTCCACCCGGACTTCTGGGGTCATGGACTGGCCAGCGAAGGCGCGAAGGCGGCGCTCGACTGGGGCTTCGGCCCCGGCGGCCTTGCCGAGATCATCGCTTTCACGGCGCAGACCAACCTGGCCTCCCAGGCGGTCATGCGCCGGATCGGGATGACCCCCGACCCGGCGTGGGACTTCGACCACCCCCGGCTGGCCCCGGACCATCCCCTGCGCCGCCACGTGGTCTGGACGGCTCGCTCATAGTTCCTACCCCAACGGGCAGGTGGACCGCGAAGCCGGCCGGAGGGGGTCTGCGAGGGTGCAGGCGCACCCCCGCCGCCTAGCGGAGGACTGTCAGGCCGTTGCGGATGACGGTGACGTTGCGGGCCTTCACACGGGCCTCGAACGAGATGTTCTTGCCGTCCTTCCAGATGTCGACCGTGATCAGGTCCCCGGGGAAGACCGGCGAGGAAAACCGGGCCTGATGGGAATAGATCTGATCAGGATCAAACCCGGTCACCTCCTGGAGCACGGCGCGGCAGGTGATGCTGTAGGTGCAAAGCCCGTGCAGGATCGGCCGGTCGAAGCCCGCCTTTCTGGCGACGCCGGGGTCGGAGTGCAGGGGGTTGCGATCGCCATTCAGGCGATAGAGCAGGGCCTGGTCCTCGCGGGTGGCGAAGTCCACGGAGATGTCCGGCGCCCGGGTGGGCACAGCGTGGGGCTCGGGGGCGCCCTCCGAGGGACCGCCGAAGCCACCGTCGCCCCGGGCGAAGGTGGAGCCGGTGAGGGTGGCGACCTTCTCGCCCTTTTCATCCGTCCAGACGGTCTCGTTGATGATCACCGCGCCCTTGCCCTCGCCCTTGTCATAGGCGCCGATCGTGCGGCCCTCGGCGGTAAAGGTCCCGCTGGTCGGGAGGGGCCTGTGCAGCTCGACCTTTTGTTCGCCATGGACAACCATCAGGAAGTTGATCTGGCTGGGCCGGTGGCCGGGCGGCATTTCCGGGGCGGGCCCCGCTGCGCCCCGGAGAGCAGAGGCCAGCACGGTGGCGGCTGTCGGGACGACCTTCAGGCCCTTCTCATAGACGAAGGCCAGCTCGGTCTCGTTCATCGGGTCCTGCCCCAGGCCGATGCCAAGGGCGTACAACATCACGTCCTTGTCGCCATACGAGAAGGTCCTCGGCGCCGTGCGCTGCTGAAGGATGTCTGGAAAAAAGATGGCCATGAAATCGTTTCCTCTCCAAAGGCGGTTAGGCCGCCCCTCGTTATGGTTCGATTGAAGCGGGTACCTTCCTCGGGCGCAAGCCGCCGACACTCCGATTTGCCGCCCATCCTGCAATCGGCTAGAAGCGGCGTCCTTCGTCCCGGCGGTCCCGGCCGCCGTGCGTCTCAGACCCTCGCCCTCCAGACCCAAGGCACTCCATGGCGACCCCCACTCAGATCAACCGCGGCGGCCAGATCTCCGGCACCGTCCTGTTCTACAACAAGCCGGAGCCGCTTTCGCCCGAGCTGCACAAGGGAATGGGCGTCAATCGCCTGGATGGCCCCTTTGGCTTCGCCCGGACCGGTCACGCCGTGCCGCTGACGGTGACGGAGTTCAGCATCGCCTGCCTGACCTTCCCGATCATCTTCGTCGGTGAGGACAAGACCCCTCTGGCGGTCATGGGCCTGAATGCCGAGCAGAACATGTTCCTGCGGGATGACGGCCTGTTCGATCCGGGCATTTATGTCCCGGCCTATATCCGTCGCTATCCCTTCGTCTTCGCCAATGACGACGTGGCCAAGCAGTCCATCCTCTGCATCGATCGCTCCGCGGAGTTCATCGTCGAAGGCGGCGACCTGCCCTTTTTCAACGAGGACGGCTCGCCCAGCGAGTACACCCAGAACTGCATCGAGTTCTGCAACAACTACGAGGTGGAGCGCCAGAAGACCCTGGCCTTCGTCCAGCTGCTCAAGGACCTCGACCTGTTCGAGGTCAAGAAGGCCACCCACACCCCGGTCAATCCCGACGGCACGGCGGGCGAGCCCCAGCAGATCGCCGAGTATTTTGGCATCTCGGAGGAAAAGCTGAACGCCCTTCCCCACGACAAGCTGGCGGAACTTCGCGACAACGGCGCCCTCCAGCAGATCTACGCCCATATCATCAGCCTGTTCGGCTGGGACCGCCTGATCGCGCTGCAGATCTACAAGCTCTCCGAAGCCCAGGCGAACTCCGTTGCTGGGGCCTAAGGTTCCGCCGGGAGCCCGCTAGCGCGAGAAGACGCTGCGGGTCAGGCAGGAGAAGACCAGCCGGCCCGCCTCGTCCAGCAGGTCATGCTGAGCGATGACGATGCCCTTGCCGTCGCCTACGGGGTCCTTGCCCATGATGGTCATGCGCCCCCGCAGGACTTCCCCGGCCGGCGGGTTCCGGACCCAGCGCAGGGCGTCAACGCCCAGCCGCTTGGTCTGTGGCCAGCCTACGGCGGAAATGGCGTCGAGGCGGCTCCATATCGCGAAGACCATGGAGTCCGGGGCCCCCCGTTCGACGGGCCAGCCCGGAGCGAAGGCCTCGGTAAACGCCTCGAGGGCGCGGGCGTCGACCCTGACCTCTCCAAGTGTCGTCACCTGCCCGATCTCTATCTCGTCAAACCTGCCCGGCACGCGCGGGTCTCCCTTTCTCGGTTTCCGCTCCGGACGATCATGAGGCGGACTGCGCCCTGAATCGAGCCCTTGCGTCACGTCCGGGCCGATTGCCTTGCGCCCCCCGGGGGCCATATTAGGCGCGCTCCCGGTCCGTGCGACTGTCTGGAAGGCCATCTGGGGAACGCATGCTCAAGAGACTGCTTGCCGGCCTGGCGGCCCTGGTCGCCCTCGGGGTCATGCCGATGTCCGCGTCCGCGGTCGCCGGGCCTGTCCGGACAGGGCACCTGACCGCCGAGCTGGTCGCGGCCACAGAAGGCGCGCGCGCCGGCGGCGAGTTCCAGCTCGCCCTGCGACAGGCCATCGACAAGGGCTGGCATACGTACTGGCGGAACTCCGGAGACTCCGGCGCTCCGACGGAGCTGAGCTGGACCCTGCCCGCCGGCTGGACCGCGAGCGAGATCGTCTGGGCGCCGCCCTCGCGCAAGCCCATCGGGCCGCTGATGAACTACGGCTATTCGGGCGAGGTGCTCCTGCCGGTCGCTGTCCGGGTTCCCGCCTCGGCGCCGGCTGGCCAGACGGTCACGCTCAGGGTCAAGGCCGCCTTCCTGGTCTGTTCGGACATCTGCATTCCGGAGGACGCGGATCTCTCCCTCGATGTGAAGGTGGTGGCAGGGGATCCGGCGCCTGACGCCACCTGGGGGCCCCGGATCCAGGCCGCCCTCGACGCCGCTCCAAGACCGGGTCAGGTGCAGGCGGTCCTGAACTCGGGGCCCGAGGGCCTGAAGGTCGCAGCCGCCGGCGCCGCGATCGCCGGCGGAACCGCACGCGACGCCTACTTCTTTCCCTATGCGGCGGCGGTGATCGACCATGCCGCGCCCCAGGCCCTGGATCGCGGGCCCGAGGGGCTGACCCTGACCCTGAAGACTGCTCCGGGTGCGACGGCGCCGGCGACGCTGGCGGGCGTGCTGGCGGTCGACGGACGGTTCTACGAGATCGAGGCCTCGCCCGGCGCAGCGCCGGCCGGCGCCTCCGGCCTGGGCCCGCCGCCCGCCGCAAAGGCGCCGCAGGGCGGGGCCGGTGGGCTCGCGGGCGCCATCCTGTTCGCCTTTGTGGGCGGTCTGATCCTGAACCTCATGCCCTGCGTCTTCCCGGTGCTCGCCATGAAGGCGGCCTCCCTGGCGGGCCATGGCCATGACCGGGCGGCCGCGCGGGCTCAGGGCCTGGCCTTCCTCGCCGGGGTGATGGCCACCTTCCTCGGGCTGGCCGCCCTGCTGCTGGCGGTCCGGGCCGGCGGCGAGGCGGTGGGCTGGGGCTTCCAGCTTCAGTCCCCTCCTGTGGTTGCGGGCCTCGCCCTCCTCATGCTGGCGGTCGGGCTGAACATGTCCGGGCTCTTCGGGATCGGCTCCTCCCTCCAGGGGATCGGCGCTGGCGCAGCCTCCCAGGGCGGCGGGCTCGGAGCCTTCCTGACCGGGGCCCTCGCCGTCGTCGTCGCCGCGCCCTGCACCGCGCCCTTCATGGCGCCCGCCCTCGGCTGGGCCATGACCCAGCCGGCGGCCCTGTCACTGGCCGTCTTCGCCGGCCTCGGCCTGGGCTTCGCCGCCCCCTTCACCCTGGCCGCCCTCGCGCCCGGCGTCCTGTCGCGCCTGCCCCGACCCGGTCCCTGGATGGATACTTTCCGCAAGGTCCTGGCCTTCCCGATGTACGGGGCGGCCGCCTGGCTGGCCTGGGTGCTGGCGGTGCAGGCGGGCCCGGACCTCCTGGCCCGGCTCCTCGCGGCCGGCGTCGCCCTGTCCTTCGCCTGCTGGCTGGCGGGCCTCGCCCAGAGGCGTTCCCTCCTCGGCCAGCCGGCCCGGGCGCTTGGCGTCGTCGCCCTGGGCGTCGCCGTCCTGTCTGTCGCCGCGGCGGTATGGCCCACCCCGGCGCAGGCCGTGGCGGAGGGGTCCGCGCCGTCTGGAACCGACGCCTCTGGCCTGGCCTACGAGACCTACACGCCAGAGCGCCTCGCCGCCCTGCGCGCCGAGGGCAGGGCGGTGTTCGTCAACTACACCGCCGCCTGGTGCGTCACCTGCCAGGTCAACGAGCGCGTCGCCTTCTCCACCCGTACGGCGGCGGAGGCCTTCGCAGTGTCCGGGACGGTCTACCTTAAGGCCGACTGGACCCGGCGGGACGCCGTCATCGCCGAGGACCTGGCCCGGTTCGGAAGGGCCGGGGTGCCCCTTTACCTCGTCTATCCCGCCGGCGGGGGCGATCCCGAGGTCCTGCCCCAGCTCCTGACGCCGGATATGGTCGCCCGCGCGGTCAAGGCCGCAGCCGACGGATGACTGACGCTGAAGACGCCTGGGCGGCCCTCGAGGCCGCCGTTCGCGCCGACCCGTCCCTGCGGCGGTTGTTCGAGCTTGAGCCCGACCGGGCCGCGCGCCTGACCTTCGAGGCCTGCGGCCTCGTCCTGGACCTGTCCAAGCAGCCCTGGTCCGCCGCTGGCTTCGCCCGGGCCGTCGACCTCGCCCGGGCCTCGGGCGTGGAGGCCCTCCGGCAGGCCCTTTTCGCTGGCGAGACCGTCAACGCCTCGGAGGGACGGGCGGTCCTGCACATGGCCCTGCGCGCGCCGGGCGCGCGGGCCTGGCGCGCCGCGGGCCAGCCCGTGGCGGAGGGCGTTGCGGCCGGGCTTGCGCGGATGCTGGCCTTCGCCGGCGACGTCCGCGCGGCTGGCGAGATCCAGGCTGTCCTGCATATCGGCATCGGAGGATCCGACCTCGGCCCCCGCCTGGTCTGGGAGGCCCTGGCCCCCGTCGCGCCGGAGATCGACCTGCGCTTCGCCGCCAACGTCGATCCCTCCGAGATCACCGCCGCCCTCGCCGGGCTGGACCCCGCCCGGACCCTGGTGGTGATTGCCTCCAAGACCTTCACCACCCAGGAGACCCTGTTCAACGCCCGCGCCGCGCGGGCCTGGCTGGACCAGGCGCCCGGCGCCGGGGACCGGCTGGTCGCGGTCACGGCCGCACCGGAGGCCGCCGCCGCCTTCGGGGTCGACCCGTCAAGGGTCTTCCCCTTCGCAGACTGGGTGGGCGGCAGGTTCTCGCTGTGGTCCGCGGTGGGCCTGTCCTGCGCCATCGCCCTTGGGCCCGACGCCTTCGAAGGGCTCCTGCGGGGGGCGGCGGAGATGGATGACCACTTCCTCGGGGCGCCGCTCGAAGGGAACCTGCCGGTGGTCCTGGCCCTGTCCCACGTCCTGAACCGCGATCTCCTCGGCCGGCCCGCCCGCGCCGTGGTTCCCTACGCCCGCCGGCTGAGGCTCCTGCCCGCCTTTCTGCAGCAGCTGGAGATGGAGTCCAACGGCAAGCGGGTCGGGCGCGACGGCCGGCCCGTCCCGTGGCCCACGGCCGGCGTCGTCTTCGGCGATGCGGGCACCAACGGCCAGCACGCCTTCTTCCAGGCCCTGCACCAGGGGACGGACGTGATCCCCCTCGACATCCTCGCCGTACGCCAGCCGGTGGAGGGGGACCCCGCCGCCCACCGCGCCCTGCTGGCCAACGCCATCGCCCAGGCCGAGGCCCTGATGGCCGGGCGGACGCAGGCCGAGGCCCTGGCGGTCGCCGGGGGCGATCCTGTCCTCGCCGCCCAGAAGGCCTTTCCCGGCGACCGGCCCTCAGGCTTCTTCCTGCTGGAGCGCCTCGACCCGCCGACCCTCGGCGCCCTCCTGGCCCTTTTCGAGCACAAGGTCTTCGTCGAGGGCGTCCTGTGGGGGGTCAACAGCTTCGACCAGTGGGGTGTCGAGCTGGGCAAGGTCCTGGCCGCGCGCATCCTTCCCGAGCTGGAGGGCGGGCCGGCGGGCGCCCACGACGCCTCCACGGCCGCCCTCGTCGCCCGCCTCCGCGCCCCCTGAGCCCTGCGAGGGTTTACGCCCGCCCGCCCTGGGCTAGAGTGAAGCGAAGGGGACCGCAAGCGCCCCCGCCGGAGGAGACCAAGGGCCCATGCATCTCGCCGACCACGCGCGCCTGACCCCTGACAAGCCGGCCCTGATCTCGGCCGATACCGGCCGGATCGTAACCTTCGCCCAGCTGGACGAGCGCTCGCTGCGGATGGCCAACCTGTTCCGCGAGCGGGGCCTGAAGCGCGGCGACCATGTCGCCCTGCTGATGGAGAACAACCTCGCCTTCATGGACGCGGTCTGGGCCTGCTTCCGCTCGGGGCTCTACATCACCACCATCAACCGCTACCTGCCGCCGGACGAGGCCGCCTACATCGTCAATGACTGCGGCGCGAAGGTCCTGATCAGCTCCTTCGCCAAGCGGGAGACCGCCGAGGGTCTGGCCGACCTCATCCCCGCCTGCCCGATCCGCCTGATGGTCGACGGCGTCATTCCGGGCTGGGAGTCCTACGAGGCGGCCTGCGACGGCGCCTCGGCCGCCCCCCTCGACCGGGAGTGGATGGGCGACTCCATGCTTTACAGCTCGGGCACCACGGGCCGGCCCAAGGGCATATTGCGCCCCCTCCCGGAGGCGAGCCCCGCCGAGGCCTTCGCCCTGCGCCAGCAGGCCAACCGCTACGCCTTCGGCCCCGACACCGTCTATCTGTCGCCGGCGCCGCTCTACCACGCCGCTCCACTCGCCTACGTCGTCACGGTCCAGTCCTTTGGCGGTACGGTGGTGATGATGGAGCGCTTCGACGCCGAGCGGTCACTGGAGCTGATCCAGGACTACCGGGTCACCCACTCCCAGTGGGTGCCCACCATGTTCGTACGCATGCTCAAGCTGCCGGAGGAGGTCCGCAGGGCGTTCGACGTCTCCAGCCTGCAGGTCGCCATCCACGCCGCCGCCCCCTGCCCGGTGGAGGTCAAGCGCCAGATGATCGACTGGTGGGGGCCCGTCCTCTACGAGTACTACGCCGGCACCGAGGGATCAGGCTCTACCTTCATCGACAGCGAGGACTGGCTGAAGCATCCCGGTTCGGTAGGCCGGGCGGCGGTCGGCGTCCTGCACGTCTGCGACGAGGAGGGGAGCGAACTGCCCCCTGGCGAGACCGGCCTGATCTACTTCGAGCGGGAAATCCCGACCTTCGAGTACCATAACGACCCGGAGAAGACGCGCTCGGCCCGGCACCCCAAGCACCCGAACTGGAACGCCCTGGGCGACGTCGGCTACCTCGACGAGGAGGGCTATCTCTACCTCACCGACCGCAAGGCCTTCATGATCATCTCGGGCGGGGTGAACATCTATCCCCAGGCCATCGAGGACGCCCTGATCACCCATCCCAAGGTCGCCGACGTCGCGGTCTTCGGGGTGCCCGACCCGGAGATGGGCGAGGCGGTGAAGGCGGTGATCGAGCCGGCTCCGGGTGTGGCGCCCTCCGAGGATCTCGCCGCCGAGCTCATGACCTACGCCCGCGAGCACCTGGCTCACTACATGGCCCCGCGCTCCATCGACTTCATCGAGGAAATGCCGCGACTGCCCACGGGCAAGCTCTACAAGCGCATCCTCCGCGACGCCTACTGGCAGGGCGACCGCAAGATCTGAACAGGACGGGAAGGAACACCATGCAGGACCTCGCGGGAAAGACCGTCTTCATCACTGGCGGGGCCTCGGGGCTCGGCCTCGCCATGGCCCACGCCTTCGGCGCCGCCGGCATGAACGTCATGCTCGCCGACATTGAGACAGAGCCCCTGGCCCGGGCCGTCGCGGAGCTGGAGGCGCGGCAGGTGAAGGTCGCCGCCGTCCAGTGCGACGTCACCGACCGCGCCGCCCTGGTGGCCGCCGCCCGGGAGACGGTGTCCGCCTTCGGCAAGGTCCATGTCCTGTGCAACAACGCCGGCGTCGGGGCTGGCGGCGCCGTGGACGAGATGAAGCCCGCCGACTGGGACTGGACCTTCCAGGTCAACCTGATGGGCGTGATCTACGGCTTCGAGGCCTTCCTGCCTCACATCCGCGCCCACGGCGCGGGCGGGGCCATCATCAACACCGCCTCCATGGCGGGCCACATGTCGCCGCCGGGCATGGAGGCCTATAGCGCCTCCAAGTTCGCCGTGGTGGCCCTCACCGAGGGCTGGGCGGCCCAGCTGGCGCCCGAGAACATCCAGGTCCAGGTGCTGTGCCCGGGGTTTGTGCGCACCCGGATCAACCAGTCGGGCCGCAACCGCCCGGCCAGGTTCGGCGGCCCGCAGGTGCGCGAGATCGTCCCCGACGACCGGGTGGCCAACGGCATCGACCCCGCCCGGGTCGGCGCCCGGGTGCTGGAGGCCCTGCAGGCCGGAGACCTCTACATCTTCACCCATCCGGACATGCGGCCCTTCGTCCAGATGCGCTTCGCCGGGATCATGGAGGGCTTTGACTCCGCCGACCGAAGCCAGGCCCTCAAGGGCATGGACTACCGCACCCCGGACCTCGACCTCCTGCCCTGAGGCGCGGGGTCCCGCCGGCCTCCGGGGCTGGACGATCCCGCGGCGATGGGCTAGGGACCCGGCCCATGTTCCGTCAGGTTCACCATCACGCCCCCCACCATCCGACCTGCGAAAGCGGGAGCGGGCGGGTGCGTTCGGCCTGATCGAACCTCCGGCGCCGGCCCCCGCGCAATGCGGACGGGGCCGGCCGGCGGCTCCGTCCCTGGCCAACCAAGGGATAGGACCATGAGCACCCCCAATACATCGACAGACCCAGCGGAGGCGTCACGCCCCGAGGCCCGCGCGCCCCGCGGCTTCGTTGACCGCCGCGCCCGCGACCTGGCCGCAGAGCGCCGGATCCTGGCCCGGGTCTCCGAGGTCTATGAGCGCTATGGCTTCGAGGCCCTCGACACCGGCGCCCTCGAGTACGCCGACGCCCTGGGCAAGTTCCTGCCCGACGCCGACCGTCCCAACGAAGGCGTCTTCGCTCTGCAGGACGACGACGACCAGTGGATGGCCCTGCGCTACGACCTCACCGCGCCCCTGGCCCGCTTTGTCGCCCAGAACCGCGAGGGCCTGACCCGGCCCTTCCGGCGCTACGCCTACGGCCCGGTCTGGCGCAACGAGAAGCCCGGCCCGGGGCGTTTCCGCGAGTTCACCCAGTGCGACGCCGACACGGTGGGTTCGGCCCGGCCCGAGGCCGACGCGGAGATCATCGCCATGGCCGCCGAGGGCCTGGCCGCCGCCGGCCTGCCAGAGGGCGGCTATGTCCTGCGCATCAACAACCGGCGCCTGCTCAACGGCCTGCTCGACCGGGCCGGCGTGGCGGACGAGGGCCAGAAGCTGGCCGTCCTGCGGGCCGTCGACAAGCTGGACAGGCTGGGCCCGGAGGGCGTCCGCCTCCTCCTCGGCGAGGGCCGGAAGGACGAGTCCGGGGCCTTCACCCGCGGGGCCGGGCTCACGCCCTCGGCGGCCGAGTCCGTCCTGGCCTTCACCGCCGCGGGGGCGGGCGACCGGGCCGAGACCCTGCGCCGGATCGCCGCGGTGATCGGCGGCTCGGCCGAGGGCGACGCCGGGCTCGAGGAGCTGGCGGGCATTGACCGGGCCCTCGCCGGCATGGGTGTGGGCGCCGACCGGGCGGTCTTCGATCCCTCCGTGGTCCGGGGGCTGGAGTACTACACCGGCGCCGTCTTCGAGGCTGAGCTGCGCCTCGAGACCCTGGACGAGAAGGGCCAGCCGGCCCGGTTCGGCTCGGTGGGCGGTGGCGGCCGCTATGATGACCTGATCGCCCGCTTCACAGGAGAGCGCACCCCCGCCACCGGCTTCTCCTTCGGCGTCTCGCGCCTCGCCGCCGCCCTTCGCGCCGCGGGCCGGGACCTGGGCCGGGAGGCGAGGGGGCCTGTCGTGATCATCGCCTTCTCGCCGGACGACATGGCCGCCTACTTCGCCGTGGCCGCCGAACTGCGGGCCGCCGGGATCGCCGCCGAGGTCTATCTCGGCGCTTCCGGGATGAAGGCCCAGATGAAGTACGCCGACCGCCGTCTGTCTCCCGCCGCCGTCATCCTGGGGGGTGACGAGATCGCCGCCGGGACGGTCACCATCAAGGACCTCGACCTCGGCCGGGCCCTCGCCTCCGACGTCACGGACAACGCCGCCTGGCGGGCCGAACGCCCGGGCCAGCAGACCGTCCCCCGCGACCAGTTGGTCGGCGTGGTCCGGCGCATCCTGGGGGACGCGCCATGATCCAGACCCCGGCTCTTCCGCAAGCCCGGCTCGAGGCGATCCGCACGCCTTTTCGGGAGACCGGAGCGGACTGGGTGCAACCCCCGGTCCTTCAGCCCCTGTCCTTGATCCTTGACCTGGCGGGAGAGGCCCTCCGCTCTCAGCTCTTCGTGCTTCAGGCGGCGGGTGGGGAAGAACTCTGCCTTCGCCCGGACCTCACCACGCCCGTGGCACGGCTGCACCTTGCGTCCGGTGCGGCGACCCGGGACTACGCCTATGAGGGGCTTGTCTTCCGGGCCTCCGCGCATGAACCTCAGGAGGTGCTGCAGATCGGCATAGAGAGGTTCGCGCCAGAGGCCGATCGGGTCTCGGCCGACGCGGATCTGGTGGACCTGATCTGGCGCGCCGCGATGGGCGGGGGGCGGCGGGACCTGTCGCTAAGGCTGGGTGATGCGGGTCTCTTTCGCGCCTTTGTAGAGTCCCTCGCCCTGAGCCCGGTCCAGACTTCCCGGCTGGTGCGGATGGCCGCCCGACCCAGCCAGATGGCCGCAGAGCTGGCCGGAGCGGGCGAGTCGGCCCTCCCGCGGGAGGAAGAGGCTGTGATTGCAAGGCGGCTCGGCGCCCTTCCGCCAGAGGAGGCTGCGGCCCTTCTGGAGGAAATCTGGAGCCTCTCAGGCATCACCCCGGTGGGAGGGCGAGGTGCGATGGAGATCGCCGCCCGGCTTATCCGCCGCTCCGAGTCCGCCCTGGCGCCCGCCCTCTCTCAGGGCGAGGCGGACGCTGTCCGAGCTTTCCTGGCGGTTCGGGACACGCCCCGGGAAGCCCTGAAGCAGATCGCCCGGCTGGCGCCAGGCGCAGGGACCCTGCAGGCGCGACTCACCGACTGGGCGCGCCGACTGGACAGGATCGAGGCGGCGTCCGCCGGCCTTGCCGCCACTGTTTTCGAGGCCGCGCCCCGAGGCGATTTCGCCTATTACGACGGCCTGGTCGTCGAGGTCCTCTCTGACGCCCTGGGCCCCGATCGCCCCCTTGCCGCCGGCGGGCGGTACGACGGTCTTCCCGCCCGCCTCTCAGGGGCGCCGTGGACCGGATCGGCTCTGGGCGGGATGGTCCTGCCCGGACGAGCCATCCTGGAGGCGGGACAATGAACGAGCCGCTGATCTTCGCCATTCCCTCAAAGGGGCGATTGAAGGAGCAGGTCGAGTCCTGGCTCGAGGACTGTGGCCTCGGCCTCGACATGAGCGGGGGAGAGCGGGGCTACCGGGCCCGCCTTCGCGGTGTCGACGGCGTCCAGGTCCGGCTCTTGTCCGCCAGCGACATCGCCTCCGCCCTGGTGGCCGGTGAGGCGCATCTTGGAATCACGGGCGAGGACCTTCTGCGGGAACAGGGCGCGGAGGCGGCTGCGTCCGCCCTGCTGCTGCGGGCTCTTGGCTTCGGCCGGGCGGACCTGGTCGTCGCCGCGCCCCGCAGCTGGCTGGATGTCTCGACGCTCGCCGACCTGGAGGAGGTCGCCCATGAGCGCCTGGTCCGAACTGGCCGCCGGCTGCGGGTGGCCACAAAGTACCTTGTCCAGACCCGTGAGTTCTTCGCCCGCCACGGAGTGACGGACTATCGGATCGTGGAGTCCGGCGGCGCCACTGAGGGGGCGCCGGCTGCAGGCGTCGCCGATGTGGTGGTGGACATCACCACCACCGGAGCGACCCTGCGGGCCAATGACCTGAAGATCCTTCGTGACGGGATCATTCTCCGGAGCCAGGCTCAGCTGACGGCCGCCCTGCGGGCGCGATGGACGCCGGAAGGGCTGGTTGCGGCGGAATCGCTGGTCAGGATCGTCGAGGCCAGGGCCGCGGCCCACGCCTCCGCGACACTCATCTGGCCGGGTGGCGATTCGGACCCTATCCTTCCTGACCTGGAGGCTCTCGGGGCCGTACGCCGGCCGAATGGTCTCCTGGCTCCGGTCGATCTGGTGGCCCGTGTTGCGGCCCGACTGACGGCCGCGGGGCGCGGGCCCGTCACGGCCTCACGCCCCGACTTCGTCTTCGAGACGGCCTGCCCGCCGATCGAGCGGCTGCGCAGCGCCCTGCAACTTATTTGACGGAAGTGTCAGGATTTTTACCTGCATCTGCAAGATTGGACGCACGATCAAACCGCTTGTTGACAGTGCCGGGCATTTGCCCTCAATTCTTGTCCTGCGAGAGACATGGCGGCCATTGAACCGTCAATCTCCGGCGTTTCGGGGAGGAAACGCCCTCTTCAATTCCAAGGCCGAAGGCCGAGACAACCCGCCGGGAGGCGGGTTGTTTTTTGAATCCGGCGGAACTTTGACAAAGCCGTCAAATCCATTTCAGCGGCGACAAGGGCGGGCGCCAATCCCCGCCAGAGCCTGCTCCTGCAGGCCTGATTCGCCTGGGCGAAGGGCGCCGGATGGCGGAAGTGACATCGTATGACCCGTCCCGGCGTCGTCATCGCAGGCGCAGGACCCGCCGGACTCATGGCCGCTGAGATCCTCGCCCGAGGCGGGGCGAAGGTGACCGTCCATGACCGCATGCCCAGCCCCGCCCGTCGCCTTCTGATGGCGGGTCGCGGCGGTCTGAACCTCACCCACTCCGAGCCCATCACCGACATGATCGGGCGCTACAGCGCGCGGTCGGACAGGATCGCGCCATTCCTGGAGGCGTTCCCGCCCGCCGCCCTTCGCGACTGGGCCGAGGGACTGGGCCAGGCGACCTTTGTCGGCACCAGCGGTCGGGTCTTTCCACGTGCCCTCAAGGCCTCTCCCCTGGTGCGGGCGTGGCTGACGCGTCTGGACGATCTCGGGGTCGAAATCCGGCTCCGCTCGACCTGGACCGGGTGGGATCCGGACGGGCGTCCACGATTCCGTGGGCCTGATGGGGTCGAGGTTGGCCACGCCGCCGACGCCCTGCTCCTTGCACTCGGGGGCGCCAGCTGGCCCCGCCTGGGGGCGGACGGCGGATGGACGGACCTGCTGGCTGCCGCTGGCGTCCCGCCTGCACCCCTCCGCCCAGCCAACTGTGGATTCGTCGCCGACCTGTCGCCGGCCTTCGCCGCCCGTCATGCCGGCGCCCCCCTGAAGGCCGTGGAGATCCGGTTCGGCGAGGCCACTGCGCGGGGAGATGTGGTTCTGACGCGTCGGGGTCTGGAGGGCGGGGCGATCTACGCCCTCTCCGCCCGCCTCCGGGACGCTGTCGAGTCGACAGGCGAGGCCCGGGTGTCCATTGATCTGCGGCCCGACCGGAGTATCGACGACCTGGCGGATCGGATCGCCCGCCAGCCACGAAAGGCCAGTCTGGCGACGCGACTGCGCAAGGCCCTGTCCCTTTCGCCCGCTGCGATCGCCCTGCTGCGCGACGCAGGCCCACCCCCGGCGGATCCCCTGGCCCTGGCCCGCAAGATCAAGTCCACCCCTCTGCGCCTTGTGGCGACCTCCGGTCTTGAGCGCGCCATCTCGACGGCGGGCGGCGTCCGGTTCGAAGACCTTGACCCTGGCCTCCAGCTCCGGGCGAGGCCCGGGGTCTGGGTCGCCGGAGAGATGATCGACTGGGAGGCGCCGACCGGGGGCTATCTCCTGCAGGCGGTCTTCGCCACCGGCGTCCGCGCCGCCCGGAACATTCTCGACCGGGCGGGCTGAGGCGTCACCAGATCCGGGCCCTCTGGTCCTCAGGCAGGTGCATGGCGTCGCCCGGCTTGACCCCGAAGGCTTCGTGGAAGGCGTCGATATTCCGGACCGGCAGGTTCACACGCGCCTGGGGCGGCGAATGCGGCCCTGTGGTCAGTTGCTGGCGCGCACGATCATCGCGCAGCTTGGTCCGCCAGACCTGGGCCCAGCCGTAGAACACCCTCTGGTCGCCCGTCAGGCCGTCGATCACCGGCGCGGGGGCGCCCTTCAGGGAGGCGCGGTAGCCGTCAAGCGCCAGCAGGATTCCGCCGAGGTCTGCGATGTTCTCGCCCATGGTGAGGTCGCCCTTGATGAAGACGCCTGGCAGGGCCTCGAAGCCCGAGTACTGTGCGCCCAGCTTCGCGGACTCGGCCTTGAACCGTTCGGCGTCCTGCGGCGTCCACCAGTCGTTCAGGCGACCGTCACCGTCGGATTTGCGGCCCTGGTCATCGAAACCGTGGGTGATCTCGTGTCCGATCACCCCGCCGATGGCTCCGTAGTTGATCGCCATGTCGGCCTTGGGATCGAAGAAGGGCGGTTGCAGGATGCCGGCGGGGAAGACGATGACATTGCGGGTCGAGGAGTAGTAGGCGTTCACGGTCGCCGGGGTCATGGACCATTCCCGTCGGTCGACGGGTCTGTCCAGGCGGGTGACGAGGCGGTTCCAGTCCCACTCCCGGGCCCGCGAGACGTCTCCGAAGAGATCCCCCGGTGTCATCCGGAGCCCGGAATAGTCCCGCCAGACCTCGGGGTAACCGATCATGACGCTGAACTTCGACATCTTTTCCAGGGCGCGGGCGCGGGTCTCCGCGCCCATCCAGGAGACCCCCTCGATCCGCCTGCGCATGGCGGCCTTGATGTCGGCCACCAGGCTTTCCATCAGGGCTTTGGACTCCGGCGGGAAATAGGCGGCCACGTAGTCCCGCCCCAGGGCCTCGCCGAGCTGGTCGTCAACCAGGGCGACCGCCCGCTTCCAGCGCGGCTGCTGCTCCTGCTGCCCGGTCAGCACCTTGCCCCGGAAGTCGAAGTTCGCATTGTCGAATGCCGGCGCGATGTAAGGGGCCGCCTCGTCGGTGAGGCTGAGAGCCATGTAGGCTTTAAGGGTCGCCAGAGGGGTTTCCGCGAAGATCTTGGCGATTTCCGGAAAGGCCTCCTGCTCGCGCAGGATCAGGCGAGGCACGCGGGAGAGGCCTGCGCCCTCCAGGTAGTCGGACCATGGAAAGCCGGGCGCGAGGCGGGCCAGTTCCCTCGGCGTCGCGGGATTGTAGGTGCGATCCCGATTCCGGCGCTGGGCGTTAGTCCAGGAAGCCTTCGCGATCTTCGTCTCGAACGCGAGGATAGCGTCCGCCGAGGCGCCCGGATCAGGCCAGCCGGCAAGCGTCAGAAGCCGCTCCACATAGGCCTGGTATTCGGCGCGTTGACGCTCGAAGCGGGGCTCGAGATAGTAATCCCGGTCCGGCAGGTTGAGGCCCGCCTGGCCCAGATACACGGCGTAGGCCTGCGGATTTCGGGCGTCATCGAAGATGGCGGCCGAAAAGACCGAGCCTCCGAATCCCTTGGCCGAGCGGCCCATGAGCCGGGCGATCTCCCGATGGGTGCGCGTCCGGCGGATCTCTTCCAGGCCGGGCTCGATCGGCTTGGCGCCCAGTTCGGCGATCCTGGCCTCGTCCATGTAGTTCCGATAGAGGATCGCCAGCCGCGCCCGGTCCTCCGAGGGCGCGGGATCCGCCACGGCCCTCTCCAGGACGGCGCGCATGCGTTGCGCGGAAAGCTCCCGCAGCATGTCGAAGGCCCCGAAGCTGGACCGGTCGGCGGGAATCTCCAGCCCGTCCAGATAGACGCCGTTGGCATGGCGGAAGAAGTCTTCCGAGGCCGGGGTGGCTGGATCCCGGCCCGACAGGTCAAAGCCCCAGGCCCCCATTCGCGGCGCGGAGAGATCCGCGGCGGCGGCGGGCAGAGCCACCGCAAGGGCGAGAGCTGCGAAGAGAGGGCGGGCGAGGGTCACAGACAACTCCGGGCGATGACGAAGACCGAAGCCAGATTGGCGCCTGAGCCCGGAGTTATCACGCAGATTCTGAACCGTCTGGACCCGAAGCTACAGTCCGCCGGTGGCAGACGCCCCGCCGCGGCGACTGCACCGGGGTCTCGCACCTGACGCGCCCTTGAGCCATAGTCGCGATCGAGGGGGAGACCATGGCTTTTCCGGCGCCCGGCGAGTTCAAGGATGTCGTGCTGTTTCTTGCGACAGCCGGGATCGTCGTGCCCGTTTTCCGGCGGTGGAAGGTCAGCCCGATCCTGGGGTTTCTCGTTGCGGGCGTCGTTCTGGGGCCCTCGGGGCTTGGCGCCCTGGCGTCCCATTTCCCCTGGGCGGCGGAAGTCACGATTGATTCGCCGGAAGACCTTGGACAGCTCGGCGAACTCGGCGTCGTCTTTCTCATGTTCATGATCGGCCTGGAGCTGTCGTGGGTCCGGCTCTGGCTCATGCGCCGCTATGTCTTCGGACTCGGCGTCCTGCAGGTGCTCGGCTGCGGCCTGATCGTTGCGCTCATCACCCACGCCTTCGGAGCATCAGTCACCACCGCCGCCGCAGTCGGCGCGGCCATGGCCCTGTCCTCGACGGCGGTGGTCATGCCTATCCTGACAGAGAACCGGAGGCAGCACGTCCAGGCTGGACGGATCACATTCGCGGTGCTGCTGTTCCAGGATCTCGCAGTAGCCCCCATCCTCATCACCCTCGCCGTCCTCGGACGGGAGGGAGGCGGCGAGACCCTGTCTGCTGAAAGCCTTCTCAGCTTCGCGCCCGCCGCCCTGGCCGTTGCGGCCCTGCTCGTCTTCGGCCGTTTTCTCCTGCGTCCGATGATGCGCTCGGTGGCGCGGGCCCGGAGCGAGGAACTGTTTGTCGCCGCCTGCCTTCTGGTGGTCATTGGCTCGGGATTGCTGGCCGCCGTGGCCGGGCTTTCCATGGCGCTTGGCGCCTTCGTCGCCGGCCTGCTCCTCGCCGAGACGGAGTTCCGGCACCAGGTTGAACAGGTGATCGAGCCCTTCAAGGGGCTGCTGCTCGGGCTTTTCTTCCTGGCGGTGGGCGCGGGCCTGGACGTCGGCCTGCTCCTTCGCGAGCCCCTGCAGATCCTGGGCGTGACCTTCGGGCTGATGGCGATCAATGCGGCCTTGATCTTTGGTCTCGCGAGGGCGTTCGGCCTCACCTCGCGGTCGGCGGCGGAGGCCGCTCTCCTTCTGGCGGCCAGCGGCGAGTTCGCCTTCGTCATTCTGGCCTCCGCCATGGACAAGGGCTTGGTCCCGGAGGACCTTGGCCAGAGTCTGCTGGTGTCCGCGACCGTCTCGATGATGTGTATTCCCGCCCTCGCCGCCCTGGGCCTTCGCGTTGCGGGTCGGGCGACGGCGGGGGTTTCGGAGGCGACCACCGGAGCCGCCCGCGCGCCCGAGGGGCGCGTGCTCATTGTCGGCTTCGGGCGGGTCGGCCGCCTGGTGGGGGAAATGCTTGACCGGCACGGGGTTCCCTGGGCGGCCGTCGATATGGACGCAGGGGTGGTTGAGCGGGGCCGCCGCAGCGGCCGGAACCTCTATTTCGGCGACGCCTCCCGCCCTGGGTTCCTGCAGCGCTGCGGTCTCGATACGGCGAGGGCGCTCGTCATCACCGCCGATTCAAACGGAGACGGCGGCGGGGGCGTCGAGGCTCTGGTGGCCCTGGCCCGGGACCAGAGAGCAGACATCGTCATTGTCGCCCGCGCGCGAGACAGCCAGGAGGCCCTGAGGCTCTACGATCTTGGCGTGAGCGATGCGGTGCCGGAAACCATCGAGGCCAGTCTTCAGCTATCCGAGGCGGTGCTCGTCGGCGTCGGCGTCCCGGCCGGGCCAGTGATCGCCTCGATTCACGAACGGCGCGATGAGTTCCGCCGGGAACTGAACCGGGGGGACGGATTTCTCGCCAAGACCAGTCCCGAGGGCGGCTGAAGGCCGAGGCGAGCGCTGGAGCTTGCCTCGGACGTGCGGACCGAATACACGCCAGTGTTGCGATGACGACACTTTCGCGGTGCGAGTGTCCTGTTATAAGGATGTCTTGGCGGCTTCGATCCCGCAGACGGGCAAGAGAGGGCTCTGATATGAAATTCAAACTCCTGGCTGGGGCGGCTTTGGCCGCTGTCACCATCGCCACCGGGGCGTCTGCCCGTGAAGTTGGCTGGTACGGCGCGCTTGACCTCGGCTATCACTGGCCGGCGGGCATTGATGCGACGTCGAGCAACAACTCCGCAAACGGCAAGCCCTACAACTGGTCGATCAACCAGGCCGAAGACTGGAGCGGGTTCGCACGTCTCGGCTACCAGGTTTCCAGCAACTGGCGTGTCGAGCTTGAGGGCGGTTACCGGTTCGGCAGCATCGACTCGATCCGCGGCGGCTCCAGCAACGCCATCCTTGGCCTCTGCACGGCCGGCGTGGTCCGGACGGCAGCGGCCCCCAACTGCGGCTCGCCCACCGGCGATCTGCGGGCTCTGACCCTGATGGGCAATGTCATCTATGACATCATGCCGGACTCGGCGCTCAACCCGTTCCTCGGTGTTGGCGTTGGTGTCAACCAGACCCGTGTGGACAGGGTTGTCGGGCAGTTCTCGACCATCACCCCGGTGGGCCCCGCCGCGACCGCGGCGAACCCGGCCATCCAGAACCTCACCATCGATGACGATGATGTGGCGTTCGCCTGGCAGGGTATCGCCGGCGTGGCCTGGGCGATCACCGATCGCCTCGATGCGGATCTGACCTATCGCTATCTGGGCGGTTCGGACCTGACCTTTGCGTCGCGGGGCTCTCATGCCCTTCAGCCCGGCGCATTCGATGGCGCCTATGAGGACCAGTCTCTGACCATCGGCCTGCGGTACTCCTTCGCGCCGCCTCCGCCGCCTCCGCCGCCTCCGCCTCCGCCGCCTCCGCCGCCTCCGCCTCCGCCGCCGCCGCCGCCGCCTCCGCCGCCGCCGGCCTACGAGGCCCGGCAGTTCGTGGTCTACTTCCCGTTTGATCAGTCCATCCTGACGCCGGAAGCCCAGACCATCGTCACGGAAGCCGCTGAGTACGCCAAGGCTGGCAACGCCACCCGCGTGATCGTGGTCGGTCACACCGACTCGTCCGGCTCGCCGGCCTATAACGTCCGCCTCTCCGAACGTCGGGCCAAGGCTGTCGCCGACGCCCTGGTGGGGCAGGGCGTGGGCCAGCAGGTGATGCAGGTCGACTGGAAGGGCGAAACCGAACTCGCAGTCGCCACTGGTGACGGCGTGAAGGAACCCCTGAACCGTCGTTCGACGATCGATATCAACTTCTGATCTCGATCCGGGGCGGAGACGCCTTGAGATATCGGGGCCCGGTCGAAAGACCGGGCCCCTTTTTCGTGCGGGATCGCCTTCGTCTTGAGCGGCCACGTCCCATACGGATTGAGTTCACAGTCTCGTGAATCACTCGCCCGCAGGGCGCTGAAACTCGAGCATGTTCAAGCGTCAAGCCCCGAGTTAACCTGTTGTTAGTAAAAAACTCCGGGGGAGAACCCGCCCGCCCCGTTGACGAGTCGTTAGGGTCATGGCCCCATGATGTTGCGTAGTCGGGCGGGGCGCCCACTAGATATAGACGTTTACTGGGATGGCGCTGGCGGAGGGTTTCCGTTGCGCCGGTGAGGATTGCGGGTGCAGGGCATGAGCGGCGGAGAAGCAGTCAGGCGCAGGATTGAGGCGGTCGCGCAAGGCCAGCCCGAACGTGTGGAGCGTCCCCAGCTGCAGCTGGTGCGGAAGGTCGAGGTGGACCGGTCGCGGGACGCCCTGCTGACCGACTTCGGTAAGACCACCCTGGAAGACCGTTATCTCCTGCCGGGCGAATCCTACCAGGATATGTTCGCGCGCGTGGCTAAGGCTTATGCGGACGATGCCGAACACGCCCAGCGCGTCTACGACTACATTTCCCGCCTCTGGTTCATGCCGGCGACCCCTGTCCTGTCCAATGGCGGCGCCGATCGCGGTTTGCCCATCTCCTGCTTCCTGAACGCCGTGAATGATTCCCTCGACGGGATCCAGGGGGTGTGGAACGAGAATGTCGCCCTCGCCTCGAACGGCGGCGGCATCGGCACCTACTGGGGCGGGGTCCGTTCGATCGGCGAGAAGGTCAAGGGCGCCGGGCAGACCAGCGGAATCATCCCCTTCATCCGGGTGATGGACAGCCTGACCCTCGCCATCAGCCAGGGGTCCCTTCGTCGCGGGTCTGCGGCCGTCTACCTGGACATCCACCACCCGGAGATCGAGGAGTTCCTCGAGATCCGGAAGCCGTCCGGCGACTTCAACCGCAAGTCCCTGAATCTCCACCACGGCATCTCCATCACAGACGAGTTCATGGAGGCTGTCCGGGAGGGTGCGCCGTTTGGCCTTCGCTCTCCCAAGACCGGCGAGGTGTTGCGTGAGGTCGACGCCCGCAGCCTCTGGCAGAAGATCCTGGAGATTCGTCTCCAGACCGGCGAGCCCTATCTGATCTTCTCCGACACGGTGAACCGGTCCATGCCGCAGCATCAGCGCGACCTCGGATTGTCGGTCCGGCAGTCGAACCTCTGCTCGGAGATCATGCTCCACACCGGTATGGATCACCTTGGCAAGGAACGCACTGCGGTCTGCTGCCTGTCTTCGGTGAACGCCGAGACCTTCCTGGAGTGGCGCGACCACCCCACCTTCATCGAGGATGTCATGCGCTTCCTCGACAATGTGCTCGAGGATTTCATCACCCGGGCGCCGTCCAGCATGGCCAACGCCATTTACGCCGCCCGGCGGGAGCGCTCCGTGGGCCTGGGCCTGATGGGCTTCCACTCCTTCCTCCAGAGCCAGAACGTTCCGTTCGAGTCGGCCATGGCCAAGTCCTGGAACATGCGGCTCTTCAAGCACCTGCGCCGTCAGTGCGACGCCGCCTCCAGGGTGCTGGCCGCCGAGCGCGGGCCCTGCCCGGACGCCGCCGAGCGCGGCGTGATGGAGCGCTTCTCGCACAAGCTGGCCATCGCCCCGACGGCTTCGATCTCCATCATCTGCGGCGGGACCAGCGCCGGCATCGAGCCGATCCCGGCCAACATCTACACCCACAAGACCCTCTCGGGCACCTTCGCGGTCCGCAATCCCTACCTGGAGCGCCTTCTGGAGACCCGGGGCCAGAACACCCCGCCGGTCTGGGATTCGATCCTCGAGAACGAGGGTTCGGTCCAGCACCTCGATGTCCTGACCCAGGACGAAAAGGATGTCTTCAAGACCGCCTTCGAGCTGGACCAGCGCTGGGTGATCGAACTGGCGGCGGACCGCACGCCGGACATCTGCCAGTCCCAGTCGGTGAACATCTTCCTGCCGGGCGATGTCGATAAGTGGGATCTCCACATGCTTCACTGGTCGGCCTGGGAGCAGGGGTGCAAATCCCTCTATTATCTGCGCTCGAAGTCGGTGCAGCGCGCGGCTCATGCGGGCGCCGAAGCGGTGGAGAACATCGATATGGTCGACGCCGGCCGCACAGACTACGAGGAATGCCTGGCCTGCCAATAGGCGGGCCGTCCCCAGGCCATTCACAACATGTTGGGTCCGGATGTGAGAGACCCCCTAGATATCGGGGGCGACACATGCCTAGATCGACCCCTGAGTTGAAGTGTTCAATCGCGTTCCCGAGGAGAGCCTGACCGTGCCCGCCAAGTCCGCCCTGCCCGGCCTGCTCACGCCGTCCTACGCCTACAAGCCCTTCCGTTATCCTTGGGCCTACGAGTTCTGGAAGCGCCAGCAGCAGGTCCACTGGATGCCCGAGGAAGTGCCCCTCGGCGAGGACCTCAAGGATTGGGCCGCCAAGCTCAACGACCGCGAGCGGAACCTTCTGACCCAGATCTTCCGCTTCTTCACCCAGTCGGACGTCGAGGTGAACGACAACTACATGGAGCGCTACGCGCGCGTCTTCCGTCCGACTGAGATCAAGATGATGCTGGCCTCGTTCTCCAACATGGAGACGATCCACATCGCCGCCTACGCGCTTCTGCTCGAGACGATCGGCATGCCCGACTCGGAGTTCACGGCCTTCCTGGAGTTCGAGGAACTCAAGGCCAAGCATGACTACATGCAGAAGTTCGGGGTCGACACAGAGGCGGACATCGCGCGCACCCTGGCCATGTTCGGCGCCTTCACCGAGGGGCTCCAGTTGTTCGCCAGCTTCGCCATGCTGATGAACTTCCCGCGGCACAACAAGATGAAGGGCATGGGACAGATCGTGTCCTGGTCGGTGCGCGACGAGAGCCTGCACTGCGAAGGCATCATCAAGCTCTACCACGCCTTCAACCAGGAGACCGGCGCCGTCACACCCGCCGTGGCCGACGACATCGTCGACTGCTGCAAGACGGTGGTCAGCCTCGAGGACAAGTTCATCGACCTGGCCTTCTCCGCCGGCGAGGTCCAGGGCATGACCCCGGACGACATCAAGGCCTACATCCGATTCATCGCCGACTGGCGCCTGCGCCAGCTGGCCCTGCCCGAGGTCTACGGGGTCAAGGAGAACCCGCTGCCCTGGCTTCAGTCGATGATCTCGGGGGTCGAGCACGCCAACTTCTTCGAGGCCCGGTCGACCGAATATTCCAAGGCCGCCACCCGCGGCCAGTGGCACGGCGATTCCGGAGTCTGGACAGAGTTCGACCGCCTCCTCGCCCGCCGTCAGCAGGAACCGGCGGAGTAGCCCTCCGTCCGGCTCTGATCAAGACGCAAGGACAGGCCGCTTTCGTCCCCTTCAGAGGGAGCCGTGGTCAGGGCCTTCGGGCCGCGCCTAACGCCTTCCAGCCATCTCCATCAGGGCCGCCACCCGGTTCGCGGTGGACGGATGGGTGGAGAACAGGTTGTCCACCCCCTCGCCATGCAGCGGGTTGATGATGAACATATGGCTCGTCGCGGGATTGGCTTCGGCCTCGGGGTTGCGCACCCCCTTTGCGTAGGCCTCGATCTTCCGCAGGGCGCTCGCCAGGGCCTCAGGGTCGCCTGACATCTCCGCACCGGCCCGGTCAGCTTCGTACTCCCGGCTGCGGCTGATGGCCATCTGCACCAGGGCGGCGGCCAGGGGCGCCAGGATCATCACCACTATGCCCAGCAGACCGGGTCCGCGGCGCTCGCTGTCGCCCGACAGGCCGCTGAAGGCGGCCAGGTTCGCCAGGGTGGAGATGGCTCCCGCAAGGGTCGCGGTCACCGTCATGGTCAGGGTGTCGCGGTGCATGACATGGGCCAGTTCATGAGCCATGACGCCGCGGATCTCGCGCCGGTCCAGCATCTGCAGAAGACCGCGTGTCGCCGCGACGGCGGCGTTCTCGGGGTTGCGTCCGGTCGCGAAGGCGTTGGGCTGGTCCTGATCGATGATGTAGATTTTCGGGAGCGGCATCTGCGCCCGCGCCGCCAGTTCCTTGACGTCCGCCACATAGGCCCGCACGCGGGCGTCGGGGTGGGACTCGTCCGCAGGCTGGGCCCGGTACATCCTGAGAACAAGCTTGTCCGAGTTCCAGTAGCTGAAGAGGTTCATCGCCACGGCGAGGCCGAGGGCGATCAGCATGCCGTTCAGGCCGGCCATGCTGTAGCCGATCCCCACGAAGATGGCCGAGAGGGCGGCCAGCAGGGTGAAGGTCTTCAGGGTGTTGCGCATGGGTCTCCACCGGTCACTGCGTGTGTCCGGAATATGGGGAGGGCCTGCCGACCTGGGAAGACCGGCGCGGTGCGCCAGCTGGCCGGGACCTTCCCGTCCAGCCCCCTCGAAATCCGGAAGCGGGCGGGCTATCAACAGGCATGAGAAAACTCGACGACGCTGCGCGCATCTGCGATGCGCTGGAGGCCGGATACGACGCTTCCGTCACCGCCCTCCGGACCGCCCTTCAGGCTTTCCTCTCCGACGGCGTCCCGCCGGACCCGGCCCTGCGCGCCAGAGGCGCCTTCGCCTATCCGTCGCTGAGACTCGAGTGGCCGCCGGGCCAGGACTTCCCCCGCCTCGCCCGGGCCTACGCCCGCCTTGGGGCCCCGGGCGTCTATGAGACGACGGTCACCCGGCCCCGTCACTTCCGCGACTTCCTCCAGGAACAGCTTTCCCTTCTGATGTCGGACTTCGATGTCCGGGTCAGCGTGGGCCTGTCCTCCCAGGAGATTCCCTTCGCCTACGTTCTGGATAGCTCGGTCGACCTCGCTCGCGCCGATGCCGGATCTGCCGGGATCGCCCGCCACTTTCCGACCACGGAACTCGCTCACATCGGTGATGAGGTCGCCGACGGATCCTGGGTCTCGGCGCCCGATACGCCGCGTCCGCTCGCCCTGTTCGACGGCCTGAGGACCGACTTCTCCCTCGCCCGGCTGACCCACTACACGGGCACGCCTGCAGAGCATGTCCAGTCCTATGTGCTGTTCACCAACTACCACCGCTATGTGGATGAGTTCGTCCGCTGGTCCTGCGAGCGGCTCCGGAGCGGCGAAGGCTACACCGCCCTCTCCGCCGCCGGCGGGGTGTTGGTGACGCCGCAGACCCCCGATCCGGAGCAGGCCGTGGCCGATGCGCCCTGGCGTCGGCACCAGATGCCGGCCTACCATCTCATGGCTCCGGGCCGGCGGGGGGTGACCCTGGTGAACATCGGCGTCGGGCCCTCCAACGCCAAGACCATCACCGACCATCTCGCCGTCCTGCGTCCCGAGGCCTGGCTGATGATCGGTCACTGCGGCGGGTTGCGCGGCTCCCAGACCATCGGTGACTACGTCCTGGCTCACGCCTATCTGCGCGATGATCACGTCCTTGACGATGTTCTGCCGCCGGAGATCCCCATCCCGCCGATCGCCGAGGTCCAGGTGGCCCTCGGCCGGGCCGCCGAGAGCGTGACGGGCGAAAGCGGCGAGGCCCTCAAGCGGCGCCTGCGCACCGGCACGGTGGTCACCACCGATGACCGCAACTGGGAGCTGCGCTACTCCTCAAGCGCCTTGCGCTTCAACCAGTCGCGGGCCGTGGCCATCGACATGGAGAGCGCCACCATCGCCGCCCAGGGCTATCGCTTCCGCGTGCCCTACGGCACCCTCCTGTGTGTCTCCGACAAGCCCCTGCATGGCGAGATCAAGCTGCCCGGCCAGGCCAACGCCTTCTATGACCGGGCCATCGGCCAGCACCTCCAGATCGGCCTCGCCACGGTCGACCTGCTGCGCCGGGAGGGGGCCGGCCTCCACTCGCGCAAGCTGCGCAGCTTTGACGAGCCGCCCTTCCGCTGATCGCGGGTGCTGACAGGCGCGCCGGCTTCGCCTAATCGTCGCGCGCCGAACAGGGAGGGCGACATGCAGAGCTTTCAGCCGCCGAGGCGCATCCTCATGGGGCCTGGCCCCTCAGACGTCAGCCCCCGGGTCCTCTCGGCCCTGGCCCGGCCGACGGTCGGGCACCTGGACCCCGCCTTCCAGGACCTGATGGAAGAGATCAAGGCCGCCCTGGCCCGGCTCTTCAATGCGCCGGACCACGCCTGCGTGCCTCTGCCTGCGCCCGGGACGGCGGGCATGGAGGGCGCCCTCATGAACCTCCTGGAGCCGGGCGACCGGGCCGTGATCGCCGTCAACGGCGTCTTCGGCGGCCGCATGGTCGACATGGCCGGCCGGGCCGGCGCCGAGGTGATCCGGGTCGACGTTCCCTGGGGCGAGCCGGTTGATGTCGCCGCCGTCGAGGCGGCCCTGGCGCAGGGCCCCGCCAAGGTCCTCGCCTTCGTCCACGCCGAGACCTCCACAGGCGTACGCTCCGACGCCGCCGCCCTCTGCGCCCTCGCCCGCCGTCACGGCGCCCTGTCCATCGTCGACTGTGTCACCTCCCTCGGCGGCGTGCCGGTGGACGCTGCGGGCTGGGACGCCGACGTCCTTTATTCCGGGACCCAGAAGTGCCTCTCGGCCCCTCCGGGCCTCTCCCCTGTGGCCTTCTCGCGCCGCGCCCTCGCCGCCGTCGCCGCCCGCACCACCCCGGTCCGCAACTGGCTGCTCGATGTCAGCCTGCTCATGGCCTACTGGGGCGGGGAGGGCGGCCGCACCTATCATCACACTGCGCCCATAAACGCCCTCTATGGCCTGCATGAGTCCCTGGTCGCCCTCTTCGAGGAGGGTCAGCAGGCGGTCTATGTCCGCCACGCCCGGGTGCATGAGGCCCTGGTCGCCGGGCTGGAGGCCCTCGGCCTCGCCATGCTTGTGGCGCCGGAGCACCGCCTGCCCCAGCTGAACACGGTCCGGGTTCCCGATGGCGTGGATGAGGCGGCCGTGCGGGCGCACATGCTCGCCCGCTGGGATCTGGAGATCGGCGCAGGCCTTGGTCCCCTCAAGGGCCAGGTCTGGCGCATCGGCCTCATGGGCGCCTCGGCCACGCCCTGGCATGTCCGCCTCTGTCTCACCGCCCTGGCGGACGCCCTTGGCGCCCAGGGGCGCGAGGTTGACCCCGCCGCCGCCCGGGCTGCAGCCGACGCCAGGCTGGGCTGACAGGCGACGCGGGCAGGGGCATAGTCAGGTCTCCTGTCCCGCAAGGAGCCGCCCATGTCCGAAGACTGCCGCACCCCAAAGGACGAACCTGAAGGTTCAAGCCTCTCCCGGCGTGATCTTGGCGTCCTCGCAGCCGGCGCCGCGGTCGCCGCCTCGGCGCCGGCCGCCGCCGCCCTCAGAGTCATGGAGATGGACGTCGAGGTCCAGACGCCGGACGGCGACTGCGACGCCGTCTTCGTCCATCCCGTCGGCAGGGCGCCCGCCGGCGGTTGGCCGGCGGTCCTGGTTTGGACCGACCTCATGGGCCTGAGGCCCGTCTTTCGGCAGATGGCCAGCCGCCTCGCCGCCGAGGGCTACGCCGTCCTCGTTCCCAATCCCCACTACCGCAAGGGCCGGGCGCCGATTCCCGCCGGGCCCGTCAACTGGGCCGATCCCGCCGACCGGGCGAAGCTGATGGAGCTCAGGTCCGCCCTCACCCCCGAGGCGACGGCCCGTGACGCCATCGCCTGCTTCGCCTGGCTGGACGGCCAGTCCCTGGTCGATCCCGGCAAGGGCGCCGGCGTCCAGGGCTACTGCATGGGCGGGCCTATGTCCTTCCTCGCCGCCGCCGCCCTCCCGGACCGGGTCGTCGCCGTCGGCTCCTTCCATGGCGGAGGCCTGGTCACCGCGGCGGCGGACAGTCCGCACCGGCTCATCGCCCGCACCCGGGCTGAGTTTCTGGTCGCCATCGCCGAGGACGACGACCAGAAGGAGCCTCAGGCCAAGGAGGCTCTCCGCGCCGCCTTTCGCGCCTCCGGCAGACCCGCGGAGGTCGAGGTTTACGCGGGGGCCCGCCACGGATGGTGCGTTCCGGGATCCGCCGTCTACAATCCCGAGGCCGCCGAACGGGCCTGGTCAGCCCTCCTCGCCCTCTACCGCCGTCGCCTCACCTGACCGGCGGCCGCGCCGGGCGCGGAAGAACCCCTTGAGCAGGTCTGCGGACTCCGCTGCGAGCACGCCGCCCTCGACCTCAGGCCGCCAGTGGCAGGTCGGCTGGTCGAAGACGCGTGCGCCCTGCAGGACGCCGCCGCCCTTGGGATCGTCCGCGCCGAACACCACCCGCCCGATCCGGGCGTGGCTGATCGCCCCGGCGCACATGGGGCAGGGCTCCAGGGTCACGTAGAGGGTCAGGCCGGTCAGCCGGTAGTTTCCCCGTTTCCGGGCCGCCGTCCTCAGGGCGCGGATTTCCGCGTGGGCGGTGGGATCGGACTCGCCGATCGGGGCGTTGCCCGCCGCGGCGACGACTTCGCCGGTCGCGGGATCGACCACGACGGCGCCCACGGGGGTCTCCCCCCGGTCCGCAGCGGCTTGCGCCTCGGCCAGCGCAATGCGCATGTACTCCCGATCATGATCCACGATCCGTTACGAACCCCCGGCCGGGACGAAGGTCAATCCCCGGAAGGGAGCGGTGAGCGCATCGCCAAGGCCCTCGCCCGGGCCGGCGTCGCCTCGCGGCGCGAGGTCGAGCGCCTGATCGCTGAGGGCCGGGTGGCCATCAATGGCCGTACCCTGACCACGCCCGCCGTCCGTATCGACGCCGGGGACATTCTGACCGTGGACGGCGAGGTGGTGGGCGAGCCTGAGCCCGCCCGCCTTTTCCGCTATCACAAGCCCTCGGGCCTGGTGACCTCGCACAAGGATCCCCAGGGCCGTCCCACCGTCTTCCAGGCCCTGCCACAGGGCCTGCCCCGCCTGATCTCGGTCGGCCGCCTTGACCTGACCACCGAGGGCCTTCTCCTTCTGACCAATGACGGTGGCCTTGCGCGGGCCCTTGAGCTTCCCTCCACGGGCCTGGTCCGCCGCTACCGGGCCCGGGCCTTCGGCCGCATCACCCAGGACCGCCTCGACGCCCTCAAGGCGGGTGTCACCGTGGATGGCGTCCGCTACGGCCCCGTCGAGGCGGTGATCGACAAGGCCCGCGACGGCGCCTCCGGCGCCAACCTGTGGATCAGCGTCACCCTTTCCGAGGGCAAGAACCGTGAGGTCCGAAAGGTGCTCGAATCGGTGGGCCTGAAGGTCAACCGGCTGATCCGCCTGGCCTACGGCCCCTTCGCCCTCTCCACCCTGCCGCCGGGCGAGATCGAGGAGGTCGGTCCCCGGGTCATCCGCGAGCTCTTCTCAGACCTCATCGCGCCCGAGGATCTGCCCCGGGGCGACCGGCCCCAGTGGAGCCGCCGTGCGCCCGTCTCCGAGAAGCGCCGGGAGGCGGCGGCGGGGCCGGTCGCCGCTACAGGGGCTCCCGAGGCCCGCGCCCGGCCCGCCTACAAGCCCGGCTGGGCCCGGCCCAAGGCCAAGGCGGCCGGCCCCCGGCCGCCCCGCAAGGGCCCGGCGCGCAAGCCTGACGCCCCCCGGCCCGGCATGACCGACCTGGGCGGCCCTGGCGGCGGAAAGAAGGCGCACGCGGTCAGACCTTCTGGATCTCCACCGGCTGGCGGGCGCCCTCCAGGGCCGCGCGGGCCGAAGCGGTCCGCATCACCTCCAGGAAGGAGCGGCGCTCCTCGGAAAGGCCCTCCGAAAGGGGGCGATCGAGGGCCGCGCGGGTAAGCCGCTTGGCGGCGGCGATGCCTTCGGCCCCGCGACCCTCCCATTCGCGCGCCATCTCCAGCGCCCGGGCCAGGGGATCTGAGGACAGCTCATGCACCAGGCCGATGGCGTGGGCCTCCGTCCCCGTGAAGGTCAGACCGCGCAGGATGATCTCGAGGGCCCTGGACTCGCCCACCACGCGCGGCAGGCGCTGGGTGCCGCCGCCGCCGGGGAAGATGCCGATCCGGGTCTCGGGCAGGCCGATCGAGGCCGCCTCCGGCGTGGCGATGCGAATGTCGCAGGCCAGGGCCAGCTCGAAGCCGCCACCCTGGCAGAGGCCGTTGATGGCCGCCACCACCGGCTTGTCGGCTGCGGCGATGATGTCTGTCATCTCCAGGAACCCGGGCGGCGGCGGCGGGGCTCCGGCGCGTGGCGGCGGTGGAGGCGGGCCGTCCTGCAGGCGGGCGCTCATATCGGCCAGCTCGTCCACGTCGTAGTGGCGGATGAAGACGCCGGGCACGCCTCCCGTCAGGATCAGGCAGCGGACTTCCGGGTCGTCCAGGGCGGCCTTGGCCAGGGCGTACATCTCCCGGGCGCCGGCCGCGGTCATGGTCCCCCAGGGCGGGTTGGCGTAGGTCAGCACGACCGCCGACCCCTTGCGTTCGCGGGTCACCAGGCTCATCAGGTCCTCCCCTGAGGTTTTCTTTTTCGCACCCTAGACCCGACCGAGGCGATCCCGCCATGCGCATTGTTTCCGGCGCCCTGAAGGGCCGAAGCCTCGCCGCGCCGCCGGGCCAGGGGACCCGGCCTACCTCCGACCGCGCCCGGCAGGCCGTCTTCAACATCCTCGAGCACGCCGGCTGGGCGCCGTCCCTCGCCGGCGCGCGGGTCATCGATCTCTTCGCGGGATCGGGCGCCCTGGGCTTCGAGGCCCTTTCCAGGGGGGCGGCCTTCTGCCTCTTCGTGGAAACCGACGCCGCCGCCCGGGGCGCCATCCGCGACAACGCCGAGGCCTTCGCCCTGTTCGGCAAGACCCGCATCCACCGCCGCGACGCCACGGACCTCGGCGTTCGCCCCGGCGCCGACGGCCCCGCCTTCACCCTGGCCTTCCTGGATCCGCCCTATGCCCTGGGCCTGGGCGAGGTCGCCCTGGCCCGCCTTCGCGATGGCGGCTGGCTTGCCCCCGGGGCTCTGGCCGTGCTTGAGACCGGCGCCGGCGAGCCGGCCCCTGAAGTCGCCGGCTACACCCTCCTCGACGCCCGCACCTGGGGCGCCGCAAGGGTCTGGTTCCTGCAGCTGGAGGGCGGGGAGGGATAAACCCCCTTGTGGAGCGCGCCGCGCGAAGGAGGGCTGCGGGGGCGCCGGCGGCCTCTCGAGCGGGTCGCCCGGCCGGGCGCGAGGCTTATGCGCCCGTGGCCTGGCCCAGCAGGTCCAGGAGGGTGGTCCGGACGAGGTCCGGCCTCTCCATGGGCAGGAAGTGGGTGGTCCCCGGGATCACCTCAAGCCGGACCCGGCCGCTGGCGGTGAGGTCGGCCTCGTGGCCGTCGGAACGACAGGTCGAGCCTGTCTCGGCCTTGAGGATGCGGATCGGGACGCCGGCGGCCTCGAAGGACGGCCAGGGGTCATGGCCGTGGCTGGCGAAGTTGGAGGCCTCCCAGGCCGGATTGCAGTTCAGCTCCACCTCCCCCGAGGGCGTGTCGTGGAAGCCGTCCTCCACGTAGTCGGCCAGCATGTCGGGGGTCCAGGCGCGGAAAGCGCCCTTTCCGGAATAGGAAGCGATCACCGCCGCCTTGCTGGGGAAGACCGCACGCCGGCGCAGGGCGCCCTGCAGCAGGGGATTGTCGGTGTTGAGCGGTCGGTTCCCGTTCTGGGCGGCGAAGCCGGGCGGCATGACCACGGGATCGAACAGGGCGATGCCCCGGACCCGGCCGGGGCTCTCGGCCGCGGCCATCAGGCTGACCGTCCCGCCCATGGAATGACCGCCCAGGACGGCGTTCCGGATATCGAGCGCTTCCAGCACCGCCTTCAGGTCAGGTACGAGGTCGTACCAGTTGCGGGCCGGGTCCCCGAGGCGCGGCGGCAGGCCGGACAGGCCATGGCCGCGCTGGTCGACGGCGATGATCCTCAGCCGGTCAGAAAGGGGGCCAAGGATCGAGCGGTAGGTCAGGGCGTTGAAGCCGTTGGCGTGGGAGAAGACGATGTCCACCGGGCGATCCTGGGGGCCCATTTCGATGGCGGTCCCATAGCCCCCGACAGCCGGCAGGTCGAACCGCAGGCGGCGGAAAGCAAAACCCGGAACGGTGCTGGACATGGATGGACGGCCTCCCCTTGCCGCTGTTCTAGCGACTCGGGGCCGCCCGTGCACCCTCAAGGATGCCCCTTGCGACGGGACGGTCGCCGGGACTAGGTCGGCGCATGAGCCCGGGTGACGCGCCGATCGAATGGACCGAGGACGGGAGACCCCGTTCGTCCCTCTACCGCGACGCCTACTTCGGCGCCGATGATGGGCTGGCGGAGTCCCGGGCCGTCTTCCTCCAGGGCTGCGGCCTGCCGGGGGCCTGGGCGGGACGCCGGAGCTTCACCGTCGCCGAGCTGGGTTTCGGGACGGGGCTCAACATCCTCGCCCTGCTGGACCTTTGGCGCAGGGAGGCCCCCCCGGGCGGGCGCCTGCACCTTTTCAGCGTCGAGGCCCACCTGATGCCGCGGGAGGACGCCGCGCGCGCCCTCTCCGCCTGGCCGGAGCTTGCGAGCCTGGCGGCGCCCCTCCTTGCCCAATGGCCCGGAAAGCGCCGGGGCTTTCACCGGATCGACCTGCCGGAGTCGCGCGCGAGCCTGGACCTCGCCCTCATGGAGGCGGGGGAGGCCCTCTCCCGGTGGGGAGGACGGGCGGACGCCTGGTTCCTCGACGGCTTCGCCCCGGCCCTCAATCCCGACATGTGGCGGGACGAGGTCCTCCAGGCGGTGGCCGCACGGTCCGCCCCGGGCGCCCGGGTCGCCACCTTCACCGTCGCCGGACAGGTCCGCCGGGGGTTGGCAGCTGCGGGCTTCGAAGTGAGTCGGGCGCCCGGCCATGGCCGCAAGCGCGAGCGCCTGGAGGCGGTCCTCCCCGGCCAGGTGACGACGCCCGGACTTGCCGGGCCCGCGGCGGTGATCGGCGCCGGGATCGCCGGGGCCGCAGTCCGTCGCGCCCTCCTGGCCCTGGGCGTTGAGGTGGTCCAGTTCGAGGCCGAGGCTCCGGGGGCGGGCGCTTCCGGCAATCCCGCCGGCCTGGTGACGCCGCGCCTGGACGCCGGCCTGGGGCCCGTCGCCCGGCTGGCGGCCCAGGCCTACCTCCGGGCCCTGGACGTCTACGCCGCCCTGCCCCGGGCGGTGATCTCGCGAGGGGTGCTGCAGTTGGCGGCGAGCGAGAGGGACCCGGACCGGTTCGCCCGGATCGCTGCCTCGGACCTTTTTCCGGAAGGGGCGTTGCGACGTCTGGACCCGACCGCCGCCTCGCAACGGCTGGGGGAGCCGACGCACCGGGCAGGCCTGGACCAGCCTGACGCGCTCAGCCTGGACCCCCGCGAGGTCCTCGCCAGCTGGTGTGACGCAGATCTCCGCGGGCGCGTCGAGCGCTTGGAACCCGTGGAGGGCGGTTGGCGCCTGACGACCGCGGCTGGCGAGGCGCAGACCTTCCGGACGGTGATCCTGGCGGCCGGAGCCGAGCTTGCCCGCCTCTGGACAGGGGCGCCCATCCTGCCCGTCCGAGGCCAGGCCAGCTGGATCGCCGACCCTGGCCCGGAAACTCCCTGGGCGGCAGGCTGGGGCGGTTACATCGCCCCCATGGCGGCGGGGTTCCTTTTCGGCGCCACCTTCCGGCGCGGCGAGACCTCCACCGAACTGACAGAGGCGGACCATCAGGCCAATCTTGAGAGTCTCGCCCGGGCCAGGCCGGAACTCGCCGCGGCCCTGGCCGGCGCGCCCCTCGACGGCCGGGCCCGGATCCGCGCGACCACCCGGGATCACCTGCCCCTGGCCGGGGCGGTCCCAGAAGCGCCTGGACTTCTGGTTCTAGGGGGCCTTGGATCCCGCGGACTGACCTGGGCGCCCCTGCTGGGCGAGCATGTCGCCGCCCTGGCGGCTGGGGCGCCTTCCCCGCTCCCTGGCGACCTGGGGGCGCTGGTGGATCCGGCGCGCCGTTCGGCGGCCTGAGGTTCCGGGTGGTCATTTTCCCGCCGCGGTTCCAAGGTCTTGTGGTTCCATCCATCCTGAGGAGTCCTGCGATGTTTCGATCCCTCGCCCTGATCGCTGCGGCCACCCTGGGTCTGTCCGCTGCTGCGCTGGCCCAGACCGAACCCAAGCCCCAGACCGAGAAGACGGACGGCAAGGCCGCGCCGTCAGCCCAGAAGAGCTGTTTCTTCAGCCGCGACGTCCGAGGTTTTGCGGCTCCCGATGACAAGACCCTCTACCTCCGGGTCCGGGCTAAGGACATCTACCGGCTCGACATGAAGGGGCGTTGCCCCGAGCTCGACTGGGAACACAAGATCGCCATCGACAGCCGCGGTTCGTCCTCGATCTGCGGTGCGATCGATGTCACGGTCCTGGTGAAGACTCCCATCGGCGTGTCCCGATGCTCGGTAGAGACGCTGACGCGTCTCACTCCGGAGGAGGTCGCCGCCCTGCCCAAGAAGTCGCGGCCCTGACCTGGACCTTAGGGTGCACGCGCCCGTGCTTTCGCGCGGCGGGGAACACGAATACGCTGGGCGGATAGCTTCCCACCTCACACTGGAGTGCTCGCGTGTCCCTCACCCGGCGGACCCTGGCCAGCCTGATCGCCCTGGCGCCGACCCGGGCCTGGGCGTCGGAGGGCCCCCTCATCGCGGCGGCGTCGGACCTGACAAGCGCCCTTCCCCTCATCGCCGAGCGGTTTCGGCGCGCCGGCGGCGGACCGGTCCGTCTGACCTTCGGGTCCTCCGGCTCCCTGACCCGCCAGATCGAGGCGGGCGCTCCGTTCGAAGTTTTCCTCAGCGCCGAGGCCAGCCTGGCGCGCCGCCTGGTGGCGTCAGGCCGGGCCGAGGGTCCTGGCCGTGTCTATGGGCAGGGCCGGCTGGTGCTTTTCGCCCGGAAGGGGTCGAAGGTGCGCCCTGCCGGCGGGTCCGCTGAGCTGGTCCGGGCGCTGAAGGACGGCCGGATCCGGAGGATGGCCATCGCCAACCCGGACCATGCGCCCTATGGCCGGGCCGCCCGGGAAGCCCTGACGGCCCTCGGGGTCTGGACCCTGGCGGAGCCGCGCCTCGTCCTGGGGGACTCCGCCGCCCAGGCTGCGCGCTTCGCCCTCACAGGCGGCGCCGACGCCGGCCTCCTGCCCCTGTCCCTCGCCCTGGGGCCGGAGCTGGCGCAGACCGGCGCCTACGGCCGGATCGATCCGGCCCTTCACGCCCCCCTGGTCCAGACCGCTGTCGTGCTGCGCGGCGCCAGCCGGGAAGGTCGGGCCTTCTTCGACTTCCTGGCCTCGCCCCCGGCCCGGGCCGTCCTGAGGGACTTCGGCCTGGCCCCTGACGGAGACGCCTGACCCTTGGACTCCGTCGCCTTCGCCCTGTCCTTCAAGCTCAGCCTGTGGACCGCCTGCCTGCTGACTCCGGTCGGCGTGCTGGTCGCCCGGACCCTGGCCTATCAGGTCCGGCGGGGCCGGGCGGTGCTGGAGGGTCTGATCGCCCTGCCCCTGGTCCTGCCCCCCACCGTACTGGGCTTCTACCTCCTGGCGGCCCTGGGCGACGACACGCCCCTGGGTGCGACATGGACCGCCCTCTTCGGCCAGGGTCTGGTCTTCAGCTTCGAGGGCCTGGTGGTCGCCTCCCTGATCGCCAACCTGCCCTTCGCCGTGCAGCCCGCCCTGCGGGCCTTCGAGGGCATAAGGCCCGAACTGAGGGAGGCCGCCTGGGTCAGCGGACTGGGTCCATGGCGGACCTTCTGGACCGTCGAGGCGCCCCTGGCCTGGCCCGGCGTCCTGACCGGCTTCATACTCACCTTCGCCCACACCATGGGCGAGTTTGGCGTCGTCCTGATGATCGGCGGCTCCATTCCGGGCGAGACGCGGACGGCGGCCCTGGCCATCTATGACAAGGTCCAGGCCTTTGACGACACCGGCGCCGGGGTCCTCGCGGCGGCCCTGGTCGCCGTCTCCGTGGTGGCCATCATCGCCGTCCAGGCCCTCGGCTCGCGGCTGGCGCGCCATGACCGCTGACCCTGCCCTCAGCCTGTCCTTCCGCCGCGGCGGACCCGCGGGCGTCGAAGCGGACCTTGAGCTTGCGCCCGGCGAGATCCTCGCCCTGACCGGACCGTCAGGCGCCGGCAAGACCACCCTCCTGCGCGTCGTCGCCGGTCTGATTCGTCCGGGCGAGGGGCGCATCACCTGCGGTGGGGAGATCTGGCTCGACACCGCCGCCAGGATCTTCGTCCCGCCCTTCCGCCGTCGCACGGGCCTGGTCTTCCAGGCCTACGCCCTGCTGCCGCACATGACCGCCCTGCAGAACATCCTGATGGCCATGGGCGACCTACCCCGGGAGCAGCGGCGAGAGGAGGGCCTGCGCCTGATGGCGGCCCTGGGCCTTTCAGGCCTCGAGGACCGCAAGCCGGCCAACCTTTCCGGCGGCCAGCAGCAGAGGGTGGCCATGGCCCGGGCCCTGGCCCGGCGGCCCTCCGTCCTGCTCCTGGACGAGCCCCTGTCGGCAGTGGACAGGCGAACCCGGCGGCGGATCCGGGACGAGTTGGCCGCCCTCCGGCTGACCGGCGGACCGCCTGTGCTGCTGGTCACCCACGACCTGGAAGAGGCCGCCGCCCTGGCGGACCGGATTGCGGTGATGGAGGCTGGCCGCATCCTGCGCTGCGGTCCGGTCGGTGACGTCCTGGCCGACCCACAGATCGTCGAGGTCCTCGACCTCGGCTGAGACCTCAGGCGCCAGGCGCCAGCACGATCTGCGCGGGCCCTTGGGCGAACCGGCCCACCCTCGAGGCGTCGAAGCCCGCCGCCCGCAGGCGGGAGAGAACGTCCTCGGCTACGCCGGGCGCCGCCGCGACCAGCAGGCCGCCGCTGGTCTGGGGATCGCTCAGCAGGTCCCGCCGCCAGGGCTCCAGGACTTCCGCGCCCCGCACGTCGGCGCCGTAGCTGTCCCAGTTGCGCACGCTGGCGCCGGTCCGCACTCCATTCCGGGCCAGGGCCTCCGCGCCGGGCAGGAGCCGCGGGGCGAGGGGATCGATCTGAAGGGTCAGGCCCGCCCCCCGGGCCATCTCCAGCCCATGCCCGAGCAGGCCGAAGCCGGTGACATCGGTCATGGCGTGGACGCCCTCCAGGGCCGCCAGGTCCGGTCCCGGCGTGTTGAGCCGGGTCGCCGAGCCGACCAGGGCGGCGTAGCCCGCCGCGTCCAGCCGGCCCTGCTTGAAGGCGGCGGAAAGCACGCCCACCCCCAGGGCCTTGCCGAGGATCAGCTCGTCCCCCGCCCGGGCGGCGCGGTTGGTCATCACCCGGTCGGGATGCACGAGGCCCAGGGCCACCAGGCCATAGATCGGCTCGACGCTGTCGATGGAGTGACCACCGGCGATGGGGATGCCCGCCTCGGCGCAGATCTCGGACCCGCCAGCCAGGATGCCGCGGATGGTCTCCACCGGCAGGACGTTGATGGGCATGCCCACCATCGCCAGGGCCAGGATGGGCCTGCCGCCCATGGCGTAGACGTCCGAAAGGGCGTTGGCGGCGGCGATGCGCCCGAAGTCCCGGGGATCGTCCACCATGGGCATGAAGAAGTCGGTGGTGGCGATCAGGGCCTGCTCGTCGTTAAGCCGCCAGACAGCCGCATCGTCCGAGGTCTCGGTCCCGACCATCAGGCTGGCGAAGGGGGCGGCCTGCGGGGCTCCGGCGAGGATCTGCTGCAGGACGCCCGGGGCGATCTTGCAGCCGCAGCCGCCTCCGTGGGCCAGGCTGGTCAGTCGCACGGGGCCCTCCGCCGTTCCGCCGGACTCCGCCATGCCCCGTCCCTCCTGTTCAGACCGCGCCGTCGCGGGTGTATACTAGCGGCCCATGACCTGCGTCCCCGATTTCCCGTCGCGCCGACCGGACCGTCCCACATGAGCGGCCCCGAGACCGTCGCCGCCGCCGATGCGGCGACCCGGGCGCGATTCGACATGGTCATCGACGTGCGCAGCCCGGGCGAGTTCGCCGAGGATCACGTGCCGGGCGCGGTCAACCTGCCGGTGCTGGACAATGCCGAGCGCGCGGAAGTCGGGACCCTCTATGTCCAGAAGTCGCGCTTCCTGGCCCGCAAGGTCGGCGGCGCCTATGTGGCGCGCAACATCTCCGGCCACCTTCTGGGCGCCCTGGCGGACCAGCCCGGCGGCTTCCGGCCCCTGGTCTACTGCTGGCGGGGCGGCATGCGCTCGGGCGCCATGGCCCACATCCTCTCGCAGGTGGGCTGGCGCGTGGGCGTGCTGGCCGGCGGCTATCGCACCTACCGGCGGGAGGTGACGACCCGGCTCTACGACTCGCCCCCCGGCTTCCGCGCCGTCGTGCTCGACGGACCGACAGGATCCGGCAAGACGGAGGTCCTGAGGCGCCTGCCCGCCCTGGGGGTCCAGGTCCTGGACCTGGAGGGCCTGGCCGAGCATCGCGGCTCCCTGCTGGGCGCCCTGCCTGGCCAGCCCCAGCCCGCCCAGAAGATGTTCGAGAGTCGCCTCCTTGGCGCCCTGGAAGCCCTCGACCCCGCCCGGCCCGTGGTGATCGAGGCGGAGTCCAGCAAGGTGGGCGAGCGCATGCTGCCCCCCGCCGTCTGGACCGCCATGTCACAGGCCCCCTCGATCCGCTTGGAAGCCGCCCCCGA
>NZ_JADCBG010000038.1 GCF_020253645.1 Phenylobacterium sp.
ACCAGCGCCCGCGGGAGGGACATCACAGGAGTGTTCCGGACGACGGGATCAGCCGGGACCGGAAGCCGGGAGAACCCGGCTTCCGGTCCCCTCAGGGACTTGGCCCGCTCGGACGCCCGCCTGCAGTCTCAGGCCGCAGCGCTGGCTCGGGCGAGGTCTTCGCGAATTGAACCCCGGCCCAGCCAGAAGAGCGCGACAGCCAAGAGGCCGATGAGCCCGCTCACGATCAGACCCCAGCGCAGCCCATCATCCCGGGCGAGACCGCAGGCGGCCGCGAGATCCGGATTCGCAGCGGCGAGACCCTGGGCCGCCTGGCCTGCCGCAACCAGACGATTGTCGGCGAAGATCGGCAGGCAGGTCGAGTTGAAGTCCTTGCCCGCAGCCAGGAGGGCTTCAAGCCGCCAGTTGCTCAGCGCATCAGCCAGCATTCCCAGCAGGGTGGGTCCGAAGCCGAGGCCGATCATGTTCACCACGAAGAGCATGATGGCCACGGCCGACGCCCGGAGCTCCGGCCCGACCACACCCTGGATCGAGGCGTAGACCGGTCCGTACCAGAGCGAGTTGAGGAAGATCGGAATGAACAGGAGGGCGAGGGACCAGAGCGTGGGATCGCTGAGGCCTCCCGAAAGGCCCGAAGGCCCGCTCGGCATCATCATCGCGGCGAAGAAGAGCGGCGTGGATGCAATCATGGCGATGGCGGGCACGCTGAAATAGGCGCGGGTGTCCTTCTTGGCCGCCGCATCGGCGATCTGTCCGCCGGCATAGGTGCCAAGGGCCCCGCCGACCCCGACGACGACGGCGAGGGCAAGTCCGATCTGGGCCAGGGGGGTGGTGTGCACCTCGCCATAGAAGATGCCGAGGAAGGCGATCTGGCCATAACCGATGAAGGCGAGGACCGCGGCCCCGAAGCTGGCGTACCAGTAGGAGCGGATGGATCCGAGGGCCTTCAGCGAGGCCCCGAAACTCATGACCTGCGCATCGGGCCTTGGCGGCGCGACCATGCCGAGCTTGCGGGGTTCCTTCATGGTGAACCACGCCAGCACGGCCAGCAGGACTCCGGGCAGGCCGACCATCAGGAAGGCCCATCTCCAGTCCAGCGCCTGTGCGATCCAGCCCCCGAAGGCGAAGGCGAAGAAGGTGCCGATGGGTACGCCCATCGAATAGAAGGCCAGGGCGGAGGCGCGCTTCTCGGGCGGCGCGGTATCGGCGATGAGAGAGTGCGCAGGCGGCGTGCACCCCGCCTCGCCGACCCCCACACCCACGCGGGCGAGGAGAAGCTGGGTGAAGTTCTGGGCGAGGCCGCAGAGCGCTGTGAAGAGTGACCAGACGGCGAGGGCGGCGGCAATGATCCCGATCCGGTTGGACGAGAAACGGTCGGCGTAACGCGCGATCGGAATGCCGAGGACGGTGTAGACAAACGCAAAGGCCAGGCCGGTCAGCAGGCCCATCTGCGTATTGGAGAGATTGAACTCCGCCTTGATGGGACCGGCGAGAATGTTGACGATCTGACGGTCCAGGAAGTTAAGCGTGTAGATGATCAGCAGAAGCCAAAGGGCGTAACGTACCTGAGCCGGCGAGAGCGCCTGGGCGGTCGCTCCCGGGGCCTGGCTAACGGATGGGGCTTGGGTCGGGTCGCTGGGGGGCAAGGCAGGCTCCAATCTGGCGGCCCGGCGAACCGCGGATCGGCGCGCCGGACAGGGGTGGGGCGGCGGTCCTGCCCCCCCCGATCCCAGCCCGCCCTTGCATGGCGGCTGATATCCCGGACCCGACCGTCGCTCTGGCTGCATCATGGCAGGGAATCCGCCGATCCCAAGAGCCTTTTCACATGCGCCTCAGCGCCCTTGAGACGGCAGGGCGCCCCGCAGTTCACGAAGCGCCAGCCGCGGAACGCGGGCGCTCACGAAGCCCGGACCCTCGTCGGCGCAACAACGGTTGCCGCCCCGGCGTCCCCCGAACGAACTCCCGGCGGACTTGATCTCCAGCCGCAGGAGCCCCGCATGCTTGATCACCCCTACAGAACCCCGGTGCTTGTTCTTTCCCTTCTGACCCTTCAGGCCGTCCTGCCGCCAGTCACGCCGGCCCTGGCGTCGCCCGCTGCTGAAAACGCCAGCCTGACGATCAGCTTCACGGGCCTCGGCAGGCCGGGCGGCTACATCATGGCAGGTGTGTTTGACAGCGAAGCCGCCTTCAACGGGGACCGTCCGGTCCAGGGCGTTCGAATCCCTGTCACCGGGCCGAAGGTGAGCCAGACGGTCACGGGTCTGAAGCCCGGCAGGTACGCCATCAAGGCCTATCATGACGTCAATGGCGACAGTCGGATGAACACCAACCCCTTCGGTCTACCGACCGAGCCCTACGCGGCGTCTCGGAATGCACCGTCCCGGATGGGGCCGCCAGCCTGGGCCGACGCCGTCTTCCAGGTCGCGGCGGGCGACAACGCCCAGACCATCGCCATCGACTGATCCCGCAAGGACCCGAGCCCCACCATGAACCGCCGTTCCTTCCTGAGTCTGGGCGCCGCCGCCGCCCTCAGCTTCAACCCCGACCGCCTCCTCGCGGCAGGCGCCGGCGCCGACTGGACCCTTGGTTTCGCCGACCTGGAGAGCGACCTCGACCTCCGTGACCTGAAGCGGGTGTACGGCCGGCCGCCGCTCGATCTGAGCGGCGACCTCTTCCGCAACGGCCCGGCCAAGTTCCGCCGCCCTGGCGGGTCGGCGACGCATTGGTTTGACGGCGATGGGCTGATCCGTCGGTTCCGGATCCGGGAGGGCCGGGCCAGCCTTGCGGCGCGGTTCGTCGACACGCCCCGCAGGCGGACCGACACGCTGGCGAACGCCGTCGTGACCGGAGGCTTTGGCACCCGCCCCGGCCGGGACGCCCGGATCGCCTCGCCGGATGACGTCAATTGCGCGAACATCTCCGTCCAGTTCGCCGGGGATGAGCTCTGGGCCCTCTGGGAGTCAGGCTCGCCCTTCGCGATCGATCCCGAGACCCTCGCAACGCGCGGCCTCAAGGTCCTGCGATCCGACCTTGCCGGCATGCCCTATCTCGCGCATCCGCGATATGAGCCCGATGGGAGGGTCTGGAACCTCGGGCTCGCAGGCTCGAGGGCCATTGTCTGGCGTCTGTCGCCCTCCGGCGTGGTGGAGGCGGCCCAGGTCGTGGAGCTTCCGCTCGCCAGCTACATCCATGACTTCAGCGCGACGGAGCGTCACCTCATTCTCGTGCTCCAGCCGTGGGTTCAGGAGCGACCGGGGTCTCCCCTGACCGACGGGCATTCATGGAAGCCGGAACTCGGGACAAGGATCGTCGTCCTGGAGAAGGCGGACCTGAGCCGCCGTCGGGTCTTCGAGACGGAGCCCTTTTTCGCCTTCCACATGGGTGACGCCTGGGAAGACCCGGACGGGACCCTGCACTTGGACATCTGCGTCTATCCGGATGCGTCCTTTGCGGTCGAGGGGGGCGCCCGCCTTCTGGAGGGACTTCCCCTGTCATCCCCCCTTGAGCCCGAACTTCGGCTGCTCACACTGGGCGCTGACGGCGCGTGCCGGCTTGAGAGAACCGGTCTTGTCGCGGAGTTTCCCCGGGCAGACGGGCGATTTGCCGGGCTTCCACGCGCCAGGACCCTGTTCGCGGGCGGAGGCCGCGGCGCCAATCCCCTCTTCCAGTCCCTTGGTCTTCAGGACTGGAAGAGAGGAACGACCGACAGCTTCGACTTCGGGGAGCGTCACATCTTCGAGGAGGCGGTTTTTGTCCCGCGGAGACACTCGAGCGCGGAAATGGATGGCTGGATACTGGGCGTCAGCCTCAATCTCGACGCCCGCGCCAGCGAACTGCATGTCTTTGACAGCCGCCGCATCAGCGAAGGTCCTGTCTGCACATGGCGGGCGGATGTGGCCCTTCCGCTCAGCCTGCATGGCCAGTTCCGGGCCGTTTGATCCGGTCAGGCGCCGGCCAGGACCTGGGGTATGCGCTCGGCGAGGAAATCAAAAGTCCTGCGCACGAGGGGATTGCCTCGGATCTCGCGGTGCACCGCAAGCCAGCAGGGCAGGGGAGGCACAGGCATCGTCGGCAGCACCTGGACCACGCCGGGCAGCCAGCGGAGATTGTAGGCGGCCAGAAAGCCGATGCCGACGCCGGCCGCCACCAGCCGGCCATAGGCGAGCTGATCATCCGTCCGGGCCACAAAGTGCTCTCTGCGGATGGGCAGGTCGGCGGCTGCGAACCCCCGAACCAGGGTGTCGTCGCGATCATAGCCCACCAACCGGTGGTCCAGCAGGTCCATGGGCTGCTCCGGCGCGCCGGCCCGGTCGAGATAGTCGGTATGGGCGCAGGCGATGATCGGGATGTCCGCAAGCTTGCGGGCCACCAGGGAGCCTTGTTCCGGGCGGGCCATCCTGACGGCGATGTCGGCCTCTCGCCGCAAGAGGTTGGTGATCGCATTGTCGGCGGCCAGTTCGATCCGCAGACCCGGCTCGGCCACCTGCAGAGCGGCGATCACCGGCGGCAGGAGATAGCTCGCCGCCACCTGACTGGTCGTGATGCGGACATCTCCGGCGGTCTGAGTCTGGCGGCGGGTCAGTCGCTGCCGCAACCGGTCGGCGCCATCCTGCATGACCCGTGCGTCATCTGCGATCATCCGGGCGAGTTCCGTTGGCGCAGCGCCCCGTCCGGTCCTCTCGAAGAGGGAGGCGCCGATCTGGGCTTCCAGGGCGGCGATCTGCCGTGACAGTGTGGGCTGTTGAAGCCCGAGGCGCTTGGCTGCAGCGCTCATGCTTCCGGAGTCCAGCACGGCGAGGAAACTTCGGACCAGGGTCCAGTCAAAGGCCTCCAGATCCGGGGAGGGGGGCGGCTCTGTCATGCAAACTCGCATATCTCAGTTACCGAGACCCACAATGGCGGAATATCTGAATCCGGGGCAAGCTTGTTTCACCCCGGCGAGAGGCCGGTTTCCTGCTGGAGGGTCTGATGACAACTCGGACTGTTCTCGTTCTCGGCGCCAATGGACGCCTCGGCGCGGCCGCCACGGCCGCTTTCGCCGAAGCGGGATGGCGTGTGCTGGCCCAGGCACGGCGGACACCCACAAACCTGCCACTTGGCGCGGAGCCGCTGCTGGCGCCGCTGGACGATCCGGAGGGCCTGGCGAAGGCCGCCGCAGGCGCCGCAGTCGTCGTTCACGCCGTGAACCCTCTCTACACCGACTGGGAGGACCAGCTCCTGCCCCTTGCGCGTTCCGGTTTGGATGTCGCCGCGCGCCTCGGCGCCCTCTTCATGCTGCCGGGCAACGTCTATGCCTTCGGCGAGGGCATGCCGGCCATTCTCAGCGAGGACACGCCGGAACAGCCGACCTGCGGAAAGGGCAGGCTGCGCGCCGCCCTCGAGGCTGAAATCCGCGCTCGCGCAGAGGCAGGAAGATTCCGGGCGGTGATCGTGAGGGCGGGCGACTTCTACGGCTCTGGGGAGGGATCCTGGCTGGATCTCTCAATCATCAAGTCCCTGAAAAGGGGGCGACTTGTCTATCCCGGGCCCCTCGACGTCCCACACGCCTGGGCCTATCTGCCCGACCTTGCCCGGACCTTCGTCGCCGTCGCTGAGACATCGCTCGGCCGGGACGGGCCCGCCTTTGAGACCCTGCACTTCGAAGGCCACACCCTGACAGGCGCTCAACTCCTCGACCTCATCGAGTCTGCGGCCTGCGAACTCGGCCTGGCGCCTGCGAAGGGTTGGCGGCGAGGCGGCATGCCGTGGGAGTTCATCCGGCTGGCGGGTCTCTTCGCTCCCATGCTTCGCGCCGTGGCCGAGATGAGCTTCCTCTGGCGGATTCCGCACGCCCTTGACGGCGCCCGGCTCAGCGCCCGCATCGGACCCTTGCCCATGACCCCGCCGGCAGAGGCGATCCGCCAGGCCCTGATCGACCTCGGTTTCGCACCCAGGAACCCGATGGCGGCGGAGTGACCCGTCCCGAAGCTCTCTCCGGCCGCCGGCGGTTTCCCGGCTCCGGGGCCGGCCAACAGTTGTCCCGACCGAACCTGATCCTGCTCCCCCCATTGAAAGGCTCCGTCCATGACCCACGCAGATCCCCCGAATGAGACCCTCATGTCGCCGCGCTCCCTCTGTCTCATCGCTGCACTTGTCCTTCTGATTCAGGGCTTCAGTATTTTTGCGCCGATGGTCGTCCTTGGCGGAGCGATCCAGTGGCCGGACAGCCTCGATTATCCGCCCGCCCAGATGCTGCCCCTGCTCCTGGAGCAGGTCGACGCCGTGCGGCTGGGCTACGGACTTTATCTTGGCTACTCGCTGCTCTTCCTGGTCACCGGGGCCCTCACCGTCCGTCTGGCGGCGCGGCCGGGACCACAGGGCGTTCTCGGCCTGATCGCCCTGGGCGCCGCTGCAGCTTCGGCGCTCGCACGGGCGATCGGAATCATTCGCTGGCTGACCGGCAGCGTCGCCCTGGCCGAGGCCCATTCGGCTCCGGGCCTCTCGGCGGACGCCCGCACCGCGATCGAAGCCACCCAGGGCGCCGTCAACGCCTGGGGCGGCGCCATCGGCGAAGCCCTGGGCGTTGCAGGCTTTGCAGCGATCTGGGCGATCTCCGTCAGCCTTCTGATCCTGCGTGATCGCCAGCTCCCGGCCTGGGCGGGCCTGACGGGTCTCGCAGCCGGCGTGCTTGTCGCCCTGCCCGGCCTCGAACTCTTCGGCATCACGCCGCCGGTCTCGATCGTGCTCTCGACCACCGGGATCCAGCTCTGGTTCATGGCGTTGGGCCTTCTCTTCCTCTGGCGCGGCCTTCGTCGTCCCGCCTAGGGGAGGGGCCGGGGCAGGCTCGCTCTTCGAGCGGCCAGCGATCGGCCTTGATCGGCGGGTCCGAGGTTCGAGGGATCAACTGAGCTTCGATCCGCAGCCCGGCGTCAGCCCCGTCAACAAGGGTCTCGCCACCGCCTCCTGCGCCTGGTGGGCCGCGAGTTTTGCAGCCGACCGGGCGAACCCTTTGGTGTGATCAGGCCCGGTGTCGCGACGTCTCGCGGCGAGCGGCCCCAACATCCGGCTGACAGCCTCCCACGATCTGCTAACTGGGGACGTGGGGAGAAGGTCGAGCATGTCCAGCAGCCCAGCCAGTCAAGCAGACGCCGCCGGAGGAACCGGGGAGGGCGGGGGGTTGGGTGCGACCGGTCGCAGGTTGGGACTCGGCTTCGGCCCGGCGATTGCGATCGGACTCCAGCTCGTGGGCGCACCCGAGGGGTTGTCTGTCCAGGCCTGGTGGGTCGTCTCGATCATGGCCCTGATGCTGGTCTGGTGGGTGACCGAGGCGGTCCCGATCGCCGCCACGGCGCTGATCCCGCTCATCGCCCTGCCACTGACCGGCGCAGCGAACGCCGCCGAAGCGGCCAAGCCCTATGCTGACCCGGTGCTCTACCTGTTCATCGGCGGCTTCATGCTGGCGGCCGCCATCGAACGCTGGGGCCTGCACGCCAGGATCGCCCTGACGGTGGCCGGTGCGGTGGGCGCCCGACCGACCGCTCTGGTCGCAGGCTTCATCCTGGCGGCGGGGCTCTTGTCCCTGTGGATTTCCAATACGGCCACAGCCCTGATGCTGACGCCGATCGCCGTCGCCGTCGCTCGCGCCATGGGCGACCATGGTCACCGCGATCCCCGCCTTGGCGTCGCACTCGTGCTGGGCGTGGCCTATGCGGCGTCCATTGGAGGCATGGGTACGCCCGTGGGGTCTCCCACCAATGTCATCGCCATGGCGTTCCTGGATGAGCGCGGGGTGGAGCTGTCCTTCGTCCAGTGGATGATGCTCGGGATCCCGGTGGTCGCCATCCTCCTGCCCCTCCTGTGGTTCATCGTCACCCGTGGCCTGGTGAGCGCAACCGCAGAGGACGTGGCGAGGGGGCGTGACGTGCTGCGGCGGGCCCGCGAAGCGCTGGGCCCCGCCAGCCCTGCGGAAAAGCGGGTTCTGATGGTGTTCGTCGCGGTCGCGTCCGCCTGGCTGCTGCGGGAACTGGTTCTGGTGAAAATTCCCGGGCTGGAAAGACTGAGCGACATGGGGGTGGCGATCGCCGGGGCGCTCCTGCTGTTCCTCTTGCCGTCCGGAGACCCGGAACGGCCCCGCCTGCTGGATTGGACAAGCGCAGAACGCATTCCCTGGGGCATTGTGGTTCTGTTCGGCGGCGGCCTGTCGATTGCGGCGGCCATGGACAGCACCGGCCTGTCGGAGTGGCTGGGCCTGGCGATGCAGGGGCTGCAGGGATACCATCCCCTTCTGATCCTCGTCGTTCTCCTGCTGATTACCCTGATCGCGACAGAAATGATGTCGAATGTCGCGACGCTGACGGCCATGCTGCCCATTGTCGCCGCTCTCGCCGTCGCTCTTGAGATCAACCCGCTTTTGCTGGTCTTTCCCGTAACCCTGACCGCAAGCTTGGGGTTCATGCTCCCGATCGCCACGGCCGCCAACGCCATCGCTTTCGCCACGGGGCTGCCCTCGCTGCGGACCATGTTGTGGAAGGGGTTCCTTCTGAATGCCGCGGGCATAGCGGCGATCACGGCGGTGAACGCCCTCCTGGCGGGGAGCGTCCTGGGCTGACCTTGGCGGGGGGCGCCCTCAGGCGCCGGAACGTCCTACGGCCGGGCGGGCCGGCCTGGCCCTTCCGCTACAGAAATCCCCTTGCGGAGGCGGCCCGGCTCGCGGCTAACTCCCTGCCTGAAGCGTCGGGTCAGACGACGTGATTGTCAGGGGAGTAGAGTTCAGGTGTCGCAATCCCAGTCCGGCCCTTCGGGCGGTCAAATTTCCTTGCCGCGGGCCCTGGTCTTCGCCAGTGCGGCCGTTCCCATAGGTGCGCTCGGCATCGCCGCCACAGTTCACCTGCCGCGCTATTTCGCCGCCGAACTCGGCCTGTCGCTGGCCCTCGTCGGCACCGTGTTCGCCCTGGTCAGATTCATTGATATTCCCATCGACACGGCCATGGGCCTGGCGATGGACCGGACCAAGACCCGCTTCGGCCGCTATCGTGTCTGGCTGGCGCTCGGCGCGCCTGTGCTGATGCTGGGCTTCTTCATGCTCCTGTTGACCGGCGCTGAGGATGGCCCCCTGTACCTGGGCTTCTGGCTGCTGGTCATGTACCTCGGCTATTCCGGCGTCCTGCTCTCCCACCTCGCCTGGGCCGGAAGGCTTGCCCCCACATACACGGAACGCTCCCGGATCTTCGGGGCCATCACGGGCTTGGGGGTGATCGGCGCCGTGGCCGTGCTGCTGATCCCGATCATCATGAGCCAGCAGGGCTTTACCGACGCCGAGGGCGTGCAGGCGATGATCTGGTTCGTCATCGCCAGCACGGCGATCACGTGCCTGCTGGTGGTCTTCTCCACGCCCGAACGCATCACCCAGGATCGGCCCGCCAAGTTCACACTGAAAGACTACGCACAGCTCCTCACCCGCGGAAACGTGATCCGTCTGCTGGCCGCTGACCTCTTGGTCACCCTCGGTCCGGGCTGGATGGCCGCGCTCTATCTGTTCTACTTCAAGGATAGCCGGGGCTTCGACACGGCGGCCGCCAATCTGCTGCTGCTGATCTATGTCGTGGCCGGGTTCGCCGGCGCACCCTTCGCCGCCTGGCTCGCCAACAGGATCAGCAAGCATATCGCCTTCCTGGTGACGACCACCGTCTATTCCGTCGGCCTGATGTGTCTGCCCTTCCTGCCCAAGGGCGACTTTCCGATCTTTTCCGTGCTGATGTTCCTGGTAGGCGCCATGGCGGCGGGCTTCACGGTCATGATGCGGGCCATCGCGGCCGACATCGCCGACGAGCTCCGGCTCGACAGCGGGCGGGAATGGATGGGCCTGATCTATGCCGGCCTCACGGCCACATCGAAGCTGGCCACGGCGGGGGCGATCTTTCTCACCTTCAACGTCCTGGCCATGGTCGGATACAAGGTGGGCGCCGGGGTCACCAACACGCCGGAAGCCATCCGGGGCCTGGAGCTCGCCTACATTGTCGGCCCGATCATCTTTGTGATGGCCGCCGGCGCCTGCTTCATCGGCTACAAGCTGACGGCCTCGCGCCATGCCGAGATCCGCCGCCAGCTCGATCTCCTCGATGTCAGCGAGACGGACC
>NZ_JADCBG010000039.1 GCF_020253645.1 Phenylobacterium sp.
CCCTCAACATGAAGGCTTCCTTCGCCCCGGTGGTGAGGCGGGCGGCGCCGGCGGTGGTGAATATCTCGGCCAAGCGCGTGGTCCGCCAGCAGGTGGACCCGTTCTGGCAGATGTTCGGCATGGGCGTCCCCCCCAGCCGGGTCGAGGGATCCCTGGGGTCTGGCGTGATCGTCCGGGCCGATGGAATCATCGTGACCAACAACCACGTGATCGAGGGGGGGCGGGAGATCACCGTGGCCCTGTCCGACAGGCGTGAATTTCCGGCCCGGGTGCTGCTGGTGGATCCACGGGGTGACCTTGCGGTCCTGAAGATCGACGTCGGCGCCGAGCGCCTGCCGGTCATGCCCATCGATGATTCCGGTGACGCCCAGGTTGGCGACCTTGTCCTGGCCATCGGCGACCCCTTCGGCGTCGGACAGACAGTTACGAACGGAATCATCTCCGCTCTCAACCGGACCGCGGACCCGCAGGGCGGAACCCCGATGACCTACATCCAGACCGACGCCGCCATCAATCCAGGCAATTCGGGTGGCGCTCTTGTCGACATGGATGGCGACCTGATCGGGGTGAACAGCTTCATCGTCTCCAGGTCCGGGGCCTCCGCTGGAGTCGGGTTCGCCATTCCGGCCGCCATGGTGCGACGGGTGGTCGAGGCTGCGGCTGGTGGCGGGAATGTGCTCGTGCGCTCCTGGCTGGGCGCCCGCACCCAGCCTGTGACCCCGGAAATCGCCCGTAGCCTCGGCTTGGACACGCCCCAGGGGGCGCTGGTCGCCGACATTTGGCCCGGTGGCCCCGCCGAGCGGGCTGGCCTTCGGTCGGGGGACGTCATCCTGTCCGTCAATGGACGTCCGGCGGCGGACCCCGGAGCCATCGCCTTTGCGGTGGGCGCCGCCCGGCCCGGCGAAGTGCTCAAGCTCAGCGTACGCCGTGGCGACAGTCTGGTCTCCGCCAATCTCCGCGCCGAGACGCCGCCGGCGCGCCCGGCGCGGGACGACTGGCAGGTGGAGGGCCGCAATCCCTTCCAGGGCGCCACCGTCGTCAATGTCTCGCCGGCGGTGGCTGATGAACTCGGTGTCGATCCCTTCGCCGCCCGCGGCGTCTTGATCATCAACATCTCCCGAGGCTTCGCCATGAATGCGGGGCTCCGACCCGGGGACGTGGTGCGGAAGGTCAACGGGCGCGATATCAGTACGGTTTCGGATCTCAGAGGCGCCTTGGCCGCGCCCGCTGGAACCTGGCAGGTCACCATCCTGCGGGGTGACCGTGAGATCACCGCCAATTTCCGCACCTGACCCCGGTCCGCGAAGCGGCTAGTCTCGCCGCATGGCCGACCTGTTCGAAGCTGCGGGCCTGACCCCACCCCACCCGGCGCCGCTGGCCGAGCGGCTGCGGCCGCGGACCCTGGAGGAGGTCGCGGGACAGGACCACCTCCTTTCCCCTGACGGTCCTATCGGACGCATGGCCACGTCCCGACGGCTGTCCTCAATGATCCTCTGGGGACCGCCGGGCGTGGGCAAGACCACCATCGCCCGTCTTCTCGCCCGGGCGGTGGGGTACGAGTTCCAGCAGATATCGGCCGTCTTCTCCGGCGTGGCTGACCTGAAGAAGGCCTTCGAGCAGGCCCGGGTCCGGCGCCAGGCGGGCCAGGCCACCCTTCTGTTCGTGGACGAGATCCATCGCTTCAACCGGGCCCAGCAGGACGGCTTCCTGCCCTGGGTGGAGGAGGGGGTCGTGACCCTTGTCGGGGCGACCACGGAGAACCCTTCGTTCGAACTGAACGGGGCTCTCCTGTCCCGGTGTCAGGTCTTCGTGCTGCGGCGGCTTGACGAGGCGGCCCAGTCCGCCCTCCTGGCCCGGGCGGAGGCGGCTGAGGGGCGGGACCTGCCCCTGACCGCTGAGGCCCGTTCGGCCCTGGTCGCCCTCGCGGACGGGGATGGCCGCTATCTGCTCACCCTCGCCGAGACCCTGTTCGGCTTGGCCTCCGCCACCCCCCTCGATCCGCCGGCCCTTGGAAGGCTCCTGCAGAAACGCAGCCCAGCCTACGATAAGGACCGGGAGGGGCACTACAACCTCATCTCCGCCCTGCACAAGTCGATCCGCGGATCCGATCCGGACGCCGCTCTCTACTGGCTGGCCCGCATGCTGGAGGGCGGCGAGGAGCCCCTATTCATCGCCCGCCGGCTCGTGCGGACGGCCATGGAGGATATCGGCTCGGCGGATCCCATGTCCCTGGTCCTGGCCAACGCCGCACGCCAGGCCTTCGAGCACCTGGGATCGCCCGAGGGCGAACTCGCCCTGGCCCAGCTCACCGTGCACCTAGCCTGCGCCCCTAAGTCGAACGCCGTTTACACCGCGTTCTCTCGCGCCCGGAAGGCGGCCCGGGAGACCGGCTCCCTTCCACCGCCGGCCCACATCCTCAACGCGCCCACCCGGCTGATGAAGTCCCTCGGCTACGGTGAGGGCTATGTCTACGACCATGACGCTGAGGGAGGCTTTTCGGGCCAGGACTATTTCCCGGAAGGCATGGAGCGCCGGACCTTCTATGAGCCACGGGGCGAGGGCTCGGAGGCGCGGGTGCGGGAGCGACTGGATCGCTGGGTGCAGATGCGCACCAGCCGGAGCCGGGGAGGG
>NZ_JADCBG010000004.1 GCF_020253645.1 Phenylobacterium sp.
CCTGGCGGTCGCCGCCCTGGTGGAGGGAAGGCTGGACGCCGCCTGGGCCCGCTGGGTCCGGCCTTGGGCCCTGGCCGCCTGGAGCTTCCTGACCGTCGGCATCGCCCTGGGGTCCTACTGGGCCTACTACGAGCTTGGCTGGGGTGGCTGGTGGTTCTGGGACCCGGTGGAGAACGCCAGCTTCATGCCCTGGCTTGTCGGCGCGGCCCTCCTGCACTCCGCGGTCGTCACCGAGAAGCGAGGTGCGCTGCCGGGCTGGACCGTCTTTCTCGCCCTCGCGGCGTTCAGCTTCTCGATGCTGGGGGCCTTCCTCGTCCGGTCCGGGGTCCTGACCTCCGTCCACGCCTTCGCCGTCGATCCGACCCGGGGCGTGCTGCTGCTGGCCATTCTCCTGAGTCTCGCCGGGCCGGCCTTCGCTCTCTTCGCCTGGCGGGCGCCCAGGCTCGCCCCCGGCGGCCTGTTCGCTCCGGTCAGCCGGGAGAGCGCCCTGGTGGCGAACAACATCCTGCTTTCCGCAGCGACGCTGACCGTCCTGCTCGGAACCCTCTTCCCGCTGATCCGGGAGGCGGTCACCGGCGAGGCGATCTCGGTGGGGCCGCCCTACTTCAACCTGACCTTCAACCCGCTGATGGCCATTCTGTGCCTGCTGGTTCCCTTCGGACCCCTGCTGGCCTGGAAGCGGGCCGACCTCGCGCCTGCCATGCGGACCTTGATTCCCGCCCTGATCATCGGCGTCGCCATTGGCCTTGCCGCCCTTTGGCTGCTGACCCCGCGCAAGGCCTTCGCCAGTCTCGGCCTGGCCCTCGGGGCCTGGCTCATCGTCGGCGCCCTGGCCGAAGCCGCCCAGCGGGTGCGGCTGTTCCGTGCGCCCTTCGCGGAGGCCCTGCGTCGGATGAGGGGCCTGCCCCGGGGCGCATGGGGGGCGACGCTGGCCCACGCCGGCTTGGGAATCTTTGTCATCGGCGCCTGCTTCGAGACCGCCTGGAAGATCGAGGCGGCGCAGACCCTCGCTCCCGGACAATCCCTGAAGGTCGGCGCCTGGGAGCTGGTTCTGAGGGACGTGCGCCTTGTGGACGGGCCCAACTATGAAGCCGAGAAGGCGCGGATCTCCGCCCGGCGTGGCGGGCGGGAGGTCTGCATGCTCACGCCCTCCCAGCGCTTCTATCCCACGGGCGGAGAGACCACCTCCGAAGTCGCCATCTGCAATGTCGATGTCAGTCATCTGTACGTCGTGCTCGGCGAGCGGCGGGAGGGTCCTGGCGGCGCCCCCGTCTGGCTTGTCCGCGGCTACTGGAACCCCCTGGCGGTCCTCATCTTTGTGGGGCCCGCGGTCATGGCCTTGGGCGGCTTCATTTCCCTGACCGATCGTCGGCTGAGGCTGGCCCCTGGCCGGCGCCGGGAGGTGCGGCCGTGAAGCGCGCCGGCCTTGCGGTCCTCGCCGCGCTGGCGTCCGCACTCTGCCTGGCGGCGGCGGCCGATCCCGCCGAGAGGTTGCCTGACCCCGCCCAGGAGGCGAGAGCGCGGGTCCTCTTCAAGGAAGTCCGCTGCATGGTCTGCCAGAACGAGTCCATCGAGGACTCCCAGGCGGACCTCGCCGTCGATCTGCGGCGACTGGTCCGGGAGCGGATCGCCGCCGGAGAGGACGACGAAGCCGTGCGCCGCTGGCTGGTCGATCGCTACGGAGAGTTCGTTCTGCTCCGGCCGTCCTTCTCGCCCGGCAACGTCATCCTTTGGCTGGCCCCCCTTCTGGCGGTCCTGGTGGGCCTTGCAGCGCTGTTGATCCGGGTTCGCAGCTTCGAATCCTCGTCGCCGGAGCTCACGCCTGCGGAAGCGCAGCGGTTGGCGGGCCTGCTCCGGACTGACGATCGCCATGATCCTGCCCTGAAATCGTCGCCGGACGATCCCAATGCATGACGTAATCCTCATTTGAGAGCGTCGCCGCTCTTTGGCATGTAGGTTCACATCCCCGCCCCGCGGCGTCGCGTGCGGGCCGTAAAGGAAGAATTGCGCACCATGAGCCCGATCAAGAGCCGATACATGATTGGCGCCGTCGCCGGGGCCCTTGTCGCCGGCGCCGCCATGGCCGCCGCCGGTCTCGAGGCGGCGGACCGAGTCGGCCCTGCCCAGCCCGGAGCCCCTGCGGCCGCGTCTGCGCCGAATTTCGGACCTCCGCCCGGCGCGCCGATGTCCTTCGCGGACATTTTCGAAAGGGTCTCTCCGGCGGTGGTCTCGATCAACGTGACCACCCGGGTGGACCTCAGCCGGATGCAGAGGCAGATCCCAGGCCTGCCCTTCGAGTTCCGCCCGCCGAACCCGGGCGGCGACGAGGACGGCGAGGGAGAGGGGCCGCGTGGGCCGAGGCGGCAGTCCGCAGGCTCGGGCTTCTTCATCTCCGCCGACGGCTTCATCGTGACGAACAACCACGTCATCGAGGACGCCGAGAGCATCAAGGTCGTCCTGAAGGACGAGACTGAACTCGACGCCACCGTGGTGGGCCGCGACGAGGGCACCGACATTGCGGTCCTGAAGGTCAGGGGCTCGGGCTATACCTTCGTGAATTTCGAGAACTCGGCCCGTCCGAGGGTCGGCGATTGGGTCCTGACGGTCGGAAATCCCTACAATCTGGGCGGGACGGCCACGGCCGGCATCGTTTCGGCGTACGGGCGCGACATCGGCGAAATCTTCGTCGACTTCATCCAGCTGGACGCCCCCATCAACCGGGGCAATTCGGGGGGGCCGACCTTCGACACCTACGGCCGGGTGATCGGCGTCAACACCGCCATCTTCTCGCCTACCGGGGGCTCGGTGGGAATTGGCTTCGCCGTGCCTGCCGAGGTCGCCGCCCGCGTGTCGCGCCAGCTGATCGCCAACGGCAAGGTGGTGCGCGGCTATATCGGCGCCTCCATCCAGGACTTCGACGAGGACATGGCCGCCGCCCAGGGCATGGCCGGCCAGAAGGGTGCGATCGTCGCGGAGCTCACCCCCGGGGCGCCGGCTGAAAAGGCCGGTCTCGCCACGGGCGACATTGTCCTTTCGGTCAACGGCGTCAGGGTCAGGTCGTCCTCGGAGCTGACCCGGCAGGTCGCAAAGGCCGCCCCCGGGGATCTCCTGCGCCTGGAAGTGATCCGGGACGGCAGGTCCCGCACCATCGACATCCGTTCCGGCACCCGACCCCCGGAATCCCAGCTGGCTTCCGGCCCCGGTGGCCCCGGCGGTTCTGCGCCCGGATCCGGCCGGACCGCGCCCTCATCGGGTCAGGTCCTGCTGGGAATGACGGTGGCGCCGCTTGACGACGTCTCCCGCCGTCGGGCGGGGCTGCCCGCGGACGCACGGGGCCTCCTGATCACGGCCGTCGACCGGTCCTCGGATGCGGCGACCAGGGGCCTGCAGGCCAATGATGTCCTGTTGCGCGCCGGCGACCGGGCCCTGTCGTCCCCCGCCGATCTGGCGGCCGTCATCGAGCAGGCCCGCCGCGCAGACCGGCCCAGCGTGCTGGTCGCCGTCTGGAGAGGCGGACGGACGCTCTTCCTGCCGATCAAGATCTCCGGCTGAGCGGGGGCGGAGGCATGCGCATCCTGATCGTCGAGGATGACCAGCCGGCGGCGGAGGCCATGGCGAAGGGTCTCACCGACGCCGGGCATGACTGCGTTGTCCAGCCAGACGGGGCGGCGGGTCTGGACTGCGCCCGCCGGGGCGGTTTCGACGTCATGATCGTCGACAGGATGATGCCCTGCCTCGACGGGGTCGGGCTCGTGGAGACCCTGCGGCGCGATGGAGACGAGACGCCGGTTCTTTTCCTGTCGGCCCTCGGCGAGATCGAGGACCGGGTCACCGGCCTGCGGGCCGGCGCGGACGACTACCTGGTCAAGCCCTATGCCTTCGCCGAGCTTGTCGCCCGCGTCGAGGCCTTGTCCCGGCGGCGGGAGACGGGGTCGGTGCTGACCCAGCTGCGGGTCGGCGATCTTGAGATGGATCTGATCGGCAGGCGTGTCCATCGGGCGGGCCAGGAGATCGACCTGCAACCCCGGGAATTCCGGCTTCTGGAGTTCCTGATGCGCCACGCCGGCCAGGCGGTGACCCGCACCATGCTTCTTGAAAAGGTCTGGGAGTACCACTTCGACCCCCAGACCAACGTCATCGACGTCCATATTTCCCGGCTACGCTCCAAGATCGACAAGGGGTTCGAGCATCCCATGCTGGAGACCATCCGGGGCGCGGGATACCGGCTGGATGCCTGAAGACCGGGACGCGCCCGGCAGCGGGCTCCTGCGCCTGTTCCGCGCCGCGCCCTTCCGTCTGACCCTCCTGTCCCTGGCCCTGTTCGCCTTCGCCGGCGCCGCCTTTCTCGCCTATGTCTACGTGGCCGCGACCGGAGAAGCCCGCCGGAGGACGGATGCGGAAATCCTCCGCGAGGCCGCCAGTCTCGTCGAAGTGAACGACCGGGCCGGCGCGCAGGCCCTGAACTCGGTTCTGGTCAGCCGAATGGCGGGCGAGCAGCGCTATCTCTACCTTCTGATGACCCCGGAGGGCCGCAAGATTTCGGGCTCATTGGCCCGGAGCCCGGTGGAGGACTTCCGCGGAGAGCCTGTCTGGATCCGGTTCAATCTCTCCGGCTTCGACGAGGATGGGCGTCCGGTCTCCATCCCCGCCCGGGGCTTCCAACAGAAGCTGCCGGACGGCGCCATCCTGTTCGTGGGCGCGGACACCGACGATGATCAGCAGTTCATCGTGACGATTGTCCGGGGTCTCTGGGGTGCGGGGGCCCTTGTCATCGTGCTCGGCATCGCCTCCGGCCTGCTCATCAGCCGGAACTTCACCCGTGCGATGACGGGCCTGACCGATGTGGTGCGCGCGGCCCGTCATGGCGATCTCACCGCCCGCGCCGCCGTCCGGGGCGCCGGTGACGAGCTCGACCAGCTCGCCGAGGGCCTCAACGCGATGCTTGAGCGCCTGGATCGGTCCATGGCTGCGCACCGTCACGCCGGCGACTCGATCGCCCACGATCTGCGCTCGCCCCTGACCCGGCTCAAGGTCAGGCTGGAGACCGCGCTCATCGACATGGAGGCCGGGCGCGGGGATGCCCGTCAGGCCCTGCGGCAGGCCCTCGATGACACGGACGGTGTGCTTCGGACCTTCTCCGCCGTCCTGGCCATTTCCCGGTTGCAGGCGGCCGGCGAAGCGCCCAACGCCGTCCTCTTCGACCCCGCCGGCATGGTCGGGGACATGACCGAGCTCTACGGCCCGCTCTGCGAGGACAAGGGGCTCGAGATCGCTTCCGACATCGCCGCCGGCCTCACCCTGCGCGGGAACCCCGCCATTCTGGCGCAGGCGCTCGCCAACCTCGTCGACAACGCCGTAAAGTACACCCCGCAAGGGGGAGCCGTGATGGTTCGTCTTCGGCGCAGGGCCTCCGGCGATGTCGAGATCTCCGTGACAGACACCGGTCCGGGCGTCCCGCAGCATGACAGGGACCGGGTCGTCGATCGCTTCATCCGCCTGGAGAACAGCCGGAACATGCCGGGGGCGGGTCTCGGGCTCTCCCTTGTCGCCGCCGTCGCCGAGGCGCACGGCGGCCGGCTGGAGCTGGGCGAAGGGCCCGGCGCCTACGGGGGGTCAGGTCCCGGCCTGCGCGCGGCTCTTGTTCTGCCGTCCCCGTCATGACCCGCCTGGGTGACCGCCTGCGCCCCTGCGGCCCGGTGATTGACCCCCGCCCGGCGGACAGGCTGCTGGAAGGGGTCGCGGCCCTTGGTGGGCTGACCGACGGTGAAAGGGATGCGCTGAGGCCGGTCTTCGGAGCCTCGCCCTATCTGGCGGGGCTGGTCCGCCGGGACCCCGCGCGCCTTCTGCGACTGCTCGGCGAGGCGCCCGAGACCCGGCTGGAGGCGCTTCTGGAGGAGACCCGCGCCCTGGCCTCCGTCGCTCCCGAGGTTGCGGGGCCAGGCCTGCGCAAGCTCAAGGCCGAACTGCACCTGCTCACCGCCCTCGCGGATCTCGGCGGGGCCTGGGATCTGGATCGCGTGACGAGCGCCCTCACGCGCTTCGCGGACGAGGCCTTGTCCGCTGCGCTCGCCTCTGCCGCCGGCGCCGAGGTCGCCGCTGGGCGCCTGCTTTCCTCCGGGGCGTCCGGGGCCGGCCCCGTCCCCGGTTTCTTCTGCATCGCCATGGGCAAGCACGGGGCCTTCGAGCTCAACTATTCCAGCGATATCGACATCTCGATCTTCTTCGAGCCCGAACTCCTGCCCCTGGCTCCGGGGATCGAACCCCAGGCCTTCGCCGTCCGGCTCACCCACCGGCTCTCCGAGCTGATGCAGGAGCGGACGGCCGATGGCTATGTTTTCCGCATGGACCTGAGGCTGCGACCGGACCCAGGCTCCACGCCGCCCGCCGTCTCCGCCGCCGCCGCCCTCGATTACTATGAGAGCGTGGGCCAGAACTGGGAGCGCGCCGCCTTCATCAAGGCCCGTCCCTGCGCCGGCGACATCCCCCGGGCCAAGGCCTTCCTGAAGGAGCTCGAGGCCTTTGTCTGGCGTCGCAACCTTGATTTCGCAGCCATCGCCGACATCCACTCGATCAAGCGGCAGATCCACATCCACAAGGTGGACGACCGTCTCACCGCACGCGGCGCCGATCTCAAGCTGGGTCGCGGGGGCATTCGCGAGATCGAGTTCTATGTCCAGACCCAGCAGCTCATCCTGGGGGGGCGGCAACCAGACCTTCGCAGCTTCCGGACCCTGGAGGCGCTCGCCGCCCTGCGGGAGGCGGGTCACGTCTCGCCGCAGGCTCATACGGAGCTGCACGAGGCGTATCTTCTCCTGAGGGCCCTTGAGCATCGGGTCCAGATGCTGGCCGATGAACAGACCCACAGGCTTCCGGAGTCCGACGCCGAGCGCCGCCGGGTGGCCGCCCTCGCCGGACATGACCGGCTCCGCAGCTTTGACGCCTGGGTGGAACGGACGCTGAGGACGGTGAACCTCCGCTATGGGGAGCTGTTCCCCGGCGAGGAACCGCTGTCTTCCCGCTTCGGGAGCCTGATCTTCACGGGGGTGGACGACGATCCGGAGACCTTGAAGACCCTCTCCCGCATGGGCTTTTCAAGTCCGTCCCAGGTCTCCCGGACAATCCGCTCCTGGCATCACGGGCATATCGCTGCGACCCGCTCGGAGCGTGGCCGGGAGCTCTTCACCCGGCTGGCGCCCCGGCTGCTTGAGGCCGCCCACGCCTCTGGGGCCCCGGATGCGGCCTTTGTTCGCTTTGGCGCCTTCTTTTCGCGCCTGTCGAGCGGCGTGCAGCTTCAGTCCCTGTTTCTCGCTCAACCCGCGCTGTTCGAGCTGATCGTGGAGGTGATGGCCTTTGCGCCCCGCCTCGCTGACACCCTGGCCCGTCGTCCCGCCGCACTCGACGCCATGCTGGATCCGGCCTTCTTCGGCGACATCGACCCGGACGAGGACCGCCAGGCGCTGCAGCGTGCGCTGCGGGGCGCTGAGGGTTTCGAGTCGGCCATGGACATCGTTCGGCGCCAGCATCGCGAGCAGGCCTTCCGCGTCGGCGTCCAGGTCATGAGCGGTTCGGCGGATGCGGAGGCGGCCGGCCGCGCCTTTGCCGGGCTTGCGGACGCCTGCATCGAGTCCCTGGCTCCGGCGGCCCTGGCGGAGGCGTCCCGCATGGGGGGGGCCTTCGACGGTCAGGTGGCGGTCGTGGCCCTCGGAAAGTGCGGCTCGCGGGAGATGAGCGCCGGCTCGGACCTCGACCTCATGACCCTGCATCGCGCCCGTACGGCGGACGCCGTGTCCGAGGTGAAGGGCTGGCCGGCGGAGGTGTTCTTCGCCCGTTTCACCCAGAGGCTGGTGGCGGCCCTGTCCCTCCCTACGGCGGAGGGAGAGCTCTACGAGGTCGACATGCGCCTGCGTCCCTCGGGCGCCAAGGGGCCGGTCGCCGTGGCCTTTCCGACCTTCGGCGCCTACTACGAGACCGAGGCTGAAACCTGGGAGTTCATGGCCCTGACCCGGGCGCGCGTCGTCTGGTCCAGTGACCCCGCCTTCGCCGCAGACGTTTCGCAGACCATCGAGCAATGCCTCCGGCTCCCCCGTGATCGCAAGACCCTGGCGCGGGAGGTCCGCGAGATGCGTCTCCTGATCGGCCAGGAGAAGCCGGCCTCGGGGTTCTGGGACATGAAGCTGGCCCCCGGCGGACTGGTGGACATCGAGTTCGCCGCACAGTTCCTCCAACTGGCCCATGCCCCTGGCGGAGGCCCTCTGAGGGCCGGGACCGCCGACGCCCTTGAGGCCCTTGCGGCGGCGGGCCTTGCCGAGGGGGTCGGTCCCCTGCTCGAGGCCTGGACACTTCAACAGAACCTCACCCAGATGCTGCGCCTGGCGCTGGGCGATGGCGATGATCCCGCCGACCAGCCGGAGGCCTTTCGCCGCAGGCTGGCCCGCGCGGGCGGCGCCCGTGACTTCCGCAGTCTCTCGGCGCGCCTCACGCGGGTTCGAAAAACCGCCCTGGAGGCCTTTGACCGCCTTATTCGCCCTTGAAACGCCGGAATCCGCGGCGCACTTCGTTCAACAGATATAGCCGGAGACCTCGCTGTGCCCCTGAGCCGTCTTCTCTTCGCCGCCGCTGCCGGGCTTCTGAGCCTTGGCGCGTTTCCCGCCGCCGCGCAGATGGGTCCTCCGAAACTCGACCAGAATGGCGATGGCAGGGTCCTCTTCGCGGAGTACCGGACGGCGAATGTGGACC
>NZ_JADCBG010000040.1 GCF_020253645.1 Phenylobacterium sp.
CACCATCTGGGCCAGCCGGGTCATGTGGTCGGGGTTCCAGACGAAATAGACGCCCGCCGCGGCGAACAGCATCACCGCCAGCTTGAGCCCCAGGAAGGTGAACTTGCGAACTGCAGCCAGAAACAGGACCGAGCCGAACAGGGCCGAGGCGACGAGGGAGACGATCATGACCGTCCTCCGAACAGGATGTCCTCGAGGATGCGCACCGAGTTCGACAGCTTCTGGCCCTTGGCCAGGGAGTACTCCGAATAGGTGATGGTCACCGGATGCTCGCGCCAGTTCAGGCCCAGCCGGGCGATCTGGGACAGGATCTCGGAGGCGTGGGCCATCCGGTCCTGGTGAATCCGGATCTTCCGGGCGGCGTCCTGTGACAGGACCCTCAGGCCGTTGTGCGCGTCGGTCAGCTTCAGCCCGGTGGTGATCCGCGTGAAGATCACTGCGGCCTTGATCACCAGCCGGCGCAGGGCGGGCATGTTCACCGTCGTGCCCAGGAACCGCGATCCCAGCACGGCGTCCAGGCCCTCGGCCCGGCACCGGGCGACCATTTCCAGCGCCTCGTCGACATTATGCTGGCCGTCCGCATCGAAGGTCACGACATGCGCCGCGCCCTGGGACAGGGCGAAGTCGATTCCGGTCTGGAGGGCCGCGCCCTGGCCCCGGTTGACCAGGTGGGTGGCGACGCAGGCGCCGCCGGCCAGGGCCTGGTCGCCCGTGTCGTCAACAGATCCGTCATCCACCACGACCACCCGGGCGTGCGGGGTCACGCCGCGCACCACCTCGGCGATCATCGGGCCCTCGTTGTAGGCCGCGATCACGAACCAGAGCGTCTCGTCCCGGGGCATGGCCTCTTCGGTCTCAGGCGCGGGAGTCCCGCTTTCGGCGTCTGGAACGGTGTAAGCCGCGCCTCCCGAGAGGGGCAAGGGACTTCACCCCGGCTCCACCAGGGTCTCCAGTCTGAGGGCGGCCTCCCGCACCGCCGCCTGCGAGGCGGTCAGCTGGGCCTCCAGGCTGCGGACCTGCCGGCGAAGATCTTCGCTCAGGGGGACCAGTCCCTCCAGTTTCTCGACGACCGTCCGGGTCTCCTCGAGGGTGCGTTACAGGAAGGCCGCCCGGCCTTCGGCGTCCGCCAGGGCGGTGCGGGCCGCCATCCGGTCGGCGGAGACGGGCGAGACAAGGTCGCCGTAGAGGGTCTGCTGGCGGCTCAGCCAGGCGGAGGCCTGGTCAAGGGGTTCCCGGACGGGCGCCGCCCCGCGAGAGGCGGCCTGCAGCCAGGCGAGGACACCCGCCGCCATTTCGCCGGCCTCGCCCAGGGCGGACAGGTCGCCGCCGGGTGAATTCCGTCTCAACTCGGACGAGAGGAAGGCGTCGATCCTGCGACCTGCGGCGGACGACAGGTTCGGAAGGGGTTCGCCCAGTTGGGCCTCGGCCTGCGAAATCTGCGTGCGCCAGTCCTCCAGGAGGCCGTCATAATCGACGAAGGCCCGGGGCAGGTCGCGGCTCGCCGCTTCGGCGGCCAGCATGTAGGCCATCCAGACCATCACCGACTTGCGGGTCGGGAAGCCATCCCGCGCCGCGAGGGACCCGGCCACCGCCAGGGGGTGCCGGACCGGGATGAAGACCCTTGCGCCCAGGCCCTCCGCGTCCAGCACGCCGCGCCAGAGGTCGCCCAGGACCGACACCCGGGGATCCTTCAGCAGGGGTCGCCGCCGTCGCCCGAACTGGGCCCTGAACAGCCGCCGGGCCTCCTCCCGCCAGTCCGCCTCGTCCTCCGGGGCGGGGGCGAGGGCGGCGAAGGGGTCGTCCCAGGCGGTTCCCGCCGCGGCCAGCCGCCGGTCGTTGAAGACGGCGATGCGCCAGGGCTCGAAATAGCCGCGGGCGTTGTGGGCGTCGGCGGGCATGACCTCGCGCGGCAGGTCCGCGCCGGCCAGGGCCAGGAGGTTGGCCAGGGCGCTGGTCCCGGACCGGTGCATGCCCAGGACCAGGTAGGCCGTTCGGGCCGGGGCGGGGGCTTTGGGGCTGGGCTTGTCGGGCATGGCGGATCAGTTGATCGTGGCCGCCTTCTGTTGCACACAGGCCCGCCACCGAACAGGAATTTCCGCATGGGCCAGGGCGACGCCCCGGAACGCACCCGCCGAGCCCTTGCGGCGGCCTTCGACCCGGTCTTCTACCGAACTGTCTACGACGATGTCGCCCGGGCCGGGATCGATCCTTTCCGCCACTACACCGAGACCGGATGGCGCGAGGGACGCGACCCCACGCCCTGGTTCTCCGCAGCGGCCTACCTCGATCGCTACCCCGAGGCCTCCGGCGGCGACCCCTTCCGGCACTATCTGGACCGGGGATGGCGGGAAGGGTGCGAGCCGATCGCCTCGCCGCATCGCGAGCGGTTCCTTGAGAGGGCCGGCGCCCGTCGGCGTCCCGAAGGGTCCGAGGCCTTCTCCCCCGCCCGGGCTCTCGACGCGGACCTGCCGGCCGGCCTTGGCCGTGCAGAGGCGCGGGACCTCGCCGCTGCGGCCTTTGACCCGGGCTTCTATCTGTCCGCCTGGCCGGACGTGGCGGCCGCAGGGCTGGACCCCCTCGACCATTTCCTTCAGACCGGCTGGCGGGAAGGCCGCGACCCGTCCCGCGACTTCCGCCTCGCCGACTATCTGGAGGTGAACCCGGATGTCGCCGCCGCCGGCGTCAACCCCTTCCTGCACTGGCTTGCCGCCGGTCGGGCCGAGGGCCGGCCCCTGCGCTTTGATCTGGGTTTCCGGGGGCGCATCGTCGCCGGCCTCGTCCCCCTCACCGAGCGGATGGAGGCCGCCGGGCGCGCCGGTCTCGCCGCTCGGACCGGTCATGCCTCAGGCCTCGCCCCGATCTCCGGCGAGGTGGGCTCCGGCCTGCACATCACCTTCAGCCATGATGACTTCACCGCCCGGGTCGGAGGGGTTCAGCTCTGCCTGCAGACGGAGTCCGCCGGACTGGCGCGCCGGGACATCGATCACCTCCACCTCTTTCCTCCCGTCCCATGGCCGACCCTGCGGCCCGCAAGGAAGGCGGCGCCTGTCGGCGTCGTCTGGAAGGGGCGCACCCTGGGGACCTTCGCGGTCGCCGACCTCGCCGCCGCCCTCGCTGACCGCCGGGCGCGGGCCGGCGGTCGCGTCACCTTCGCCATCCACAGCCTGCTGGGCCACGAGGTGGGCGAGACCCTCGACCTCCTCGCCGCCGCCGGCGCGCGCCGGGGCCTCTTCTGGGCGCACGACTTCGCCGGCCTCTGCGCCGGCTACCACCTGATGCGCGACGAGGCCCGGGACTGCGGCGCCCCGCCGGCCGGCAGCGCGGCCTGCCGGATCTGCGTCTTCGGCCCGGGCCGCGACTTGCACCTTACCGGCCACCGCCGGCTGTTCGAGGCCCTGGAGCTGACCCTCGTGGCGCCCTCCCAGGCGGCCCTCGACACCTGGAACGCCGCGCCTGACGCTCCGGTCGCCCGGGCGCAGCTTGTCCACCCCCACGCCCGCCTCGCGCCGTCTGGGCGACGGGCGGAGGGCGACCCCGAAGCGCCCCTCAAGGTCGCCTTTCTGGGCATGCCCTCGGCCTCCAAGGGATGGCCGGTCTTCACCGACCTCGCCCACCGGTTCCGTGAGGATTCCCGCTACCGATTCGTACGCCTGGGCTCCGCCGCCGCCCCGGGCGCGCCCGCCGACCACATGGATGTCTCGGTCACCGCCGACAATCCGCAGGCCATGCGCCAGGCCCTGGAGGCGGCGGGGATCGACGTCGCCGTCCTCTGGTCCCTGTGCCGGGAGACCTTCTCCTTCGCCGCCTACGAAGCGGCGGCGGCGGGGGCGGCCATCCTGACCGGGCCGGACAGCGGCAACATCGCCGCCTTCACCCGGGCCGGCGGCCATGGTCTTGTGCTCCGCGACGAGGCGACCCTCTTCGCCCAGTTCGAATCCGGCGCCGTGCGTCACCTGTCGCGGGCGGCCCGACGCCCTGAAATCTGCGAGATCACGTTCAGCGGCATGAGCGTCGACCTGCTGGAGGCCCTGTCGTGAAGGTCCTGGTCTATTCGAGCTTCACCTTTTCCTACCTGAACCGGGCCAGGGTGCTCTTCCAGACCCTGCGCCGGTTCCATCCGGACTGGGAGACCGTGGCCCTGATCACCGACGAGCCGCCCCCCGGACTTGCCTTCGACCCCGACGCCGAGCCCTTCGACCGGGTGGTCTGGGCGAAGGACCTGGGGATCGAGCCCTTCCGCGGCTGGCTCTTCCGGCATGACGTGGTCGAGGTCTGCACCGCCGTGAAGGGGCCCTTCCTGCACCAGGTCTGCGAGGCCGGCGGGGCGGACATCGCCATCTATCTCGACCCGGACACGGCCCTCTTCGCCCCCCTCGATCCCCTGGTGGAGATGCTGGGCAGGGACGACATCCTGCTGACGCCGCACCTGATCGACCCCAATGACGACCGGGCCGCCATCCTCGACAACGACCTGTCGGCCTCGCGGACCGGGATCTTCAACCTGGGCTTCGTGGCCATCCGCACGACGGGGGAGGGCGCCCGCTTCGCTCGCTGGTGGAACGACCGCCTGCTGGCCTTCTGCTATGACGACATCCCCAACGGGCTCTTCGTGGACCAGAAGTGGTGCGACCATGTCCCGGCCCTGTTCGACCGGGTGAAGGTGGTCCGCGACCCCGGCTACAACGTGGCCAGCTGGAACCTGTCGACCCGCAAGGTGGCCATCACCCGGGAGGGCGAGATCCTCGTCAACGGCGCGGTCCTGCGCTTCTGGCACTTCACCAAGCTGGGCCCGACCGGCGACGTCATGACCAAGCGCTACGCCGGCGACAACTTCGAGGTCTATGAGGTCTGGCGCTGGTACAAGGAGGCCGTCGCGGCGGCCACCGACCCAGCCATCCCCGAGCGCTGGTGGGCCCACGGCCAGTTTGACGACGGCGCGCCCATCGCCAAGCCGCAGCGGGTGCTCTACCGCGAGCGCGCCGACCTGCAGGCGGCCTTCCCCGATCCCTTCGCGGGCGGGTACCAGGCCTGG
>NZ_JADCBG010000041.1 GCF_020253645.1 Phenylobacterium sp.
CCCGAGTTCGAGATCGAGCTGAAGTACTTCGACGGCCGCCCTGTGATCGTCGAGATCCGGCGGATCTCGAAGCCTGGTCGCCGGGTCTACTCGTCCATCGCGGACCTGAAGCCGATCAAGAACGGCCTGGGCATCTCGGTCCTGTCGACGCCCAAGGGCGTCATGTCCGACGCGGCGGCGCGTGACGCCAACGTGGGCGGCGAAGTCCTGCTGCGGGTGTACTGACATGTCCCGGATTGGAAAGAAGGCGGTTCCCACGCCTGCAGGCGTCACGGCGAGCATCGAGGGGCAGACCCTTACGGTGAAGGGCCCGAAGGGTCAGCTGTCCTGGACGCTGCCGGAAGAGATCGAGCTTCGTCAGGAAGGTGCAGATCTCGTCGTGGCCAAGCGCGTGGAGTCCACCCGCGCCCAGGCCATGTGGGGCCTCTCGCGCACCCTGGTGAACAACATGGTCGTCGGCGTCTCCGCCGGCTACGAGCAGACGCTCGAGCTGGTCGGCGTGGGTTACCGGGCCCAGATGAAGGGCGAAGCCCTGAGCATGCAGCTCGGATTCAGCCACGAGGTTGATGTCCCGCCGCCCGAGGGGATCGCCTTCGCGGTTCCCAAACAGACCGAAATCAGGATCAGCGGCATCGATAAGCAGGCGGTCGGCGAAATCGCCGCACGCATTCGTCGGATCCGCCCGCCGGAGCCCTACAAGGGCAAGGGCGTTCGCTATCTCGGCGAGAAGGTCCGTCGCAAGGAAGGCAAGAAGAAGTAGGCCATGGCTGTCTCCACTCGTGACTCCGCCAAGCGGCGCGCAGAGCGCACCCGCATCCGGCTCCGCAAGCTCGCCAACGGGCGGCCCCGGCTGTCCGTGTTCCGGTCTTCCAAGAACATCTACGCCCAGGTCATCGATGACGAGCGGGGCGTGACGCTCGCCTCGGCCTCGACCCTCGAGGGTGATGCGCCCCAGAAGGGTTCGGACAAGGCCGCAGCGGCCCGGATCGGCGCCCTGGTGGCGCAGCGCGCCCTGGAGAAGGGCGTGAAGGATGTCGTCTTCGATCGGGGCGGCTACATTTATCACGGCCGGGTCAAGGCCCTCGCCGACGCCGCGCGTGACGCCGGCCTGAACTTCTAGGGGTAGCTGATGGCTCGTGGAAACGAACAGCGTGGCGAAGGCGGACAACGCCGCGGCCGGGACCGGGGCGCCCCCGTCGAGGAGCGCGCCGAATCCGACATCGTCGAGAAGCTGGTTCACATCAATCGCGTCGCCGCCACCGTGAAGGGTGGCCGTCGCTTCTCGTTCGCCGCCCTGATGGTGGTCGGCGACCAGAAGGGCCGCGTCGGCTTCGGCCATGGCAAGGCCCGCGAGGTCCCGGAGGCCATCCGCAAGGCCACGGAAGAAGCGAAGAAGACCATGATCCGCGTGCCGCTCCGCGAGAGCCGCACCCTGCACCATGACGGCGCCGGCCGCTGGGGCGCGGGCAAGGTGATGGTGCGGTCTGCGCCTCCCGGTACGGGCGTCATCGCCGGCGGCCCTATGCGTGCGGTCCTCGAAACCCTCGGCGTCCAGGACGTCGTGGGCAAGTCGGTCGGCTCGTCCAACCCCTACAACATGGTGCGCGCGACCTTCGAAGCGCTGAAGGCTCAGTCCTCACCTCGCCAGATCGCCTCCAAGCGGGGCAAGAAGGTTGGGGAGGTCATCGGTCGCCGGACTGACAGCGCCTCGGCCACCGCCGACGGAGAATGAGCATGTCCAAGGTCACCGTTCGTCAGATCGCGAGCCCCATCCGCCGCAAGAAGGACCAGCGGGCCACCCTGGTCGGCTTGGGCCTGAACCGGATCGGGCGTGTGTCGACCCTCGATGACACGCCTTCGGTCCGCGGAATGATCGCCAAGGTCCACCACCTCGTCGAGGTGGTCGCCAACTGACCGCTATCGCGCGGCGTCGCCCGCGGCCGGTCCCATCACAGCCGAGTCGGGCCTTCGCCCGGCGACAGATCTCAGGAGAGAGGCGCCCATGATCAAGCTCAACGAACTCACCCCCCGGCCCGGGTCGGTCAAGGGCCGCATGCGTGTGGGACGTGGCCCAGGCTCTGGCAAGGGCAAGACTGCGGGCCGAGGCGTCAAGGGCCAGAAGTCGCGCACCGGGGTTTCCATCGCCGGCTTCGAGGGCGGCCAGATGCCGCTTCACATGCGTATGCCGAAGCGTGGCTTCAACAATCCCTTCGCCCTGCAATTCGCCGAAGTGAATCTCTGGCGGCTTCAGCAGGCGGTGACGGCCGGCAAGCTCGACCCTAAGGTCCCGGTGGACGCAGCGGTTCTTGTGGCCGCCGGAGTGATCCGTCGCCCGCTGGACGGGGTCAAGCTTCTCGGGAAGGGCGAGATCACGGCCGCCCTGAACCTGACCGTTTACAGCGCCTCTGCGGCGGCGAAGGCGGCGGTGGAGAAGGCTGGCGGCGCCGTCACCACGACCGCCCCAGTGGAAACCGGGGAGCCCAAGGGCAAGCTTCAGAAGAAGAACCGCGCCTGAGGCGCGGCCGCGGTCCGGCATGGGCTGACAGTCCGTCCGCCGCATCCTATCTAGGATCGTTGACCTTTGAGGGCGTCCCATGGCTTCGGCCGCTGAGCAGTTAGCCGCCAACCTGAACTTCGGCGCCTTCCAGAAGGCGACCGAGCTTCATCAGCGGATCATGTGCACCCTCATGGTCCTGGTGGTCTATCGGCTCGGGACCTATCTGCCGATCCCGGGTATCGACGCCGAGGCCTTCGCGGCGGCCTTCGCGGGCCAGTCACAGGGCATCCTCGGGATGTTCAACCTGTTCTCCGGCGGCGCCGTGGAGCGGATGGCCGTCTTCGCGCTGAACGTCGGACCCTATATCTCGGCCTCGATCATCGTCCAGCTTCTGGGGGCGGTCTATCCGCCGTGGGAGAAGTTGCGGAAGGAAGGCGGCGAGGCCGGCCGCAAGACCCTGAACCAGTACACCCGATACCTGACGGTGGCCCTGGCCATTGTTCAGGCGGCGGCCATCGCGGCCAGTCTGCAGGCCAGTCCCGGACTGGTGCTCAATCCGGGTCCGATCTTCACCCTTTCGACCATCGTCACCCTGACCGGCGGCACCATGCTGCTGATGTGGATGGGTGAGCAGATCACCAGCCGGGGGGTCGGGAACGGCGTCTCGCTCATCATCTTCGCCGGGATCGTGGCGGGTCTGCCCACCGGCCTGGTTCAACTTCTGACCGTCATGCGGACAGGCCAGATGTCGAGCTTTGGCGGGGTGATGATCCTGCTGCTGGCGGTCGCGGTGATCTTCGCCATCGTCTTCATGGAGCGCTCCCAGAGGCGCATCCTCGTGCAGTACCCCAAGCGGCAGCAGGGGAACCGCATGTTTGGCGGGGAGAGTTCATTCCTGCCCCTGAAGGTGAACACCGCCGGGGTCATCCCGCCGATCTTTGCGTCCTCGCTCCTGTTGCTTCCGGCGACAGCGATGGGCTTCCTGGCGACCGCAAACCTGCCCCAGGGGCTGCAGTGGCTGCCCGGAGCCGTCGCCCAGCTCCAGCACGGCCAGCCCGTCTTCATGGTTTTCTACGGGGCCCTGATCGTCTTTTTCTGCTTCTTCTACACCTCCATCGTCTTCAATCCCGATGAGACCGCGGAGAACCTCAGGAAGTACGGCGGCTTCATTCCAGGCATCTCGCCGGGAAAGAAAACCGCGACCTATCTGGATTACGTACTCACCCGGCTGACGGTCATAGGCGCGGCCTATATCACCGTGGTGTGCCTCCTTCCCGAGGCCCTGATCGCCTTCTACAAGGCGCCATTCTATCTGGGCGGGACATCGATCCTGATCGTCGTCAGCGTCACGATGGACACTGTCACCCAAATCCAGTCTCATCTTCTTTCCCACCAGTATGAGGGCCTGATCCGCAAGTCGCGTTTGCGGGGTGGGCGCGAGCGGTAGGCGGAACACGCATACAGCGACCCGGCGCAGGGTCGGATGACGGGGAGCGGCGCTTATGAACCTGATCCTTTTCGGCCCCCCTGCTGCGGGAAAGGGCACCCAGGCCCGGCGCCTGGTCGAGCTGCGCAAGATGGTCCAGCTCTCCACCGGCGACATGCTGCGTGCGGCCATTTCGTCCGGATCCGAGCTCGGGAAGCGGGTCGAGGGCGTGATGCAGCGCGGCGAGCTGGTGACCGACGAGATCGTGATCGCGCTGATCGAGGAGCGGCTTCCAGAGGCCGAAGCCGCCGGCGGAGCGATCTATGATGGCTTTCCCCGCACCCTGGCCCAGGCCGAAGCCCTCGACCGGATGCTGCAGGGCAGGGGAACCGGTGTCGACCTGGTTTTGCGTTTGAAGGTCGATGATGAGGCGCTGATGAGGCGGATCGCGGGGCGCTTTGCCGAGTCCGGCCGTCCCGACGACAATCCGGACAGCTTCAAGGTGCGGCTGGACGCCTACAACGCCCAGACCGCTCCCCTGGTTCCCTACTACCTGGCCGCCGGCAAACTCGTCGAGGTCGACGGAATGGGAAGCGTGGACGAGGTCGCGGCCGCCATCGACAAGGTCCTGGCCGGGCGCTGACGCTTGCGGCGGAGAGTCGGAGCCGGCGAGGCGCGGCGACGTGACCCGTCCATCCTCTGTCGATCAATCGTCGGGACCCGCCCCGCTGACGGATCTACAGCGTGGCGCCCCTTCAGGGGGCATCCGGGCGTGATGACCCTGGGCGAGCAAACCTGCTGGTTCCCGCTGTCGAAAAATGGTCCGAACGCCATTGACGCAGAGGGATCTATTCCATACACGAGGCGCTTCCGCGAAACGCGCGAGAGACGTTCTGGCCTATTCACCCGGTCAGGGCGACCCTCGCGCATCTTTGCGTGACTAGGAGAGCACCCCACGTGGCCCGTATCGCCGGCGTAAACATCCCCACGAACAAGCGCGTTGTGATCGCGCTTCAATACATCCATGGCATCGGCCAGGCTAAGGCCGCCGAGATCGTGCGCAAGGTCGGAATCGAGGACTCCCGCCGCGTCAATCAGTTGAGCGACGCTGAGGTGCTCCAGATCCGCGAGACCATCGACCGGGACTACACGGTTGAGGGTGACCTGCGCAGGGACACCGCCGTCAACATAAAGCGGCTGATGGACCTGGCCTGCTACCGCGGCCTTCGTCACCGCAAGGGTCTGCCTGTCCGCGGCCAGCGCACCCACACCAACGCCCGCACCCGCAAGGGTCCGGCCAAGCCGATCGCCGGCAAGAAGAAGTAAGAGACAAAAGCGATGGCCAAGGAACCGGCGCGCGTAAAGCGGCGCGAACGCAAGAACATCACCTCCGGCGTGGCGCATGTGAACGCCTCGTTCAACAACACGATGATCACCATCACGGATGCTCAGGGGAACGCGATTTCCTGGTCGTCCGCTGGCATGATGGGTTTCAAGGGGTCCCGGAAGTCGACGCCCTATGCCGCCCAGATGGCGGCCGAGGACGCTGGCCGGAAGGCGGCGGAGCACGGTGTGAAGACGCTGGAAGTCAACGTCTCCGGGCCGGGTTCCGGTCGCGAGTCGGCCCTTCGCGCCCTCCAGGCGGTCGGAATGACGATCACGACCATCCGTGATGTGACCCCGATCCCGCACAACGGGTGCCGCCCGCCAAAGCGGCGTCGGGTCTGACGCCGAGAATACCGCACTTTTCCTTCGCCGGTCCGCGCCTATCGCGTCCGGCGAGCCTGCGTTCGAGGGACATTCATCCGTGATTGAAAGAAACTGGAACGAACTGATCCGTCCGGAGAAGCCCGCCATCGAGCTGGGAGCAGACCCTTCGCGCAAGGCGCGGCTGGTTGCCGAGCCGCTTGAGCGGGGCTTCGGCGTGACTCTTGGAAACAGCCTTCGCCGGGTGCTGCTGTCGTCGCTTCAGGGCGCCGCGGTGACGGCCGTGCAGATCGACGGCGTCGTCCATGAGTTCTCGTCTCTGGAAGGCGTTCGGGAGGACGTGGTCGACATCGTCCTGAACATCAAGCAGCTGGGTCTTCGGATGCATGCCGAGGGCGTTCGCCGCATGACCCTGCGGGCCCAGGGGCCAGGGCCGGTGACAGCCAGCCAGATCGAGACCGGCGCGGACATCGAGATCCTGAACCCGGATCACGTCCTTTGTACGCTGGACGAGGGCGCCAGCGTCCGGATGGAGTTCACGGTCCAGAACGGAAAGGGTTACGTGCCCGCCGAGATGAACCGTCCCGAGGATGCGCCGATCGGTCTGATCGCTGTCGACAGCCTCTATTCGCCGGTCAAGCGCGTCGCCTACCGCGTGGAGCCGACCCGCCAGGGCCAGAGCCTGGACTACGACAAGCTGATCATCGAGGTTGAGACCAACGGCGCGGTCTCTCCGGTGGACGCTGTCGCCTATGCGGCGCGTATCCTTCAGGATCAGCTGCAGCTCTTCATCACCTTCGAGGAGCCCAAGAAGAAGTCGGATGGGGACTCCAAGCCCGAACTCCCGTTCAACCCGGCTCTCCTCAAGAAGGTCGACGAACTCGAATTGTCTGTCCGCTCGGCGAACTGCCTGAAGAACGACAACATCGTCTACATCGGCGACCTGATCCAGAAGACCGAGGCGGAAATGCTGCGGACTCCGAACTTCGGTCGGAAGTCGCTGAACGAGATCAAGGAGGTTCTGGCTGGCATGAACCTGCATCTCGGCATGGACGTGCCCAACTGGCCGCCCGAGAACATCGAAGAGTTGGCCAAGAAGTTCGAAGACCAGATGTAAGCCTGCGGCGCGTCGAGAGACGTCCCGCACCCCGAGGAGAGACCACCATGCGCCACGGACACGCGCACCGCAAACTCGGTCGGACGAGCGCCCACCGCGCCGCCATGTTCGCCAACATGGCCGCCAGCCTGATTAAGCACGAGCAGATCGTGACGACCCTGCCGAAGGCCAAGGAACTGCGGCCTGTGGTGGAAAAGCTGGTCACTCTCGCCAAGCGCGGCGACCTGCATGCGCGCCGCCTGGCGATCAGCCAGATTCGCGATGTCGAGCAGGTGGGAAAGCTCTTCCAGACCCTGGGCCCCAGGTATGCGGACCGCCGCGGCGGCTACACCCGGGTGCTCAAGGCCGGCTTCCGGTATGGAGACAACGCCCCCATGGCGGTCATCGAGTTCGTCGATCGCGACCCGAGTGAAAAGGGCAAGGATTCAGGCCCCGTGCAGACGTCGGCCTTCGCGGACGCCTGACGCCTTTTCCAGCGCCTCTGAGGTGATGCGACCCCGGCCTTGCGCCGGGGTCTTCGTTTCCGGCGTTGAGTTCCCGGGCGTGCAGGGTCAAGGTCCGCGGGAGGGGGCTGCGTGCAATGAACATCTCAGACGGGGCGTCTTCCCGGCGCAAGGCGGCCTTTGGGTTCATCTTCGCCTCCGCACTGCTGAACGCCGTCTCCTTTGGCATCACCATTCCTGTCCTGCCTGCCCTCATCAAGGAGTTCGCAGGAGGAGATACAGCGTCTGCTGCTGAGTGGATTATGGTCTTCGGGGCCGTATGGGGCCTGATGCAGTTCATCTTCGGGCCAATTCTGGGCGTGCTATCCGACCGCATAGGCCGCCGCCCTGTTCTGTTGATCTCCTTTCTGGGCCTGGCCTTCGACTTTCTCTTCCTTGTCTTCGCGCCGAGCCTGATGTGGCTCTTCCTGGCGAGGATCGTGAACGGCATGACCGCCGCCAGCTTCTCGACGGCAAACGCCTATGTCGCCGATGTGACCCCGCCGGAGCAGAGGGCCCGCTACTTCGGCTTCATGGGCGCCTCCTTCGGCTTCGGCTTCCTGATCGGACCCGTTCTGGGGGGGCTTCTGGCGGGTCCCTTCATGGTATCTCTCGTCGGCGATTTTGCGATCCGCCTTCCGTTCGCCGTCGCCGGCGTGCTCGCGCTTCTCAACTTCCTGTACGGGCTCTTCGTGCTTCCAGAGTCTCTTCCCCCGGAGAAGCGCTCGCCGACCTTCGACTGGCGAAGGGCCAACCCGGTGGGCGCCCTTCGGTTCCTCAAGGAGGAGGGCAGGCTGATCGGGCTGGCGAGCGTGGGGTTCCTCTTCCAGATCGCCCACAATGTGCTGCCCGCCGTCTTCGTGCTCTACACCGGTTATCGCTATGGCTGGGACATCCAGACCATCAGCCTGACCATGTTCCTGACGGGCGCCCTGGGGATCTTCATGCAGACGGTCGTTGTGGGTCCGGTTGTCCGGCGGGTGGGAGAGCGCGGCGCCCTGCTGATCGGATGTGCCGGCGCGGCCCTTGGATTCCTCGCCTACGGTCTTGCCCCCACCGGGCTCCTCTACCTAGCTGCGGCGCCGCTCTTTGCTCTGAGCAATCTCTTGAGCCCCGGCCTTCAAGGCCTGATGACCCGCAGGGTCGGCCCGGAGGCGCAGGGGCGCCTGCAAGGGGCCAACCAGAGCTTGACCGGGATCGCCACCATCATCGGCCCCTTCCTGTTCGGGGGAAGCTTCGCCTACGCCTTGACGCATGAGTCGCTGTCCGCGTGGCCCGGGCTTCCAATTCTGATCGCCTCGGGGCTGATGTTCGCGGCATTCGGGGTCGCCTGCCGTTACGGGCGTCCTGTTCCCGCCTCACCGGTCGCTGCACCCTCGCCGGGCGGCGGCTGAAAGCCGGCCAGCCCCGCCTTGATTGCGCCGAAAAGCTGGGGGATCAGAGGCCTTCATGCGAGGATTCCCATGCGCCTGAACCGTCTTCTCGTTCCCTTTCTCGCGGTCCTTGCAGCGTGTTCCGGGCCCACCAGCCGCTCGGAGGCGCAGCCGCCGCCCCTCGCCCAGCCCACCCGGGCCGCGCCTTCAGACGCCCTCAACATGAAGGCTTCCTTCGCCCCGGTGGTGAGGCGGGCGGCGCCGGCGGTGGTGAATATCTCGGCCAAGCGCGTGGTCCGCCAGCAGGTGGATCCCTTCTGGCAGATGTTCGGCATGGGGGTCCCGCCCAGCCGCGTGGAGGGCTCCCTGGGGTCCGGTGTGATCGTCCGGGCCGACGGGATCATCATCACCAACAACCACGTCGTCGAGGGGGGGCGGGAGATCACCGTGGCCCTGTCGGACCGGCGGGAATTCCCGGCGCGGGTGCTGCTGGTGGATCCGCGGGGCGAC
>NZ_JADCBG010000042.1 GCF_020253645.1 Phenylobacterium sp.
GACGCCTGCAGCACGCCGGGGGACCCCGAAGGACGCGAATGAGCCGCAACCTCCTGCAGGCCTGGCAGGGCGCCCGGGCGCGTCTCGAAGCCGCCGGAGTCCCCGGCCCGGTCATCGACGCCCGGGTCCTGGTGGAGGCCGCCTGCGGCGTGACCCGCGCTGACATCGTCGGCGATCCCTACCGCGAGATCAGCCCTGAGAAGGCCGCCCGACTCGACGACTACCTCGAACGCCGGATCCGCCGGGAGCCCGTCAGTCACATCCTTGGACGACGCGGCTTCTGGAACATCATGCTGGGCGTGACCCCCGGCGTCCTGACGCCCCGCCCCGAGACGGAGGTCATTGTCGACCATGCCCTTCGCCTGTTCCCGGAGGGGCGTTCCCTTCGGATTCTCGACCTCGGCGTCGGCTCAGGCGCGATCCTGCTGGCCATCCTCGCCGAGCGGCCTGCTGCGCGGGGCCTGGGCGTCGATGTTTCGGAGGAGGCCCTCGCCGTCGCGCGGGAGAATGCAGCCAACCTCGGACTGGCCGGAAGGGTCGCCCTCCTGCGGGGCGACTGGACGGCGGGCCTCGCCGAGGCCGAATTCGACCTCGTGGTCTCCAATCCTCCCTACATCGCCACCGACGTCATAGAGACCCTGGACCCTGAGGTGCGGGTCTATGAGCCGCGCCTGGCCCTTGACGGCGGCGCCGACGGCCTGGACGCCTTCCGAAGGCTCGCGCCCGAGATCCTGAGGGTCCTCAAGCCCGGCGGCCGGTTCCTCGTGGAGATCGGCTACGATCAGAGAACCGCCGTCGAAACCCTGTTCCGAGGGGCCGGCGCTGTCGAGGTGGAAACCCTGCAGGACCTGTCGACCCACGACCGCGTCGTGGCGGGTGCGAAAAAGCCCTTGGAAACCGCCGTCTGAATCGCTAGACGGACTCCCGGTCTCCACTCAAACCGCCGACGCCATGGACCGCCTGACCCTCGGGATCGGGCCCCGCGCCGGCAGGCCGTTCCGTCACAAGCGAAACGCCAGGCGCCGGGTGGGAGGACAGAGAGCTCTTTTCACTTCGGATCATCTGCGTCGGGCAAGACGCAGCGGAAAAGCCAGAAGAACAGTCCGAACCCGGATGCAATTGCGGGTCGGCGGAACGGCAGGACATGAGAGATTTCAAGGGCATGAAGCGTCAGCGCGGTCGCAATCGCAGCGCCGGTGGCAAGCCCCAGCAGCACAATGCGAACCGGGCCCTGGAGTCCAACGGACCGGAGGGGGTGAAGGTCCGCGGCAACGCCCAGACGGTCTTTGAGCGCTACCAGCAGCTGGCCCGCGACGCCGCTTCGTCAGGCGACCGGGTGCTGGCCGAGAACTTTCTGCAGCACGCCGAGCATTACTTCCGGCTGATCCGGGCCATGCAGCCGACCCGGCCGGCCTCGGAAATCATCGGGCGCGACCAGTTCAACTCGGGCTTCGACGTGGATTTCGAGGAAGAGGGCGCCGAGGCCACAGAGGCCGAACCCTCCGAGCCGGAGGGTGAAACGAGGGAGCGCGGCTCCTGGCGGGATCGCGATGATCGCCGGGAGCGGTTCCGTGATCGGGACGACCGGCCGAGGGATGACCGCCAGAGGGATGACAGGCCGAGGGATGACAGGCCGAGGGAAGACAGGCCGAGGGAAGATCGCCCGCGCGAGGATCGGCCCCGTGATGATCGGCCCCGTGAAGACCGGCCCCGTGAAGACCGGCCCCGGGTGGAGCGCGCCGAAGGCAGCCGTCGTGAGCGCTGGCGCGATCGTGACGATCGCCAGGAACAGCGGAACCGTGAGGACCGTCCGGAACGGGAACGGCCGGAACGGGACAGGCCCGAGCGAGATCCCCTTGCCGTCGTGGAGCCGAGCGGCGGCCCCATCGCGCCGGTAACGGAACGTCCGCCGTCCCCGACCCTCCGGAGTGAGGATGGCTCCGAAAGCCAGGCGCCGGATTTCCTCCGTCCCCGCCGTCCGAGGGCGGAAGCTGAGGGCGAGGAGCCCAAGCCGCCCCGGCGCCGGCGTGCGCCGCGGAGCTTTGAGGGCGAGGCAAGCCCCGGCGAAGGCGCAGAACGCGCAGAGGACTGATCAGGCGCAGTTGCGCGCGCCTGGCTTCAGGTCTAGCCATGTCCCATGGCTCACGATTGCGCACATGACGAAGGTTCCGGACAGGGACTCAGCGGCCCGCGGCTCGCTGAGGCGCTCGCGGACGCGGACGCGCGTTGCGCGGCTGCCCGGGAACGCCTGACGTCACCCCGGCGGCGTGTTCTTGAGCTTCTCCTCTCCGCGGATTCGCCCCTCAAGGCCTACGACATGATCGCCGCCTTCGGGACCGATGGGGTCCCGGCGAAGCCGCCGACAGTCTACCGGGCTCTGGACTTCCTCGAGAAACAGGGCTTCGCGCACCGGATCGAAAGCCTGAACGCTTACGTGCCGTGCCGGATCCAGGGCGGCGCCCATCGAGCGGCCTTCCTGATCTGCGACTGCTGCGGTGCGGCGCGGGAGTTCGAGCCCGGCCTGGAAGCGGGCCTCTCCGCCGCCGCCGAAGCGGGGTACTCCGTCCGCAGCCTGACGCTCGAGGCCCGCGGCCTCTGCCCCGCCTGCCGCGAAGCCTGACGCGGATCTGCGGCCATGATCGAGGTCACGCCGGAGATCCTCATCCCGGAGGATGAGATCACCGAGCGCTTCGTCCGGTCAGCCGGACCCGGCGGCCAGAACGTCAACAAGGTCTCCACCGCGGTGGAGCTGCGCTTCGATGTCCGGCGCTCGCCCTCCCTGCCCAATGACGTCGCCGTCCGCCTCATGAAGCTGGCCGGCCGGCGGCTGACCCAGGACGGGGTGCTGGTGCTCAGCGTGATGACGCACCGCAGCCAGGAACGGAACCGGGCCGAAGCCCTCCAGAGGCTGGTGGACCTGGTCCGCAAGGCGGCGGAGCCGCCGCCGCCGCCCCGCAAGCGCACCCGCCCGACCCTGGCGTCCAAGGTCCGGCGGGTGGAGGGCAAGGTCCGAAGAGGCGGCGTGAAGTCGCTGAGGGGAAAGGTGCGGGGCGAGGACTGAGCCTCCAGGCCCCGCGCTCAGACCCGAGGTTGCAACCGGTTCTGACCGATATTTTCTACCCTCTTTTTGCAACTTGTTGGGAATTTTAGTCCACAAAAACTGGCAAATACGGCCAATATAGATACCTTTTTCCGTGGATTCGCGCCTATTGTTCCCTCGGCGTCCGTCTTTCGTGAACGCCCAAGAAACAGCCTGCCTCAAGGCGCGCAAAGGATCAGGCCTCCGCCGGTGTTGAGCGGTCAGGGGGTGAGCTTGTGGAGGTAAGTCGATGACGGTCACCAGTCGCATCACGCTCGACCACATCTACAATTCCGAAGGCGGTCGCGTTTTTATGACCGGCATCCAGGCGCTGGTGCGCCTACCACTGGTCCAGAGGCGACGGGATCGCGTGCGCGGTCTCAACACGGCGGGCCTCATTTCGGGGTACAGGGGCTCGCCCCTCGGCGCCTATGACCAGCAACTCTGGAAGGCCGAGCCCTATCTTCGCGACCACCAGATCCGGTTTCAGCCCGGACTGAACGAGGACCTCGCCGCAACCGCCCTCTGGGGCGCCCAGATGCACCAGGCCTACGGACCCTCCAAGGTCGATGGCGTTTTCGGCATCTGGTATGGGAAGGGCCCCGGAGTGGACCGCTGCGGCGATGTCTTCCGAAGCGCAAATGTGTTGGGCACATCGCCGCTGGGCGGCGTCCTCGCGGTCGCTGGAGACGATCATGCGGCTCAGTCTTCGGTCTTCCCGCATCAGACCGACGGAATCTTCCAGTCGACGCTCATTCCGATCCTTCAGCCTGCAAGTGTCTCCGAAATCCTTTCGCTTGGTCTGGCCGGGTTCGCACTTTCACGTCACTCCGGACTTTGGGTGGCGATGAAGACAATCGCTGAGGTTGTCGAAAGTGCAGCCAGTTTCGAGCTGCCGACCGCCTATCCCGAGTACCTGATCCCGGATCGTCCAGGTCCCCCGCACGGACTCAACTGGGATCCGCGACTTCAATGGCCTTCTCAGCGTGCAGAGCTGGAGCGCCGCCTGATCGAAGAGCGGATTCCTGCGGCGATCCGCTGGGCTGAAGCCAACCGTCTGGATTACCCGGTCATCGGCGATCACACAGCCTCGCTGTGCATTGTGACCGTCGGCAAGGCGCACCAGGACTTGATCCAGGCCCTGCGGAACCTCGGAATCGGGGACAGCGAGGCCGGAGCCTTGGGCCTGTCGGTCTACAAGGTCGCGATGAGCTGGCCGCTGGCGATTGATCCTCTGATCGCCTTCGCGCGTCAGGCGGAAGAGATCCTGGTCATCGAAGAGAAGGCCCCGATCGTCGAGGACCAGATCAAGGCCGCGCTCTTCCACCGCCGCGGACGGCCCGTCCGTGTAACAGGCAAGACCGACGATGTCGGGAGACCTCTTCTGCCGGCGGTGATGGAACTGTCACCCCTTCTGGTTGCGCAGGCGCTCGCCGGGCGCATCATCAACGACCCGGTAGGAATTGCGGCGCGCCTGGCGGCCTTGGTCGATCGCGCCAACCCTGGAGAGCGGCTCGCCTTCCCCGGACGAAAGCCGTACTTTTGTGCGGGATGTCCCCATAATCGCTCGACGCGGACCCCGGACGGCTCGATCTCCGGAGGCGGAATCGGCTGCCACGCCCTTGCTCTTTCGGTGCCCGAGCTGAAGACCTCCGTTTTCAGCCACATGGGGGGTGAGGGCGCCCAGTGGATTGGCGCCGAACCCTTTTCGGAAACCCAGCACATCTTCCAGAATCTGGGTGACGGAACCTACCAGCACTCCGGCCTGCTCGCGATCCGGGCCGCGGTGGCGGCGGACGCCAACATCACCTTCAAGATCCTCTACAATGACGCTGTCGCCATGACCGGAGGCCAGCCCGCCGAAGGCGCCATCAGTCCGTTGGGCATCTACCGTCAGCTGCTTGCAGAAGGTGTTGGAGATGTCCGGCTGGTCAGCGACGACCCGGATCGTTGGCCTGTTCTGCCAGATGGTAAGCGGGCAGCAAGCCGCGACGATCTTGAGGCGATCCAGCGTGAGTTGCGCGAGGTCCCGGGCGTCACCGCAATCCTCTACGAGCAGACCTGCGCCGCCGAGAAGCGTCGTCGCCGGAAGCGAGGTGTGCTTCCGGATCCCGGCCGACGCCTGTTCATCAACCCGCGGGTCTGCGAGGGCTGCGGGGATTGCTCGGTGCAATCAGGCTGCATGGCGATCCAGCCTCTGAAGACCGACGACGGGGTCAAGCGGCGGATTGATCAATCCGCCTGCAACATGGATTTCTCCTGCCTCGAAGGGTTCTGCCCCAGCTTCGTGGAGGTCGAAGGCGCCGCCCTGCGCAAACCTGATCCCGCCCGGACTCTCGCCCTGGAGGCGACGAAGTTCGCGGACCTGCCGGACCCCGAGCTGACGGAGCTGAAGGCGCCGGTCGACATCTACGTTGCGGGCATCGGTGGGCTCGGAGTCCTGACGGTCGGCGCGCTTCTCGGGTCTGCCGCCTATCATGACGGACTGACGGCCAGCGTGCTGGACTTCACAGGTCTCTCCCAGAAGAACGGGTCCGTTACCAGTCAGGTCCGAATTGCCGCTCCGCAGCAGTCCATTCCTGCGGTGCGCATCGGTGATGGGGAGGCCGACCTTCTGCTCGGGTGCGACGCGGTCGTCGCAGTCAGCGAAGAGGCGCTTCGAAAGTTCGCCAGCGGAAGAGCCGCTGCAGTTCTGAATACGGAAGAGACCCCGACCTCGGACTTCGTCAGTGACCGGGACAGCTCCTTACCCTTCCGGGAGATGATCGACACCGTGATGGCGCGTGCCGGCGAACGAGGGTTCGCGTTCAACGCGACCGGGATTGCCGAAGCCCTGTTCGGAGACAATCTGGCGGCCAACACGCTGATGGTCGGCTTCGCCTGGCAGAAGGGTCTCTTGCCCATGTCAGCCGCCGCCATCGATGCGGCGATCGAGGCGAATGGAACGGCCGTCGATCTGAACAGGAGGGCCTTTAGGTGGGGGCGGCTCGCCGCCATCGACCTTCATGAGGTGCAAACGCTCGCCGGCCTCATCGAACCCGGGCCGACCGGCTCACATGACCGAGGCGCCAGCCCTGTCGAACGGTACGCAGCCGAGCTGGAGCAATATCAGGACAGCGCCTATTCGGCGCAGTTTCGAAGCCTGGTGGAGATCGCCGGCGTGGCGACGGCACCGTACGGTGAAAAGGGAGCCGAACTCCTGTCCGCCATCGTTTCGAACGCCTTCAAGGTCATGGCCTACAAGGACGAGTACGAGGTCGCGCGCCTGTACAGCGAACCGCTGTTTCACGCTGCGCTCGACGGGCAGTTTTCCGGTTACCGGAGGCTGTCCGTTTATCTTGCGCCGCCCGTCCTCTCGCGCCGGGACAAGGTCACGGGTCGGCCCCGCAAGAGGAAGTTCGGCCCCTGGATGTTCCACGCGATGGCTCTGCTGGCCAAGGGCAAGCGGCTGCGTGGAACCTGGCTGGACCCCTTCGGCTATACTGCCGAGCGGAAAGCCGAACGGGCGCTCAGGGACGCCTATCTCGCGGACATCGCCTTCGGGTTGTCGCGTCTGTCACCGGAGACCCTGGATGACATGCTCGTTCTGGCCCGTCTGCCACAGGATGTGCGGGGGTTCGGTCCGGTCAAGGAAGCGGCCATGGAGCGATTTGCCGCCGCCCGCGCCGACCTTCGCGCCAGGCTGATGTGAGGCGCGCCTCCCCGAACGAGACCGGTCCATCGAATACCCTGGAGACTCTGATGTTCGACACCCATGCGGACTTTGCCGACCATGCCCTTGTCACCGTACGTCAAGAAAAGGCGAGCGGGCTGAAGGCCATCATCGCTGTGCACAACGAGAACCGCGGGCCTGCGATCGGCGGCTGCCGGATTCTTCCCTACCCCACCCTGGATGACGCGCTCCGCGACGTCCTGCGGCTTTCCCGGGGCATGACCTACAAGAACGCCATCGCAGACATTCCCTATGGCGGCGGCAAGGCGATCATCATCGCCGACCCGAGGCGGGAAAAGACCGAGACCCTGCTCGAGGCCATGGGTGATTTCGTCGAGAGCCTCGGAGGGCGCTACATTACCTCCTTCGACTCCGGCACGACCCTGGAGGACGTCCAGGTGATCGCGCGAAAGACACGCCACGCCGCCGGGTTCCTGCCCGAGGCTGGAAACGCGTCGGGCTCCACGGCGCTCGGGGTGTATCACTGCATGCGCTCGGCGGCGGGTAAGATCTGGGGTTCCGCGAGCCTGGCCGGTCGCAGGATCGCCGTTCAGGGCGTCGGCAATGTCGGCGAGCGTCTGGCCCGCATCCTGGCGCATGAAGGGGCTGAACTCGTCCTGGCGGACACCGACGCCAAGAGGGCCGAAGCCCTGGCCGCTGACATTGGCGCCCAGGTCGTCGGTGACGAGGCGATCCTGCGCGAAACCTGCGATATCCTGGCGCCCTGCGCCCTGGGCGGCGTACTGTCTTCCGCGACCATTCCGGACCTGAAGGCGAAGGCGATCGTCGGCGGCGCCAACAACCAGCTGGCCCGCCCTGAAGACGACGCCCGTCTGGCGAAAAGGGGCATACTCTATTGTCCCGACTATCTCGCGAACGCCGGCGGGATCATCAATCTGCACTATCAGAGGTCACATTGGGATCCCGCTGCGGTGGAACGGCATGTCGCCTCTCTTGGCGAGACCTTCCGTGAGGTGATCGCGCGCTCGGAAAGCGAGGGACGACCCACGGGTGAGATCGCGGATCGCATCGCAGAGGAACGCTTCGCGCGCAGGACGAAGGCGCTCGAAGGGGCGCTATAGCCCGGGCTGCCTCCGCCCGGGCGTCGGCTGAAGGTGGCGACCGGAAGCGTCGAGACATGGCGGGGCGAGGACTGAACCCCGCCCCGCTTTCGGGTCAGTGAACCTGGGGCCGGCCGATCAGCAGGCCATCCGGTCCCGTCGTCACGGCGATCACGGAGCCGTCCACCAGGTCGCCGGCCAGCAGCTTGCGGGCCACGGGGTCCACCAGGTCCTTCTGGATCACCCGCTTGAGCGGCCGGGCGCCGTAGACCGGGTCGTAGCCCTTATCGGCCATCCAGGTCATGGCCGCGTCGTCCAGCGACAGGGTCATCCGACGGTCGGCGAGCAGCCTCTCCAGGCGCTTCAGCTGAATGCGGACAATGTTGTCCATCTC
>NZ_JADCBG010000043.1 GCF_020253645.1 Phenylobacterium sp.
CAGGCCTAGTCCCGCCTGAAGATGATCGCCCGCCTGCCGCCGGTCTCCGCTTCGGCCCGGGAGCATACCGCCCCGTTTCTCCTGCCCTCGCCGGACAAGCCCCTCGCCCCGCCCCTCCTGCGGCTTGAGAACGCCGCCGTCGGCTATGAGCCCGGCCGGCCGGTCCTGAAGGGCCTGAACCTGCGGCTGGACCTCGACGACCGGATCGGCCTGCTTGGGGTCAACGGCGCCGGGAAATCGACCTTCGCCCGCATGGTCGCCGGCGACCTCGCGGCGCAATCCGGTGAACTCTGGCGGGATCGCCGCCTGAAGGTGGGCTGGTTCCACCAGCACCAGATCGAAGCCCTGGATCCCGAGGAAACCCCGCTCGACATCCTGCGGCGCCGTCTGCCCGAGGCCAGCGAGGCTGCCCGGCGCAGTCGTCTGGCCCAGTGGGGCCTGGGGGTGGACAAGGTCGAGACGACCGCCGCCAACCTCTCGGGCGGCGAGCGGGCGCGGCTCCTGCTGAACCTTGTGGCCATGGAGGCCCCTCACCTCCTGATTCTGGACGAGCCCACCAACCACCTTGATATCGACAGTCGCCGGGCCTTGCTGGACGCCCTGAACGACTATGAGGGAGCCGTCATTCTGATCACCCATGACCGCTCGCTCATGGAACTGGTGGCCGACCGGCTCTGGCTCGCCGAGGACGGGACCGTCCGGCCCTTTGACGGCGACGTGGACGACTACGCAAGGCGGGTGGTCGAGCGCGCGCGCCAGGCCGCCCGCGACGTCGCCAAGACCCCGGAACCCTCTCCGCCACCCGCCGTGGCCGAGCCTCCCCCCGCCCAGCCCCGGACCAAGGCGCCGACAGGAAACGCGCGTCGTCGGGTGGAAGCCACGGAGGCGGCCATGGAAAGGGCGGCGGCCCGTTTGGCGGAGCTGGACGCGGCGCTGGCGGATCCGGCGACCTTCAGCGGCGATCCCCGGCGCGCAGCCGAACTCGGAAAGGCCCGCAGTGAAGCCCAGGCGGCGCTCGACGCCGCGGAGAGCGCCTGGTTGGAGGCGGTGGAAGCCCTGGAGGCGCTCAGAGCCTAGCGCGGTCAGAAGCCCGCCGCAGCGTCTCCCCCGGGCGCCCGCCGTTCAGGCGAGGGGACCGGGGTCGGCCGGGACGCCCACGGCCCTGGGCTGGATCAGGTCCCACCGGTTGCCCCAGCGGTCCGCAAAGATGGCGACGCGGCCGTAACTCTCCTCCCGAGGCGCTTCCTCGAACCTGACCCCGTTTCGTAACATGCGTGCATATTCTTGTTCAAAATCTGGGGTCTGCAGGAACAACCACACGCGACCTCCGCCTTGCCGACCGATAAGGGATCGCTGTTCCGGGGTGCTTGTACGAGCCAGAAGCAGGGCGCCGCCCTCGGAAGACGGGGCCACCACGACCCAGCGCTTGTCATCGGACAGGACCTGGTCCTCAAGAACCTGGAAATTCAGGACATCCCGAAAATACTCCAGGGCAGGCTGATAGGCGTCAATGAGAAGCGTTGTGTACGCCAGCCGACCCGACATGACTGAAACCAAAAGCCTTTCGCCTCAAGACAGGACTGGATGCCGGGGCTTTAGCCACACGCGACGCGCTCAATCACCCCGGTGTCCGCATCGTAGAAGATGTTCAAGCGCCGAGGATTGTAGTCCTGCGTCTGGACGCAACGCGAGCAGGTCACCCGCCGCAGATCCGGGTTGACAGGCACCGGTATCGCCGAGCGCGGTCGCCCGACGAGATCGCGGACAGCGCGCAGGCCACATGTGTCCGGCGGCTCCGGGCGCAGACGCGGCGCAGGCGGAGGAGCGGGCGCCGACGCCTCGGGGCGTTCGGTCCGTACGACCGGGGCGGCACAGCCGGAAGCCGCCAGCACGAGGATGAGGCCCGCCGACCGGACGACTCGCCGGAGACTCACGCGACCTTCTCCCACCCCCGTTCGCCCTGGCGCCAATAGACGGCGGTCACCCCGGAGTCCCGGAACCCGCGCCACTGGTCACGGGCTCGCTGGAGCGCGGCTTCGTCCCGCCCGTCGAACAGGACTGAGCAGCGCTCGAAAGACGCCAGATCGCCGGCGCTGGCCCCGTCCACGAGGAAGAGCGCCTGCGCCAGGTTGGGGTTGTCCTCCGCCGAGGTCAGGGCGACGGGGTCCGCAGGTCCCGCGTGCGGCGCCGCCGCATGGGGAAGGAAGCTGTCGTCCCTGTAGCTCCAGAGCCACCCCTCCAGGTGCTCAACCCGCTCGGCGGAGGCCGCCCGCACCACGGCCCGCCAGCCCTTCTGAAGGGTCCTTTCGAGCAGAGTCGGCAGGACCTCGTCCAATCCCTGGCGCTCCAGGTGATAGAACCAGACCTCGCAGGTCGTCATGCGCGCTCTTCGTAGTGGTCGGCGACCAGGCGATTGAGCAACCGGACGCCATAGCCCGTCGCTCCGTCAGGAATGGTGGGAACGGTGGAAGGCTTCTTCCAGGCGGTGTTCGCGATGTCCAGATGCGCCCAAGGCAGGCCATTGACGAAACGCTGGATGAAGAGCGCCGAAGTGATGGACCCACCCGGTCGCCCGCCCACATTCTTCATGTCGGCGATGGGGCTGTCGATCTGCTTCTCGTAGGCCTTGGGCAGGGGCATCCGCCAGAGGGGCTCTTCCTCCCCCTTGGAGGCCGACAGGAGATTCTCCGCCAACTCGTCATTGTTCGAGAAGAGGCCGGCATAGTCATTGCCGAGCGAGATGATGATCGCGCCGGTCAGGGTGGCGAGGTCGATCATGAACCGCGGCTTGAAGCGATCCTGACAATACCAGACCGCGTCGGCCAGCACGAGGCGGCCCTCGGCGTCCGTGTTGATCACTTCAATGGTCTGGCCCGACATCGAGGTCACGACATCTCCGGGGCGCTGAGCGTTCCCATCCGGCATGTTCTCGACGAGGCCGAGGATCCCGACCGCGTTGACCTTCGCCTTACGGCCGGCGAGCACGTGCATGAGGCCGGCGACCGCCGCGGCGCCGCCCATGTCCCACTTCATGTCCTCCATGCCATCGGCGGGTTTCAGGCTGATGCCGCCGGTGTCGAAGCAGACCCCCTTGCCGATGAAGGCGACGGGCTGGGCGGCTGGATCTGCGGCCCCGTTCCAGCGCATCACCACCAGCTGGCTCTCGCGAATGCTGCCCTGGCCCACCCCCAGGAGGGAGCCCATGCCGAGATCCGCCATTTCCGGCTCGCCGAGGATCTCCACGGAGAGACCGAGGGCTTCCAGGGCCTTCACCCGCCTTGCGAACTCCACGGGGTGCAGGATGTTCGCCGGCTCGGAGACCAGGTCCCGGGAGAACACCACGGCGTCGGCCAGGGCCGCGAGGGGCGGCATGGCCGCCCTCGCCGCCGCCGCGTGTCCCGTCACGATCTGCGCCGCGGCGATGGACGGCTTCTTGTCCGCAGGTTCGCGTGTCCGATACTTGTCGAACCGATAGGCGGCCAGCCTCAGACCAAGGGCGGCGCGGGCTGCAAACTCGCCCGTATCGACTGCAGGGACCAGCCTGAGGCACTCCAGTCCCGAGGTCTTCACGGCGGCGTAGGCCGAAGCGGCGGCGTGTTCCGCCGCGAGGGCGTCGAACTCGGCGATCTTTCCTGCGCCGACCAGAATGACCCTGTCTGCGGCGCCATGGACCTGCAGGACCTGGCCGCGCGCCCCGGTGAAGCGGCTGGCCGCGACCGCGGCGGCAAAGACGCCATCCTGGAAACTTGACGCCTCACCCTCGGGAACGGCGAAGGCCAGAACGGTCCTGGGGGCCAGTCCTGTGTCGGGTGAAACGAATTCTATCTGCATGGTTCTCCGGTTCCTCTGATCGGTCCGCCCCCCGGAGGGCTTTGGGGAGCGGTTGCGTCCGCGGTGCGGGTCATGATTAGAACACCCGGAACATTCAGGCGCGGCAAATCGCCCGCTGGGATCGATTATTCATCATGCGCCTGATCGACCGCTACCTCTTCCGCCAGTTCCTCGCGCCGACGCTGTGGGCCGTCGTCGCCGCGACCGGGCTTGCGCTGCTGTCCACCTCCCTGACCCAGCTCGACCTCATTGTCGCGGGAGGGCAGAACGCCGCCGTCTTTCTGCAGGCGACCGCCCTGGCCATGCCGCAGCTGATCAACATGGTTCTTCCGGTGAGCGTCTTCGTGGCGGCTCTCATCACCCTGAACCGGCTTCAGACCGACCAGGAGCTGGTCGTCTGCTTCGCCGGCGGGATGAGCCGGTGGAGGGTCATGGCGCCAGCCTTTCGTCTCGCCGCCGCCCTCACCCTGATCTCCCTGGTGATCAACCTGTGGATCCAGCCCGCCTCGCACCGGGCCATGCGGGAAGTCCTCTTCGAGGTGAGAAGCAACCTGGTCTCGGCCCTGATCCGGGAAGGTCAGTTCACCCAGCCCGCGGCGGGCCTGACCGTCTACGCGCAGTCGGTCGAACGGAGCGGCGAGATCCGTAATCTCTTCATTCATCGGGCAAAGGACGATGGCGGCGCCACCACCTACACCGCCGACAGCGGGCGACTCGTCATCCAGGACGGGGCGCCGATCCTCAGGCTCTTTCGCGGATCCACCCAGGAGATTTCGCCCGAGGGCGTCCTGAACTACCTGACATTTGAGGATTATCCATTTGAACTCAATGAGTTTTTGAGAGGCGAGGAGCGAATTCACTACAAGCCCTCCGACAGATTCCTCCGGGAACTTCTCTTCCCGGACCTCACTCAGGACTGGGAAAAGCGAAACCATCTCAAGCTTCTGGCCGAGGGGCATGCGCGACTGGCCACGCCGCTTTACAACCTTGCCTTCATGGGGCTTGCAGTCTGGGCCATCCTCGGCGGAGCCTTCTCGCGCCTTGGGTACGGGCGCCGGATCGCCCTGGCTGGCGGAGTTGCAGCCGTCGTCAGAATTCTGGGTTTTGTGGCGGTTTCTGCTTCTGAAACCGCGAGTTGGATGAATATCCTTCAGTATATGATTCCCGCGCTTGCGACGGTTTGGGCCCTGGGAGCCGTCTTCCGAGGCCAAATCTCAAGGCGCGCATCATTCCCGGGCCGACCGCTCGCCCGCCGCACGGGGGTCGTATCAGCGTGAGACGGCGGCTGGGAATTCTCGACCTCTACCTTCTCCGCGCGGCCGTTCGGGGCTTTTCCGGCGCCCTCGCCGTGATTGCGTCCGTGATCCTGCTCATCCAGTTCGAGGAGCTGTCCCGATCCGTCGGAGTGCGCGCCGACGCCGCCGTGAGCGAAATCCTCTGGCTGACGGTGTTGCGATCGCCCAGCCTGATCCTGCTCCTGTCCCCGTTTGTCTTCCTGTTCGGAGGCATCGCGGCCTTCGTGAGCCTCAATCGTTCGAGCGAGTTGACGGCGATGCGCGCGGCGGGTGTTTCGGCCTGGAGGTTCATCGCCCCGTCCGCCGCACTGGCCTTCTTCCTCGGTCTCCTCGTGGTCATGGCGCTGAACCCGCTCGCAGCTCAACTCTCGGCACGGTTCGAGGTCGAACGCGCCCAACTGATGCAAACCTATCTTGCGGACGCACCCAAGGAGGTCTGGCTCCGGCAGGGCGATGACAAGGGGCTGATCGTCATCCACGCCAAGTCGCGGGACCTGACCGACGATGTCGTCCGCCTCAGGGCGGTGTCCCTGTTCGTCTACCAGAAGGACGCCGAGGGCCGGCTTCAGTTCCGACGCCGGATTGAGGCGGCCGAGGCGGTTCTCCGCGCCGGTTTCTGGAATCTCCGGGATGTCCGCGAAGCCGCTGCGGGGCAAAGCGCAGTGCGCTCGGATTCCCTGTCCATACGCTCCACGCTCACCTCACAGGCGGCCCTGGACCGGTTCTCGTCTCCGGAGGCCGTGACCTTCTGGAGCCTTCCCGCAGCCATCCGTCAGACCGAACTGGCAGGCTTCAGCACCAAGCCCTTCAGCCTCAGACTGCACCAGCTTCTCGCAACTCCCGTCCTGTTTGCAGCCATGGCGATCCTGGCGGCGGCGGCGTCGCTCCGGCTCTCCCGACAAGGCGGCCTTGCGCTCACCGTAGGCGCCGGGGCGGCGGCGGGGTTTCTGATCTTTTTCTTCAACCAGATGACCGCCGCCCTGGCCTCCGCCGACATTGTGCCCCCCCTGGTCGGCGGCTGGGCGCCGCCCCTGGTAGCCCTCCTGTCCGGCCTCGCCGTGCTCTGTTACACCGAGGACGGTTGAGGTGACTCCCTGCAAACGCGAGTCGAGCCTCGGCGATCGGTACGAGGAATTCATGGTGCGCTCGGAGATAAGGACATGGGGGCCGGCCGTATGGCTGGCCGTCGTCGCCTTGACCCTCCCTGCGAGTGGTCTTGCAGAGCCCGCGCGCAAGGCGCCCGCCTCCGGGGACTCAGCGCTCCGGCAGCAGGCGGATGGCCTGAACCCGGATCAGCTCTACCTGGAGGCCGACAAGGTCCTTCGGGATGAACAGAATGGCCGGACCATAGCAACCGGCAATGTCGAGGCCCGATACCAGGGGCGCACCCTGACCGCGGACGAAGTGGTCTTCGAGTCCGCGAGCCGGATGATCAGGGCCCGCGGCAAGGTCCGTATCATCAACCCGGACAGGACAGCCCAGTTTGCCGACGAGATCGTCCTTGATCAGTCGCTGACGGTTGGCGCGGCATCAGGCTTTGCGGCCCGAAGCGAGGGCCAGATCAAGATGGCGGCGGCCACCGCCGTTCGCCGGAGCGAAACCCTCAACGAGCTCAATCGCGCGATCTATACCCCCTGCGAAATCTGCGCAGAGAACGGGAAGACCAGAGCGCCCTCCTGGTCCATCCAGGCCGAGAGGATCGTGCAGGACCGTGAGCGACAGGTGGTCACCTACCGGAACGCCGTCATCCGCGTCCGTGGGCTCCCAGTCTTCTATTTGCCCGTCTTCTGGCATCCCGACCCCCAGGCGGAGCGCAGATCCGGTTTCCTGACGCCGGATATTCAGACATCTGGGCGCCGAGGCCTGTCATATGAGCAGCCCTACCTGTTCGTCCTGAGCCCCTCCGCTGACGTAACCCTGTCGCCTCAGATCAACAGCCGGGTTGCACCTTTCGTGAACGCCCATTACCGGCAGCGCTTCCGGTCGGGGGCCGTGGATGTCCGCGGCGGCTTCACCTACGACCGGGATTTCGACGGGGATGGGAACGCCTTTGGCGACCCGACCTCCCGGAGCTACCTCCTGGCGTCAGGAGCCTTCGCCCTGACCCCGGAGTGGAGGTGGGGTTTCAGCGCCGAGCGGACATCCGACAACCTGCTGTTCGAGAAATATGACGTCGGTGAGGTCTATATCGCCCGGGGCCCCTTCGTGCCGGACGACCGCCGACTGATCTCACAGGTCTACACCACCCATCAGACGGCGCGGTCCTGGTTGTCGGCAGGAGCCTTCAGCATCCAGGGGCTCCGCCCGGAGGATGATGACAGAACCTTCCCTCGGGTGGGTCCCTTCATAGAGGGCCGGTTCGAACCCGTCACAAGCATCGGAGGCGGCCGGCTCAGGGTTCAGACCTCGGCAGTCGTCCTGACGCGCGACGCTGCACCCGCCAGCCCGTCCGGTACGCCCGGACTGGACAGCCGCCGGGTCACATTCGAGGGCGATTGGCGGCGAACCTCCACCAGCCTTGCAGGGTTGAGGATCGCCACCTTCGGCAATCTCAGGATGGACGGCTACAGCCTCGACGATGTCGATCCGCAAATTGGACAAGGGCGACTCCAGGGGCGCGCCCTGGCGAGCCTCGGAGCGGACGTTTCCTTGCCCCTAGGCCAACGAATCGGCTCCGCTCTTGTGGTTCTTGAGCCAACCGCGCAGGTCCTGGCGTCGGCAGGCGCAGCCCTGATCCGGGTCGGCCGGACCCCCACGGGAGCCCCCATCTACCTCAACGAGGATTCGGCCACCGCGGTCTTCGACGAAACCAGCCTGTTCAGGCTGAATCGCTTTCCGGGATATGACCTTGTCGAGGACGGCCTGCGTCTCAGCCTGGCTGGGCGCGCCAGCGTCCTGTGGGATGATGGCCGGCGGGCAAGCTTTGTCCTCGGACGCAGCTTCCGGTCCAATGACTCCGAAGTCTTCTCAACGACGTCCGGACTGGCCACAAAGGCCTCGGACTGGATCATCTCCGCGGAGGCCACGCCGATCTCGGGGGTCAGCCTGTTCGGAAAAACCCGCCTTGACGGGGAGAACCTGGATGTGCGCCGCGCAGAGGCGGGCGCGGATGTATCCCTGCCACAGGGTC
>NZ_JADCBG010000044.1 GCF_020253645.1 Phenylobacterium sp.
GACTAGGCGCGGGTCCACAGTTCGGGAATGTCATTCCGGGCGAGGAAACCTGGAGCGAGTCCCTGATGTTGCTTCACTTCGACCCGGAGGTCCGGAACGGCGTCAGCATTCGCGTGTCGAGGTATCCCGATAAGAATGTCACCTGGGTCTGGTGTCATGTGCTCTTCGAGGGACGCCTCTACGCTTTCACCGAGCGACGGCTGCCATGTTCAACCGTTCGGAATGTCGGGACTGCCGACCAAGGCGACTATGCCAGTCTCAGTGCAGGTCTGGACTTCGTCCGCCATGGGCCTGTGGATCGGCTAGACCGGATTGAGCTGATCGCCGACGTGCCCAGCCGGCTAGGTGGCCATGGGCCCGATGGCTCCGGACGCACTCCTGTGCGGGTCGAAGCGGTGTTCCGGCCTACAAGCCGCAAAAAGAATACGCCCGCCGGACGATCGGAGTGGACGGGGCGGGCGGAAATCGGCCTGTCAGTGGGCGGGCGTCTGGCCAGTCTTTCCGGTCCGGCTAAGGCCCATGAGCAGACCCAGACCTCCCCACGGTTCGATGCGCCGTTCACCTACGCGATGATGTGGAGCCCCGGCGCCTCGTTCATCGCCAACGCTTCGTTGGCACGACGCTATGGCGACTATGAGGTGGATGGGCGTGTCCACGCCGTCAAGGATTTCCGCCCCGATCCACCGGCTCACGAACGTGCATTCAGCGTCCTTCTGGACGATGGAAGACTCTTGAAAGGGGTCGCCTCACGAGTCGCCGCCTACGAGGTTCCTGTCTTCAATAGGGTCTGGCGCGGCAACATCGTCCGGGTGGACCTCGATGGACGCAGACTCGTGGGTATGCTGAACGACTGGCGGCCCGAGGATATGGTTCCGTCCCAGCCTTTGCGCGGCGCCTAGGCTGTCGGGACCGCCGGGCCGGGCGCCGCCTCGCCCAGCACTGAGACGCGCTCGCCGTAGCGGGAGAAGGGAAAATAGTCCCAGACCGAATGGTGCTGGGTACAGCGGTTGTCCCAAAGGGTCAGGGTGTTGGGCTCCCACCGCACGCGGCAGTGCAGCTTGGGCTCGCGCTGCAGCAGGCCGAAGCACATGTCTAGCAGGGCGCGGCTCTCCCAGCGGTGCAGGCCTTCGATGTGCGTCGTGAAGCCTGAATTGACGTTGAGCACCTTGCGTCCCGTATCCGGATGAAGGGTCACCACGGGATGGCGGGTGCGGGGATAGCCGCCCTCCGGCGGAGCCGACTTGTAGTTGCCGACATAGGGCAGGGCGCCGTCGTGGACCGCCCACATCCCCTGAAGGAAGCCCTGCATGGCCGGCGAGAGCATCTCGAAGGCCATGTACATGTTGGCGAACAGGGTGTCGCCGCCGCCGCACTCCGGCGTCTGGGTGATGTAGAGCAGGGAGGCCAGGGGCGGGACGGGGTCGCAGCTGACGTCCGTGTGCCAGGCCTCGCCCGCGGTGTAGGGCGACTGGGCGGTGGTCTTCACGGTCAGGATCTCGGGGTCCTGGTCAGGCCGTCCATGGTGCATGGGATGGACATGGAGGCGGCCGAAGTGGCGGCTGAAGGCCTTGTGCGCCTCGCGGTCCAGCCTCTGGTCGCGGAAGACGAGCACCAGCCAGTCCGCCCAGGCCTCCCGGATATCCGAAAGGACCTCCGGGGCCAGGGGAAGGGACAGGTCCAGCCCGCGGATCTCGCCCCCGATGTGCGGCGAGATCGGGGTGACTTCAAAGGACCCGTAGCGGGTGCGCCGGGTGTCCTGGATGGGGACGTGCTTGGTCAGGGCGGGGGCGTTCATGGGCTTCCTCCGTCCGCCCTCTTGGATGGGGGCGGGTCATTGGGAAGAGCCTAACCCAGGGCCAGCAGACCTGTCATTCCCCCCGCGCGTTGATGATCAGCCGGGCCAGGGCCTCGCCCGAGTCCCAGGCGCACTCGACCCGCGGTCCGGCCAGCCAGTCGCCGCAGCAGCCCAGGCGCTTCTCCTCCGACCAGAGCGCCGTATCAGTTCCGACGGCGGAACGGGCGTATCGCCAGCGGTGGGCGTGGACGAGGAGAGGAGGGGGCAGGGCCGCTCCGGCCCTTTCCGCCAGTGCTGCGAGCAGGGCCTCCATGACCGTGTCCGGCGCGTCTTCAAGGTGCTCCCTCGACCATGCGGGGGTGGCCTGCAGCACCCAGGCCTCCACCTCCTGGCGCCCGGGCTTGGCGCTATTGCGCGCCGCCCATCCCAGGACCGCCTGTTCGTCGAGGGTATCGGAGGAAATGGGCAGCCGTTGGGAAAAGGCGGCCATGACCGTCCAGCAGGGATCGGTGCGGGAGGCGGCGGCGCGCGCTGCAAGGTCGGCGTCATGCCCCGCGAGCAGGGCCGCGGCCTGCTCGGCCGGCAGGGCCAGGACGACAGCCTCGAACGGACCCGACAGACCTTGCGGGGTCTTCAGCCGCCAGCCCTCTCCATCATGGGTCAGGGCCTCCACGACCGTGTTCCAGGCCACGGAATGGCCCTCAGCGAGGGCCTTTACCGGGGCGTTCATGCCCGGGACCCCGACCCAGGCCTCCGAACCGGCCGCCAGCCAGGGCGCGGCGAGGCCTTCCGACACCCAGCGGGCGACTTCAGCGCGGAAACTATCTCCGCGGGCCGTGAAGTACTGGGCGCCATGGTCGAAACCTACGGTTCCCATGGGCGTCTCCACCCGTCGGGTCGACATCCGCCCGCCAGGCCCCCGGGCCTTGTCAAAGAGTTGAACCTTGCATCCTTCGCGCTGGAGGCTGCGGGCGCAGGCCAGGCCCGAGAGGCCGGTCCCGATGATGGCGATGCGGTCGAGGGACTGGATCATCGGCCTAGACTGCTCCGGTAACCCCGGGTCAGGTCAACCTCTGTCGAGGCCCGGGCGCCAGGGACTCAGGTCTCGATGGGGCGAAGGGCGCCGGGGATCCCGCTGTGGATCTCCTCTGGGGCGAACCACCGCACGTCGATGAACCGGTCGTCCGCCGCCAGGGCGTCGGCAAGTCTCGACAACATCGAGAGCAGGTCCGGATGCCGCGGGGCGAAGGTGGTCCGGATCCATCGCGCCTGGCGAAGGCCGATCAGGTACTTGTCGATCTGGGTGACGCGGATGAGGAACAGGGTTCTGCCCTTCGGTCCGCCCTTGAAGATCAGCTCCCATCCGCGTTCGTGAAGGCAGATCAAATCAAGGACCTCGCATCCCAGCCCCTTGAGAATTTCGGCCAAGGTCTCCGAGAGGAGCTTCCCCGGATACTGGAGGATGTCCATCTCATCCTCGCTGTCGATCTGATCGTTCGGAAGGGTCGAGTCGAACTCCGCCCATGGCTTGATTATCATCGCCTTTTCTCCTCGCCATCGTGTTCATCTACCCAGGCTCCCAGGCCTACGACGCCTGTCGCGAGGGTTCCTCCGGCCGTAATCTTGAGGGGTTCAGGAGCGCCGTACCAGACACGCCCGAGGGCGCCCTCCTTCTCCCAGCCGAGCTTCCTGCCGCTCCAGCTCCGGACATTCCCGAAACGCTGCGGGACACTTCCGCCGTAGTAGCTGGGATCGACCCGATAGTGCAGTTCGTACATGTCCCCTATCTGTATGCCGTCGGGCTTCAGGAGGAAGAAGGGACTGTCGCTGATCGCCGGAGGGATTGGGCCGCCGCCGAGCAACTCCGGCAGGCGGGTCCGCCTCGGCAGGTAGTGATGGCCCATCCCCGTGTAAGGTTGGACGAAATAGGCTGCGGTCGATGGGGGTACGCCCCGGGCCACATAATGCTCGACGGTCTTGAGCCCACGCGCCGACTTGCCCATGCCGGACAGTCCCTTGGCGCCGACTCCGCCCGCCAGGACGGAGCCTGCGTCGAAAAGCAGTTCCCCCTGGTTCAGTCCAATACCGAACTGCCGGTCCATCTCGCCTCTGAATGTCTCCGCGACTGGCGTCGCTTCCGGCAAGACTTTCACTGCAAGGTCGTCACCCCAGTCCCGCAGTTCTGTCTTCAAACGCGACCATGTCGCTGACGGGTCGGAGGCGGCGTCCTTGGCGAGCCCGACGCCTGCGCCTGCGACCCGCAGGACATCATTCCATGCGGCTTCACCGTCCGGGTGAAGAGAGAGGTCGATGGGATTCAGCAAACGGGCGCCGAACACGGCCCCGTCGATCGCATCCCCGACAAATCGCGAGGCCCCGCGTGCGACCCCCGGCGCCAGAGCGCCTCGTCTGACAAGGTAACCTGCGATCGACTTGGCTTCCCGGCTCTGGTCAAGCCAGGCCTCAATCCGGTCCGCGGCTGCGTTTGTGGTGGTCGTCGGCGTGACCCCAGACGCAGGCGCAACCCTCGTAACGGACCGGACTGGAGCGACCGGCCCAGCAGGTCCTCGGACAGCTGGGGCCTCCTGCACGCGGGATCGATCCCGCGTCGCTTCCGCACGTCGGCGCGCGCTGAGTACGGCTCCGGCCAGGGCGCCCGCTGGGCCCGGGATCAAGGCCCTTACAAGGAGAGGGGCCATGTCACGAAACCCGCCCCGAAACCCTGTGACCTCCCGCATCCTTCGGGCCATGAAGTCCCCTATGGGCTCCCCCTCAGGGCTGTCCGTCTGCCTCTGCGTCTGCGCCATGGCTCCTCTCTTTCCTGGGTCTCGGACGAGGAGTCTCTCACGGCGCCTGGATCTGGGAAAGAACAAAAAAAGAACATTTTCGTGTTGCGCCTCCGATCCGGGATCGACGCTGGCCGCCCCTCTCCTCCGAGAGACTCAATTGGCCATCTGGACCCGACGCCCCCACCTTTCCGCAAGCCTTCCGCTCCGGGCGTGCTATAGGCGCCCCCCATGCCTTTTCCCGCCAGTCATCCGGCGCTTGACCGCGCGCTCTCCGAACGCGGCTATGCCGAAGATCGGAA
>NZ_JADCBG010000045.1 GCF_020253645.1 Phenylobacterium sp.
CCAGCACGGCGCCGCCGAAGGGCAGGCCTGTGGCCTCGGTGATGTGGGTCCAGTGGCCGCGCAGGCTGTCCCTGGCCTCCGGGGTCATGGGGGTCTCGGTCCCGGGGCGCAGGCCGCCCATCACCAGCCGTACCGGCAGGGCCCGGCCGAAGGCGCGGCGGATGTCCTCCATCACCGGCGAGAACCCATAGCACCAGGAGCACATGGGATCGGCGAAGTAGATCAGGTGCGGCGCGGTCATGGCGGGGCTCCGGAAACGTCGGGGCCAGACTACACCCGGTCCGGGCCGGCGGCTATTGCGCGCCCGGCGACTCCCGCAGGGCTGGCGGTGCGTCCGGGCCGGGGGCTTCGAAGGGCGCCTCGGGTATGGCGTCCGCGGGTGGCGGCGGAGCGGTCTCCGACCCGGCGGCTGGACTGACCTCGGGCGGGGTGTCGGGCGCCGTTACGGGCGCGGTTTCCGGGACGGGGTCCTCGGTGATGCCGGCCGATGCGGCGGCGTCCGTCACGGCCGGGGCAGGCTCAGGCTCCAAGCCCGGGACCGACCCGGCGGTCTGCGGCGCCTCGGGCGCCGGCGCGGGCGGTTCGATCATTTCGACAGCCGGGTCGAAGGCGGCCCCGAGCAGGGGGGCGTTGCGGGTCAGTCGCTCGGCCGCGGCGGGACAGGCCCGGGGAAGGGTCCAGCCCATCCACTGCTGGGCCACGCTCCGCGTAGGCAGGTTGGCGGCGGGGGCCCAGATGGCGCGGCCCTTGGCGATGGCCGCCTCACCCCGTGGGCGGAGGGCGGACAGGCTTGCCTTTTCGGCGGCCTGGAGCGCGGCTGTGAAGCTCTTCAGATGAGCCTGCCCCTGAATCTGCTGATCGGCGTAGACCTTGAGGTCCTCCTCGAGGGATGAACCCGGCCGGCGGTAGGTCTTCTCGATCCGGGTCACGTCGGGCATCACCCGATCGTGCTGGGCGAGGTAGCCCTCCAGAGCGCCGAGGCACCAGCCGACCAGGCCGTAGTCGTCGCGCGGCGCGCCGGTCGGTAACGCCGGTTCCGGTTGCGGCGCCGCTTCCGAGGGCGCCGGCTCGGCGGTCGTCACCGGCGCATCGGCGTCGGCTGGCGGCGGAGGCGGCTCCTGCGCGGCCAGGGCGAGGACGAAAGCGAGAGCGAGGGCGATCATGCGTTCGGGCTAGCCTCGGAATCCGGCGCGGGTGTGGCGGCGGGCGGACCTGAGTCGTCCCCGCCGGGGTCTCGTTCTCTATGGCCTCACCGGCCGCGACAGTCACCGGGAAACAGCCCGCGAGGGACAGGATGGTATTGGCGGCGTGGGCCAGATGGCGCGGCCCTTGGCGATGGCCGCCTCACCCCGGGGGCGGCGCGATGGGTGCGGGCATGACGGGCTCTTCTTCAGAAGATGACATCATGTTTCGATCTGACGCCCGCTTCGGACTCGCATGAACATGATCTCGGGGTGATGGGTCACCCCCAGTCCCGAAGGTCGCCAGGATCACAGGTGGTGCATGATCATGGTCACCGAAAGGACGAGAAGCCAGCCGACCAGAATGGCGTTGCCCACCCCGCCTCGGCCGACGGCGAACATTCCCTGTTGAGCGAAGTAGGCGAGGTCAAACAGGGCGAGGAAGAGCATCATGCCCGCGGCGACCAGGGCCAGGGGGGAACCCAGCGCCACATTGCCGAGACTCCCCAAGGATGAGGCGACCAGCAGGATCGCCAGCATTCCGTCCGGCAAGACGAAGGCCTGCTCATGCCGCCTGTAGCCCGGTGGCCACCCCGACTCATCGTGCTCGGCACGAAGCCACCAGATCCAGAACACGACAATTCCGAGCGCAGTCGCCAGCTGCAACCCAATCAGCACGAGGTTCGCCAAATGGCCGCTCACGATTGGATTTCCATAGCGACCGGATCGCTGTGCGCGCCTTGGAACCGGTGCATCCGCGAGGGCGTCAGATCGCGCCTGTAGACATCCTCAACGGTCTCGGCCCGGCGGACCACATCGGCCTGTTCGCCGCAGACCATCACCGTCGCGGGCCGGGGGAGCGCATTGAAGTTTGATGCGCTCGATTCCTGATAGGCTCCGGTCTCCAGAAGCGCGATCACGTCGCCCGATACGACCTCCGGAAGCCGGGCGCCGAGGACGATCTGGTCGGCAAAGCAGGAGTGTCCGACAAGATCGGCGGTCATGGTGACGGGCCGGTCGGCCTTGTTTGCGACAACATGCCTGAAACGACTGCGTTCGAAGTGCCCGCCCGCGAGAAAGAAGGTTGTGGTGTCCGTGAGCACCCAGGCATATGGAAAGGGCTGACTCTGCCGCTTGACGGTCTTCACCCGCGCCAGATGGATGCCCGCGTCCCCATATATTGATCTGCCGGGTTCGATTTGCAGGCGCACCCCCGCTGTCGATACACGCGCAGCCTGCAGCTCGCGCCGAAGGGTGCGCACAGAGGCGGCCGCATACTGCTCGATTGACGGCGGCGTGGCGCGGAACCGGTGTGAGGACAGAACGGGTACAAGTCCGGCCAGGGCCCTGTGGTAGAGGCGGGCGCCCAGCCCGCGTAAGCCCGCAAGCAGCGGAAAGCCGAGGGCGGTCAGAACGAACTCCGAGCGCGGCAACTCTTCATTCAGCGGATCCCGAGGGCTCGGCCAACCGCCGCCGATATCGATTTCCTGGGGCTGCCAGCCGTCCCAGGCGGCGACCAGTTCACCCGCCAGCTTTCCGAAACGGGACATCAGGCCTTCCCAGAACCAAAGACTGGCGTGGTGGCGACCCTGGTGCACGTGCAGCCCGACCATATCGATATTCGGTGCGGCGATCGCGCGCCGGCCCATTTCGACAAGGAACTCCGGCGGGATGCCGGACTTGTAGACCTGGATGGCCAGATCGATCGGGACGGTCAGCTGTGAGAAGTCGGTCGGTCGCCATAGGTTGGGTACAGTCGGCTTGACGCGCAGACGGATCTTCGCCGTGCGATTCTGCTCGGCCGCCACAGCCTGGATGAGTTCGATCTCATCGACATCCTCGACCGTAATGCGTACCCCTTCGTGCACACAGTGGGCCAGGTAGTCGCGGCTCTTGCCGCCGCCGTTGACCGAGACGCGGGCGCGGTCCACCGGGGTGCTCAACACACCTTCCAGCTCTCCTGGCGAGTACACGTCGGCGCCGGCGCCCTCGTCCGTGAGGACCCGCCGGCTGGCCAGGGTGGTGTTGGCCTTGAACGCCGGCATGACGTCCACCGGCCCCTCCCACTCGGCGGCGAAGGCGGCGCGGAAACGGCGGACGTTGCGACGAAGCTGCGTCTCGGACAGCACAAACAGCGGCGTGCCGAACCGCGCCGCCAGTTCAACGGTGTCGAGCTCGTCGATGTAGAGGCGACCCTCGCGGGTGGAAAGACAGTCCGACCGAGGCGAGGGCCCCTCATTGACCCTTTGCCCGCCGGGCGTCTCGTCGGTTGTTCTCAGTCCCATTTCACGCCCTCCATTCCCTCAAGCAGTTCCCGACCGTAGAGGGCCGGGGTCTGGAAGCCCGGAGACCACTTCCCCGCCAGCACCGCGCGCGTGATCTCGCGTAGGCAGAGTGCGGTGAAGCGGTAGGCTTCCGGTCCTATCAGCGCCACCCGCTCCTGGGTCCTCCCGTTGGAGGCGATCGCAACGACGAAGGTCTTGCCGTCGCGCAGCTGGCGCGCCGACGAGCCCTCTGGCAGGAGTGGCATCAAGTGGTTCAGGATGAGATCACGCAGCCACAGGAGCCGGCCCTTCATCATCGCCACTGCGAGCCCGGGAAAGACAGAGTAGGTCGAGATGTTGGCGATGCCGGTCGAAACCCCGGCGGTGAAGAGGTCCCCGAGCCAGGGGTCGTAGACCGCTCTGAACCTCCTGCCTGCAACCTGAAATTCCAGTTCGGTTTCGGCGGGCCGAGCTGCGACCAGGACGCCGCCGACCCGTCGATGTCCGGGATGATCGATGTGCGAAAGCATCCCCTTGAGGGTGCCGCGTGAGACCCCGCCATCGGTCGCCAGGGCGATCACCAGTTCATTCGCGTCCGGCAGTTTCTTCTTCGCGAGCCCCGCCACGATATCGGAGGGCGCCACATTGAAGCCGGCGCCTGGCATGATCATGATGTTCGCGCGGCGCGCCTGGTTGTCGAATGTAAACGCGTTGGACGTGTCCTCCACCTCACCCGCAAGGTCGACATAGTGGGCGCCTGTAGCCAGGCAGGCTTCAATGAGGAGCTTCTGGGTTGTGAGAAACTGACCGGAGAGGTTCAGCAGAAGGCGCACCCCCTTCAGCTGCCGCTCGGTCTCGCCCGGGTCGTTCAGGTCGAAAACGGCCGACTTGAGGCCCAGGCGCTCAGCCACCGCGCGCACCGCCTCCTGGCGCCCGCTCAGGATGGGCTGCAGTCCGGCTCTTACGAATTCTTCGGCGCAAAGCCGGCCGGTGTATCCCGCTGCGCCGTAGATCATGACTTCCGACATGGTTGCCCTCGACTCCAGGATTGGGCGTCAATCGGTTGGGGTCGGACCGCTTCGGACAGGCCCCTCGCTGCATCGCCTCACGACCTGCCCCCCTTCCGACGGCCCTTCCAGATCCGCAGCTTGAGCCTGATCCGCCGACGCCGGTTCGCCTCAGTTCTTGCAATTGGAGGACTGCAGGCGCCGAGGATGAATGGCATTGACATCAATCAAAGCAAAAGGGGGCTCCCAGCCCCACCAACGGATTTCGGACTTCTGGTGTTTCGTTTGGCAGTCACGCCTCAAGAAACATCGATCTTTGAGGACTGTGCACACGGGGAGTTCAAACCCCCTTCGTGTGCCATGGCGCCTTCTCAAACGCAGGGCGCAGCCGGAACACCTGGATCCGCGGGGGCCGCTTGAGGCCCTCAGCAGCCGATCTGTCGCGGGTTAGGCTGGGGTCGGGCGAGCCTCGGAATCGGGCGCGGGTGGAGCGGCGGGCGGGCCGTAGCCGCCCCCGCCGGGAGTTTCGATCTCGATGGCCTCACCGGCCGCGACAGTCACCGAGAAACAGCCTGCAAGGGGAAGGATGGCGCCGTCCGCCCGGATCAGGCGCTGGGCGCCGGCAAGGGCGGGGCCGCCGCCGGCCAGTCCCTGGGGCGCACAGGTGCGACGGGTGGACAGGAGGGCCGCCTCCATGGGGGCCAGGAACCTTAGCCTTCTGCGCACACCATCGCCGCCCCGGAAGGCGCCCTCGCCTCCTGAGCCTTTGCGGATCTCGAAGGTCTCCAGTCGCACCGGGAACCGCCGTTCGAGGATCTCCGGGTCGGTCAGCCGCGAATTGGTCATGTGGGTGTGGACGCCGCTGGCGCCCGGCCCGCGCACCGAGGCCCCGGCGCCGCCGCACAGGGTCTCGTAGTACTGCCTGTCGGCGTCCCCGAAGGTGAAGTTGTTCATGCTGCCCTGGGCGTTGGCCATGACGCCGAGGGCGGAATAGAGGGCGTCGACCACGTGCTGGCTGGTCTCGACATTGCCCGCCACCACCGCTGCGGGCGGGGCGGGCGCCAGGAGTGACCCTGGCCGGGTGCGCACCCGAAGGGGTTCCAGGCAGCCGGCGTTCAGCGGGATGTCGTCGTCCACCAGGGTGCGGAAGACATACAGGACCGCCGCGTCGACGATGGCGGAGGGCGCATTGAAATTCGTCGGCGCCTGGTCGGAAGACAACGTAAAATCGATCTCCGCGCCCTGCCGGTCGGGGTCCAGGGTCAGGCGCACGGCGATCTCGCCCCCCCCGTCCATGGGCGCCTTCGCCTCGCCATCCGACAGCCGGTCCAGGGCCCGGCGTACGGCGCTGGCGGCGTTGTCCTGGACAAAGACCATGTAGCGGGCGACGACCTCGGCGCCATGGTCGCGGATCATGCCCGCCAGGGTGTCGGCGCCCGCCTGGCAGGCCGCGAGCTGGGCCTTCAGGTCGGCGAGGTTGCGGTCCGGCGCCCGGCAGGGCCAGGGCCCGGCCAGAAGGGCCTCCCGAACCTCTGCCTCAAGGAAAATCCCGTTCCTCATGATGGGTAGGGCGTCGAGAAGAATTCCTTCTTCTTCAAGGGTTTGCGAGAAGGGCGGCATGGAGCCGGGCTGGACGCCGCCGACGTCGGCGTGATGGCCCCGGGCGGCGACGAAGAGGTCCGGCGGACCCTCCGCCTCGGGCCGGGTGAAGACGGGCATGACCACGGTGATGTCGGGCAGGTGGGTGCCGCCGGCGTAGGGATTGTTCAGGGCGAAGGCCTCGCCGGGCCGCAGGGTCCCGCGCCGATCGCGCACCGCCCGGACCGAGGCGCCCATCGAGCCCAGGTGCACCGGCATGTGGGGCGCATTGGCCACCAGCCCGCCGTCGGAGTCGAAGAGGGCGCAGGAAAAGTCGAGCCTTTCCTTGATGTTGACCGAGTGCGCCGTGCGCTCAAGGGCTGCGCCCATGGCCTCGGCCACACCCATGAAGCGGCGGTTGAAGAGCTCCAGGGTGACGGGGTCCGGGCGGTCCAGGCTGACGGTCCGGGCGCCGGCGCCGGCGACCTGGACCAGACGGATCAGGCCGTCGGCCTCGCCCTGCGCCCGCCAGCCGGGCAGGACGGCGATCTGGGTGTCGTCGCGCACGATGAGGGCCGGACCCTCGATTCCGGCGAGGCCCCTGGCCTCCACGACCGGAGCCTGAACGGCGACCGATCGGCAGGTCATCTGCATGACGGTCGGCGTCACGGCGGACTTCGGCGCGGCGTCGCCGGCGCGCGTCTGCAGGGGGGAGGGCCCGCCCACGGGCTCGACCGCCTCCACCTCGACCCGGGCGATCAGCAGGGTTCGGTCCGGCTCGACGAAGCCGAAGAGTCGCCGGTGAGCCGCCTCGAAGGCCTGCCGGACTTCAGCCTGCGGACCCGGCGCGACCGCCAGGACGGCGTCGGCGCCGTCGTAGCGAAGACCGAGCCGGACCTCCGCCACGCCGCCAGCGACTCCCTGGACGAGGAGGCCGCCTAGGGCCTCGGCGCGGAGCTGGCCCGCGAGCGTTTTGGCGGCCGCCAGTCCCGCCTCGTCGAGGGCCGCCTCCAGGCCCGCCTGGCGAAGGACGGTGGGCCGGGCCTGGCCCATGCCCCAGGCTGACAGGACGCTGCCCCGCCCCGGACAGAGGACCTCACGGATTCCCAGGGCCTCGGCCACGTCGCACGCGACCTGGCCGGCCGCGCCTCCGAAGGCGACGAGGGCATGGTCCCGGGGGTCGAAGCCCCTCTCCGTCGAGATACGCCGCACGGCCTGGGCGGTCTGTTCGACGGCCACCGCCAGGAAGCCTTCGGCCGCCGCCTCCGGCCCGGCCAGACCCATCCGGGCGGCCAGGTCCGCGAGCGCCGCCCGCGCGGCCACGGCGTTAAGGGGGGCGTCGCCCCTGGGCCCGAACACGGCCGGGAAGCGCGCCGGGTCCAGCCGGCCGAGCACCAGGTTGGCGTCCGTCACCGTCGCCGGCCCGCCGCGCCCATAGGCCGCTGGCCCGGGGTCTGCCCCGGCGCTGGCCGGCCCCGCCCGCGCCCGGTCACCGTCGAAGTGGAGGATGGAGCCGCCGCCCGCCGCCACGGTCTCGACGTCGACCATGGGCGCCCGCAGCCGCACCCCGGCCACCAGGGCGGTCTCTCGCCGCTCCAGGACGCCGGCGAAGCGGCAGACATCGGTGGAGGTGCCGCCCATGTCGAAGCCGAGGACCGCCTTCGCCCCCGCCGCCCGGGCCACGGCGGCGACGCCGGAGACGCCCCCGGCGGGCCCGGAGAGCACGGCGTCCCGCCCGCGGAAGGCTTCGGCGCGGACGAGGCCTCCGGCTGAGGTCATGAACCAGAGGGGCGCCCCGCCCACCGCCGCCTGGACCCGGTCCACATAGGCGCCCAGAACGGGGGTGAGGCAGGCGTCAGCCACCGTCGTCTCGGCCCGGGGCAGGAAGCGGGGCAGGGGCGAGACCTCGTGCGACAGGGCGACAAAGGGGACGCCGGCCTCCCGCGCCAGCCGCCCGGCCAGCTGCTCGTGGACCGGGTTGAGGTCGGAGTGGAGGAAGGCCACGGCGACGGCCTCATAGCCCGGC
>NZ_JADCBG010000046.1 GCF_020253645.1 Phenylobacterium sp.
CAGAGGATCTGAATGCAGCGCTCGACTTCAGCCGAACGACCGATCAGGGGGTCGACCTTGCCCTGCTTGGCCTTCTCGTTGAGGTTCACGCAGTAGGCGTCGAGGGCCTCGCCGCCCGTCTTGACCGCCGCCTTCTCCTCCTCCTCAGAGCCCTTGACCGGCTTGGCCTCGCTGGCGCCAGCCTTCTTGGCGATCCCGTGGGCGATGTAGTTGACCGCGTCATACCGCGTCATCTCCTGCTCCTGCAGGAAATAGGCCGCATGGCTCTCGCGCTCGGAGAAGATGGCGACCAGCACGTTGGCGCCGGTGACCTCATCGCGTCCGGAGGACTGGACGTGGATCACGGCCCGCTGGATCACCCGCTGGAAGCTGGGGGTGGGCTTGGCGTCCTCGCCATCGTCGACCACGAGGGACTTGAGCTCGTTGTCCACGTAGTTGGTGAGGGTGGTCTTCAGGACATCGAGGTCGACGTCGCAGGCTTTCATCACCCCGACGGAGTCCTCGTCCTCGGTGAGGGACAGGAGCAGATGCTCCAGGGTCGCGTATTCGTGCTTCCGCTGGTTGGCGAAGGCGACGGCCCTGTGCAGGGACTCTTCGAGCTGGCGCGAGAATGACGGCACGGTCGCTAGTCCTTTTCCATGGTGCACTGCAGGGGGTGCTGGTGACGGCGGGCGGTGTCGATCACCTGCGCCACCTTGGTTTCGGCGACTTCATAGGTATACACGCCGCAGACCCCGACGCCCGTCTGATGGACGTGCAGCATGATCCGCGTCGCCTCTTCACGCGACTTATGGAAGTACTGCTCCAGGACGTAGACCACAAACTCCATCGGCGTGTAGTCATCGTTCAGGATCAGGACCCGGTACATCGACGGCCGCTGGGTGCGTGTCTTGGTCTGGGTGATCACCGCAGAGCGATCCCCCGTGCCCTGATCCCCCTGCTTACGCTCGGCCATCCCCATCCACTCCTCGGGCGCCCGCAGACGGCGTCCTCCAGACTCAGATTAGATATGCCAACCCCTCAGGAATGAAAGAGGCTTCACAGAGCCGCGCGGCCGGGCGCAGGCCGGCGCCCGGGTTTTCCACACCTGCGTTGGAGGCCGAACGGCGCTGGGTCAGTCCCGACCCCGGGGTCGACGGCTCGCAAGATCACGACCAGATCCAAGGGCCGATGGACCGAATCGCGCCCGGATCGCGTCGGCGGCGCGTTCAGCCGCCAGGGCGCGGGGATCGTCAGCTGCGAAAAGGTCTGCCGACCCGGCGGAGTCCGAGAGGTCCGACAGGCCCACCCCGACCAGACGAAAGGCCCGCCCGCCGCCCGTCGACAGCTCCGTGGCCAGGAGCAGCCGGGTCGCGGCGATCAGGGTTCGCGCAGTTTGCGTGGGCGCCTCCAGGGTGCGTCGTCGGGTCAGGATCCGGAAGTCCGCTCCCTTGAGCTTCAGGGTGGCGACACGGCCCGCCTGGCCTGCGGCGCGCGCCTGCCGGGCCACCCGCTCGGCAAGGTGGACCAGATGGCCATCGAGGTCCTCCGGTGTCCGTAGGTCGGCCTCGAAGGTGGTCTCCGCGCTGATCGACTTGCGCGCCTGCCCGGGGTTCACGCCGCGGGCGTCCTCGCCCCGGGCCATGGCGTGGAGGCGCAGGCCGAACTCCCCGAACCGTGCGGCGAGGGTGCGGACATCGGCGCGGGCGAGCTGCCCGATCCGTTCGAACCCGGCCCGCTCCAGGCTCCGCGCCATCACCGGCCCCACCCCCGGGAGCAGGCGGACAGGCCGCCCGGCCAGGAAGTCCTGCGCCTCCGCGGCTCCGATCACCGAGAATCCCCGGGGCTTGTCCAGGTCAGAGGCGATCTTGGCCAGGAACTTGTTCGGTGCGAGCCCCACCGAGACGGTCAGGCCTGTTTCAGCCTCGATCCGCGACTGCAGGCGGGCCAGGGTCAGGGCGGGCGGGGCGCCGTGCAGGCGCTCGGTCCCGGACAGGTCCAGCCAGGCCTCGTCCAGGGACAGGGGCTGAACCAGCGGTGTGAGGTCGCGCATCATGTCCATGAGGCGACGGCTCTCCGCCCGGTAGCGCGGGAAGTCCGGCGGCAGGACCACCGCCTGGGGGCAGGCGGCCAGGGCCTTGAACATCGGCATGGCCGAGCGGACGCCGAAGGTCCGGGCGATGTAGCAGCAGGTCGTCACCACCCCGCGCCGTCCGCCGCCGACGATCACCGGCCGGTCCCGCAGCTCGGGCCGGTCCCGCTTCTCCACCGAGGCGTAGAAGGCGTCGCAGTCGATGTGGGCGATGGACAGCCCGTCCAGCTCAGGATGGGCGGCCATCCGCGGCGAACCACAGGCGGGGCATCGCGCCGCCGGCGGGGCCGGCGTCAGGCAGTCGCGGCAGAGGGCCTTCACCGGTCCCACAGCCAGGCCGCCCCGCGGACGCCCGAGGAGTCGCCGAACCTCGGCCGGACCACCGCGCAACGCCAGTCGTCGGCGAAGACGTGGGGGCGGATCCGGGCCTCCAGGCCTTCCGCCAGGCCCGGGATCCCGCCGACGCCGCCGCCCAGGATGATCACTTCCGGGTCCAGCAGGTTCACCACCCAGCCCAGCCCCCTCGCCAGGCGATCCGCATGACGGTCCAGTGTTGCGGCGGCGTGGGGGTCCCCTCCCGCCGCCTGCAGGGCCACCGCCTTCGCCGTAAGCGACCGGCCGTCGTCCCTGGCGAGCCCCGGTCCGGACAGCCATGTCTCGAGGCAGCCCCTTCGGCCACACCAGCAGGCCGGTCCCGGCCTCTCCGGGGCCTCGGGAGCGGGCAGGGGGCTATGTCCCCACTCGCCGGCGATGCCGTTGGCGCCGCCGACCAGGCCGTCGCGCAGCCACAGCCCGCCCCCCAGCCCCGACCCCAGGATCACGGCGAAGACCGATCCCGCGCCTTCAGCCGCGCCGTCCCGGGCTTCGGAGGTCGCGAGACAGTCCGCGTCGTTGGCGTAGCGCACCGGCCGTCCCAGCCGCCGGGCGAGATCTTCCGGGAAGGGCCTTCCGTTCAGCCAGGTCGAATTGGCGTTGCGGATCCAGCCGGTGCGAGGGTTGACGGATCCCGGGCCGCCGACCCCCAGCCGCTCGGCCTGCGCGCCGGCCTGCCGCTCAGCCTCCTCCAGGGCCTCGGCGACGGCCTCCAGGCCCGCCTCGTAGCCCCCGGGCGTCGGGCGCCGCACCCGGGCGAGGAAGCCGCCCTCCGGCGCGAGAGCCGCCGCCTCGATCTTGGTTCCGCCGAGGTCGAGCCCGAAGGCGATCATCGGGCCTTGGGCTCCAGCGCCGCGAGGATGGCGGTCTCAAGCGCGTCCCAGCCGTCGACGCGGGGATGCAGGTCCGGCCGGCTCGGCGCCATCGGGCGAAGCCGGATGTCGGCGACGGTCTGGAACCGGGAGATCTCGGGGCCGTGCTCGGCGACGGAGTCGAGGTTCGGAATCATGTCGTCGATGAAGACGCACGGGCCGTCGGCCTGCGCGGCCAGCCCCGCCGCCACCGGGCCCTTCAGGCCGCTGTTGACAAGCAGCGGATAGTCCATGCCGTGGGTCTTCAGCCATCGCCTCCGCCCCTCCAGCGCCTGGCCCGGCGCATTGGTCAGGATCACGATGTCCGCCCGCCGGGACAGCCGCGCCAGCGCCTGCGGCCCGCCTTCCGCCACCGGCATGTCCTCAACGGCATCCCGGAAGAAGGTCTGGAAATGCGCCTGGCCGGTCTCGATGTCGATGTGCCGGTCCTCGCCCGGCCGGTAGATGTTCTGGAACAGGGCGAAGCGATCAAAGCGCATTTCAAAGCCGTGGGTCGCCAGGTACCGCGCAAACCCCTCCATGAAGAGGCCCAGCACCTCATCCACGTCGACGATCAGCAGCGGGCGGTCCGTACGGAGTCCCAGGTCCCTGAGGTCGGGTGTCGGGTGATCGGGCGAGGTAAATGTCATGATCAGGGGCTCGGCTAACACGTGCTTAAGGATATCCGTGGGATAGCCGTCTGCGAACGGTCTTCCGGACGGGTCCGGCGGAGCGATTTCAGGCTGGGAAACGGATGCCCAAGAAGGTCCTCATCGTCGAGGATAACGAGCTGAACATGAAGCTCTTTCATGATCTGCTCGACGCTCAGGGCTATCAGACCCTCCAGACCCGAGAAGGCCTGGAGGCGCTGACCATCGCCCGGGAAGAGCGGCCTGACCTCATCCTGATGGACATCCAGTTGCCGGAGATCTCGGGCCTAGAGGTGACCAAGTGGCTCAAGGAAGACGAGGAACTCTGTTCGATACCCGTGGTCGCCGTGACCGCCTTCGCCATGAAGGGCGACGAAGAGCGCATTCGCCAGGGGGGCTGCGAGGCCTACATCGCCAAGCCCATCTCCGTGTCGGGCTTTCTTGAGACCATTCGCCGGCTGCTGGACTAGGCCATGACCGCACGGGTTCTTCTGGTCGATGATGTGGAGGCGAGTCGCTGCGTCCTCGAAGCCAAGCTCGTCGCCGAGTACTATCAGGTCACGACGGCTCCGGATGGGGCGAGCGCCCTTCAGATCGCCGCCCAGGATCCGCCGGACATCGTCCTTCTGGACCTCCTGATGCCGGGCATGGACGGGCTGCAGGCCTGTCGTCTCTTCAAGGCGGATCCTCGTCTGAAGCACATTCCGGTTGTCCTCCTGACGGATCTCGACGGCCGTGAGGCGCGTCTCGAGGGACTTGAGGCGGGCGCCGACGAGTTTCTGTCCAAACCGTTCGATGATGTCGTCCTGTTCGCGCGCCTTCGCAGCCTGGCGCGGCTGAAGGTCATGATCGACGAGTTGCGGGAGCGTGAGGACACCAGTCGCCGTCTGGGCATGACCCCCATGCCGGGCTCACGCCTCGGGGCGTCGGGCGGCCGGATCCTGGTGATCGATGACGATCGGGAAGAGGCGATGGCCCTGGCCCATGACCTCGCCTCCGAGCATCGGCCGGTCATCGAGACCGATCCCGCCAAGGCGCTCCAGTCCGCCCGGGGTCCGATCGATCTGGCCGTGATCAATGTCGGCAGTACGAGCTTCGACGCCCTGAGGCTGGTCGCCGGGCTCCGTTCGGGGGATCACTCCCGCCAGGCGCCGATCCTCGCGGTCGTGAACCCGTCGGATCGCAGCCGGTTGCTCAAGGCTCTCGATCTCGGGGTCAATGATCTTCTTCCCCAACCCTTCGATCCCCTCGAGCTCCGCGTCCGGGTCCGGGCTCTGATCCGGCGCAAGCGCTATGCCGACTATCTTCGAGACACCGTCGCCCAGTCCATGGAGCTTGCGGTCATCGATCCCCTGACCGGGCTCAACAACCGCCGTTACATGATGGGTCAGTTGGACGTCCTGTTCGAGCGCCTCGCCCCCGGGATCGAGCCGGTCGCCCTCCTGATGCTCGACATTGATCACTTCAAGCATGTCAACGACACCTGGGGTCATGTCCTGGGCGACGAGGTTCTGCGAGAGGTGGCCGTTCGCCTCGCCGCCAGCGTCCGCGCCATCGACCTGCCCTGCCGCTACGGCGGAGAGGAATTCGTGGTCGTCATGCCTGGCACGCGCCTGAGCGATGCGGCGCGGGTCGCCGAACGTATCCGCGAGGAGATCTCCGGCAAGGTCTTCGTCTCTGGCGACCAGGAGATTCCAGTCTCGGTCTCCGTGGGGGTCTCCGCCAGCGACGGCGCTGAGGATCGCCCGGAGTCCCTGCTTCGCCGGGCCGACGAGGCGCTCTACGAGGCCAAGTCCGCCGGTCGCAACCGGGTGGTGATCCACACCCCTCGGAGTTGAGGCGAGGCTACCCGCAAACGAAAAACGCCCGGCCAGTGCCGGGCGCTTTCATGGTCGGAGGCCTTTGACGGCTTACTTGATCTTGCCTTCACGGAACTCCACGTGCTTGCGCGCAATGGGGTCGTACTTCTTCAGGACCAGCTTTTCGGTCATGGTCCGCGCGTTCTTCTTGGTCACATAGTAGAACCCGGTGTCGGCCGACGAGTTCAGCTTGATCTTGATGGAGGCGGGCTTCGCCATGGTCGGTCCTCGCGGGGCCGGGCACGCCGGCAGGGTTCGTAAAGAGCGCGGGAAAATACGAATCCCCGGCGCAAAGTCAATGTGCCTAGAGTTCCCGGGGCCGGGCGGGGCCCATGCGGAAGCGCATGTAGGGAATCGGCCGGTTCGGGTTGTCCAGGCGCTCCCGGGTCTCCTGGATCACGGCGCGCGTGACTGTGGGCAGGGGAAGCTCAAGGGCGTCCTCCAGCTCGAACCAGGCGATCTCTTCAAGTTCGCCGCAGTCCGGCTGTCGCTCCAGGCTGACCAGCCGTTCGGCGTCCGCCATGAGGAACCATGTGTCGAAGCGCTTGCCGACATTGGGCGGGGTCACCGCCCGGTAGATGATCGACAGGGCCTCAAGGTCCGGCTGCACGCCCTGTTCCAGGAACTCCCGCCAGGGGCCGGCGATCGGACGCGGCTCCGTGGGGCGGCCCAGAAGCAGGCCCGCCTCTTCCCAGGTTTCGCGGATGGCCGCCTTGCCCAGGGCGCGCCCCTTGGTCAGCGGCATGTAGGCTTCGAACTTGCCCGCGACCTCGGGGCGAAGGTCCGTCGCGGCGGGAGCGCGGAAGTCGGCCCGGTCAATCCGACCGCCCGGGAAGACCCAGAGGTTGGGCATGAAGTTATGCCCGCCATGCCGCTTGCCCATAAGGACCCGGGGTCGGGGCCCATCCCTGCGGATGATGAACAGGGTGGCGGCGTTGCGCGGACGGACGGCCTTGGCCCCCTCCGGGCGCATGGGCGTACGTTCAACTGTGCGGTCGGGTTGCAAGGCGTCGGTCATCTGCGGAGTTTAGGCCTTGCCGTCCCTGCCGCAAGCGCGACCTCACGGAAACCTTGAGGTCCTCATCGCCGCCTTCCCTTGCGCACACCCGGCGGAGGTCCCCCCTTCCTCCGGGCGTCCATGGCCCCCGGGCGCCGCGGCCCGCGCCCCCGGGGCGGAGGCGGGGTCCCCTGCACGGGGTCGCTCAGCATGTCGAAGAGCAGCCCTCCGGTCACCGGCGTCGCCTCCACCAACCGTACCTCGACAGGCAGTCCAAGGGGCCAGTGGGCGCCGGACCGCTCGCCCACCAGGGCGTGCGACGTCTCGTCGTGGACGAAGAACTCGCCCCCAAGGCGCGAGATGGGAACGAGGCCGTCGGCGCCGGTCTCGTCCAGGCGGATGAACAGGCCGAACCGGGTGACGCCGCTGATCCGCCCGGTGAAGGTCGCGCCGACCCGGTCGGCGAGGAAGGCGGCGACATAGCGATCGATGGCGTCGCGCTCCGCCGCCATGGCCCGCCGCTCCGCCGCCGTGATCATCTCGGCGGTGCCCTTCAGCTGGGCGATGTCGCGGTCGGTCAGGCCGTCCTCCCCCAGTCCCAGGGCGCGGATCAGGCCCCGGTGGACGATGAGGTCGGCGTACCGGCGGATCGGCGAGGTGAAATGGGCGTAGCGGTCGAGGTTCAGGCCGAAGTGGCCGATGTTGTCGGTGTCGTAGATGGCCTGCATCTGGCTGCGCAGCACCACCTCGTTGATGATCGCTGCGCTGGGGCTCTCGCGGGTCTCTTCCAGCAGTCTGTTGAACCGGTCGGTGCGGGGCGCCTCGCCCTTGGACCAGGGCAGGCCCAGGGTCGCCAGGAAGTCGGCCAGGGCGTGGACCTTCTCCTGGCTGGGGGTGTCGTGGACCCGGTAGATCAGCGGCGTCTTGCGAGCCTCAAGGGTCTGGGCGGCGCAGACATTGGCCTGGATCATCATCTCTTCGATGAGCTGGTGCGCAGGCAGCACCGCCCGCGCCCGGATGGCGGTGATCTGGCCCTCGGCGTCCATCAGGATCCGCCGCTCGGGGCTCTCGATGGCCAGGGGAGAGCGTCTGCGCCGCGCCGCCAGCATGACGGCGTAAGCGGCGTAGAGGGGCTTCAGCACCCCGTCCAGGAGCGGCCCGGTGGTATCGTCCGTCTGTCCGTCGATGGCCGCCTGCGCCTGCTCGTAGGAGAGTTTGGCCGCAGACCGCATCAGGCCCCGGACGAAGCGGTGACCTGTCTTCCGCCCGCTGGCGTCAAAGACCATCCGTACCGCCAGGCAGGCCCGGTTCTCGCCGGCGCGGAGGCTGCAGAGCCCTGCAGAGAGGCGCTCCGGCAGCATGGGCTCCACCCGGTCGGGGAAATAGACGCTGTTGCCCTTGTCCCGGGCGGTGCGGTCCAGAGCCGAACCCGGCCGGACATAGGCGGCGACGTCGGCGATGGCCACCCACACCACCCAGCCGCCCGGGTTGCCCGCGTCTGCGTCGGGTTCGGCGTAGACCGCGTCGTCGTGATCCCGGGCGTCCGGCGGATCGATGGTCACGAGGGGCAGGGCGCGCAGGTCCTCGCGGCCGGAGAGGTCCGCCTCGCGGGCGGCCTCCGCCTCGGCCTCTGCGGCCTCGGGGAAGCCGGTGGGTATCCCGTGGGCGTGGATGGCGATCAGGGAGGCGGCCCGCGGATCGTCCTCCCGGCCTACGCGCTCCAGGATCTCGCCGCGGTGGAGGCCGAACCGCCTGCCTCCGGGGGTCAGGCGGGCCACCACCAGGTCGCCGTCCCTCAGGCCCGTCGGGCCCGCGCCCTCGATGAGCACCTGGTCCTTCGAGCGCCGGTCGACAGGCTCGACCCGGACCTGCCGCGCCGACTTGCGCACGACGCCAAGCATCCGGTGGACGGCCGCGCCCAGGCGCTTGATCAGCCGGGCCTCGACCTCTCCCGCCTCGGTCCGCTCAAACCGGACCAGAAGGCGGTCGCCGACGCCGGGAGCCCCGGCGGCGGCCTCGCTGGGGTCCGGCGCAAGGCGCACCAGTGGGGCGTCCTCGCCCTTGGTCAGGCGAACCATCAGCTCGCCGTCCGTATCCCGTTCGATCACCTCGGCGACGCCGACCGGCGGTAACTCGCCGGGAAGGGCGACGCCCTTGCGTCCGCGACGGCCTAGCTCGCCGGAGTCCTGCAGGTCACGCAGCATGTCCCGCAGGGCGATCCGGTCGGCGCCCTTCAGGCCAAAGGCGCGGGCAATGTCGGACCGGTCGGCCTCCCCGGACTCACGGATGAAGGCGATGAGGGTGGCGCGGTCCGGCAGGCCCTGCGGCGGGCGGCTTGTGGATCGGGGCGCACGATGGGCGCCGCGGCCGGGGCCGCGAGGGGGGCGGGGTCTTGCCATGCAGGCAGACTAGACCGGTTCTCAGGATTCCGGTGAGGACTTCCTGACGGCCGCGCCCCTGGGCTTGGCCGCCGCTTTCGCCTTTGCCTTCGCCTTCGGGGCCGCCTTCGCCTTGGCCGGCGCCTTTGGCCTTGCCGCCGTCTTCGCCGTGCCCTTGGCGGGCGACTTGCCGGCGCGGGCGGCGATCAGGGCCACCGCGGCCTCCAGGGTCAGTGTCTCGGCGTCCTCGCCCCTGGGGATGTTGGCGTTGGTCGTCCCGTGCTTGACATAGGGGCCAAAGCGGCCGGCGAGGATCCGCACCGGCGCGCCGTCCCCGGGATGGGCGCCCAGTTCGCGCAAGGCCGCCGCCGCGCCTCGGCCGCCCCGCCCGCCGGCCTTCTTCTCGGCCAGCAGGCTCACGGCCCGGTTGACGCCCACCTCGAAGACTTCGTCTACGCCCGGCAGGTTGGCGTACACCCCCGCATGCTGGACGAAGGGCCCATAGCGCCCGATCCCGGCCAGGATGACGCCGCCATCCTCCGGGTGCAGGCCCACCTCGCGGGGGAGGCGCAACAGACGCAGCGCCTTTTCGAGGTCCATGGCCTCAGGCGACCAGCCCTTCGGAAGGGAGGCGCGCTTCGGCTTCTCTCCCTCGCCCAGCTGGACGAAGGGCCCGAACCTGCCGGACTTCAGGAAGACGGTGAGGCCGGTTTCCGGATCGGTCCCCAGCTCGCGGTCGCCCGAAGGCGCGTCGCCTTCCTCGGAGGGCGGCCCGAACTTCCGCGTGTAACGGCATTCCGGGTAGTTGGAGCAGCCGATGAAGGGTTCGAACCGGCTGGGCTTGAGCGAAAGCTCGCCCGTCCCGCACTTTGGGCAGGTCCTGCCCCCTTCGCCGGGGAAGAGGAAGGGGCCAAGGGTGGTGTTCAGGGCCTCGATGACGTCGCGGGTGGGCTGCTTGAGGACCTCGGCGGTGGCCGGCTGGAACTCGCCCCAGAACTCCCGGAGCAGGGCCTTCCAGTCGAGGTCGCCGGCCGAGACCTGGTCCAGCTTCTCCTCCAGCGCCGCCGTGAAGTCGTACTCGACATAGCGGTTGAAGAAGGACTCCAGGAAAACCGTGACCAGGCGCCCCTTGTCCTCCGGGATGAAGCGGTTCTTGTCCATCCGCACATAGCTGCGGTCCCGCAGGACCGACAGGATGGAGGCGTAGGTCGAGGGCCGGCCGATCCCGAGTTCCTCCATCTTCCGGACCAGGCTGGCTTCGGAATAGCGCGGCGGCGGTTCGGTGAAGTGCTGGTCGGCCTTGGCCTTGCGCACCTGCGCCACGGCGCCCTCGTTCAGGACCGGCAGGCGGCCCCCTTCCTCGTCCTCGGGATCGTCCCGTCCCTCCTCGTAGACCTTGAGGTAGCCGTCGAAGAGGATGACCTGACCCGTCGCCCTCAGGCCGGTCCGGCCATCGGGGGTGGAGAGGTCCACCGTCGTCCGCTCGATCCGGGCCGACTCCATCTGCGAGGCCAGCATCCGCTTCCAGATCAGCTCGTAGAGGCGGCCGAGGTCGCCCTCCAGCCGGAGGGAGCCAGGGTTCCGGGCGAGGCTGGTGGGCCGGATCGCCTCGTGGGCCTCCTGGGCGTTGCGGGCCTTGGTCCGGTACTGGCGCGGGGCCTCCGGAAGATAATCCCCCCCGAACAGGCCGGAGATGACCTGCCGGGCCTCCTGCAGGGCCTCGGGCGCCGACTGGACGCCGTCGGTCCGCATGTAGGTGATCAGGCCGACGGTCTCGCCCCCGATGTCGATGCCCTCGTACAGCTTCTGGGCCGCCTGCATGGTGCGCTGGGCCGAAAAACCGAGCTTGCGCGCCGCCTCCTGCTGCAGGGTTGAGGTGGTGAAGGGCGGGGCGGGCGATCGACGGGCGGGCTTCTTCTCCACCGCGGAGATGGTGAAGGCCCCGGCCTCCACCGCCTTGAGGGCCGCGTCTGCGGCGCCGGCGTCGGGCAGGTCGAACTTGGCGAGCTTACGGCCCTCGTGCACCGCCAGCCTGGCGGTGAAGGGGGCGCCGGCGGAGGCCATGTCCGCCTCGACGGTCCAGTACTCCCGGGTGACGAAGCGCTCGATTTCGATCTCGCGGTCGACGACCAGCCGCAGGGCGACGGACTGCACACGTCCCGCCGAACGGGCGCCCGGCAGCTTGCGCCAGAGGACAGGCGAGAGGTTGAAGCCCACCAGGTAGTCGAGGGCCCGGCGGGCCAGGTAGGCCTCCACCAGCTCCATGTCGATCTGGCGCGGCGACTTCATCGCCTCGGTCACCGCCGACTTCGTGATGGCGTTGAACACCACGCGCTCAACAGGCTTGTCCTTCACCGCCCGCTTCTGACGCAGCACATCCAGGACGTGCCATGAGATGGCCTCGCCCTCGCGGTCCGGGTCGGTGGCCAGGATGATGCGATCGGACGCCTTCGCCGCCTCGGCGATTTCCGACAGGCGCTTTGAGGCCTTGGCGTCGACCTCCCAGGACATGGCGAAGTCCTCGTCCGGGCGGACCGAGCCATCCTTGGGCGGCAGGTCGCGGACATGGCCATAGCTCGCCAGGACCTTGTAGTCTGACCCCAGGTACTTGTTGATGGTCTTGGCCTTGGCGGGGCTCTCGACGATGACGAGGTGCATGCAGTTCCTTGGGGGCCGCTGGCCCTGTGAAGGGGGCGGAAAGTGGGCTGCGGAAGGGCCGGCTGTCAACTTGGCCCGGTCGGGAAGCTGCAGGATCAGGCGAGGGCCGCCCCGCCGCCGGCGGTGAAGACGACCTCTCCGGCCAGCTCCAGCTCGGCGAGGGCGGCGTTGACTTCCGAGGTGGACAGCCCGGAAAGGCGAACGATTTCATCACGGGCGGCGGGAGAGGGCGACAGGAGATGCAGGACCCTGTCCCGGGTCGTGTCCCGTCCGGGGCCATCGGTTTCCAGCCCGACCTGAGCCGGCGGGTCGAATTCCAGCCCCGGATCCGACAGTCCGTTCAGCCCGGAGAGGGTCCGGAGCACGTCCTCCGCGCCTTCGCAGACGGCGGCGCCCTGCCGGAGCAGGTCGTTGCCGCCACGGGAGCGGGGGTCGAGGGGCGATCCGGGGACGGCCAGCACTTCGCGGCCCATCTCCGCGGCCAGCCGGGCGGTGATCAGGGAGCCGGACCGGAGTTCGGCCTCCACGACCACAACGGCGCGGGAGAGGCCGGCGATGATCCGGTTGCGGCGCGGGAAGTCCGCCGCCGAGGCCGTCCGGCCGGGCGGGGCTTCGGAGACAATGCATCCGCCGGCCTCGAGGATCTCCTGGTAGAGATCGGCGTGCTGAGGCGGATAGACGTCGTCCACGCCTCCAGCGAGGACCGCCGCCGTGCCGGTCTCAAGAGCGCCGCGGTGGGCGGCGCCGTCGACGCCCCTCGCCAGCCCCGAAATGACGGTCAGACCGGCGGCGCCCAGTTCTCCGGCCAGGGCTCCGGCGAACCGCAGGCCGAGGGCGGAGGCCGCCCTGGCTCCCACGACGGCGACGCAGGTCCGCTCGAGCGGCCGGATATCGCCTAGCACCCAGACCAGGGGCGGCGGTGGGTCGAGGGCGGCCAGGAGCGGCGGGAAGTCAGGATCGCAGGCCAGGAGGAGCCGGGCGCCCAGGGCGTCCCCGGCGGCCATTTCCGCTTCACCGGCGCTCACCGAGGCCGTAGAGAGGGGGCTGACCCGTCCCGAGCGTCTGGCGAGGTCGGGCAAGGCTTCCAGTGCGAGGCTGGGATCGCCGAAACGCCTCAAGAGTTCGCGGAAGGTCACCGCGCCGACGCTGGGCGTTCGCGCCAGCCGCAGCCAGTCTCGTCTGAAGGCGGCTGGCCGCCCCGTCACGGGGCCCCGGCGGGAGGATCTGCAGGCTTGCGCGCACCGCCGATGCGGGGCTCTTCGCCCTTGAGGATACGACGCAGGTTGTCCTGGTGGCGCACGTAGATGAGGGCGCCCATGAAAAGGGTCAGGGTGACGAGGGCGTGGGGAGACTGGAAGACGAAGAGGGCGAAGATCGGGGCGAGGGCCGCCGCCGTCAGGGCGGCCAGGGACGAAATCCGGAACAGGGCGGCTGTGACCAGCCAGGTCGCCGCCGCGGCGGCGCCCACCGGAAAGGACGCCGCCAGCAGGGTGCCGAAGAAGGTCGAGACCCCCTTGCCGCCCTTGAATCTCAGGAACACCGGGAAGAGGTGGCCGAGGAAGGCCGAGCCCGCCGCCAGGGCCACCATCATGTGGCGGGTCGCATCGGGCGCCCCGCGGGTGAGGAGATAGGCGCCCAGCACCGCCAGCGCGCCCTTGCCGCCGTCCCCGAGAAGGGTGAGCAGGGCAAGGTCCTTGCGGCCGGATCTCAGGACATTGGTCGCTCCGATATTGCCCGAGCCGATCTCGCGCGGATCGCCGGCGCCGGCCAGCTTCATGCTGATCACGCCGAAGGGCGTCGATCCCAGGAGATATCCTCCGACCATGACGGCGGCGATGACGAGAGGTTCGTTGGGCATCAGGGCGGGCTCCTCAAACAGCCCGTGCAGTTTAGGTCGCCGCCACCCCCGCGTCACCCTCGCGAACCAGACAAGCACGGCCCGGCGTGTTCGTCAAATGTTCTCTCGCCCCAGGGCGGGCTCAGGACCGGAACACGGACCTTCCGGCGACAAAGGTCCCCTGCACGGCGCCCTGCAGCCGCCTGCCGTCGAAGGGCGTGTTCCGGGAGCGGGACTTCAGGACATCCGGGTCCACGACGACCGGCGCATTGAGGTCGCACAGGACGAGATCCGCGGGAGCGCCCCTGGAGAGCCGCCCGCAGGGCAGGCCCAGCAGATCGGCCGGCCGCACGGTTACCGCGGCGATGAGGTCCATCAGGGAGATCCGGCCCTCATGGTGGAAGGTCAGGAGGGCGGAGAGCAGGGTCTGCAGTCCGACAGCCCCCGGGGTCGCCTCCGAGTAGGGAAGGCGCTTGTCCTCGGGCGGGGCCGGGGCGTGGGCCGAGACGACCACGTCGATCAGGCCACTGGACAGGGCCTCGATCACAGCCTGTCGGTCTCCCTCGCTGCGGACCGGAGGATCCAGCTTGAGGAAGGTGCGGTAGTCGCCGATGTCGATCTCGTTGAAGGTCAGGTGATTGATCGAGGTCGAGGCGAAGACGGGCAGGCCGCGCCGCTTGCCGCGTTCCAGCGATTCCAGGGCGCAGGCGGTGGTGACCTGGTCGGCCAGGAGGCGCGCGCCGGTCATCTCCACCAGGGCGAGGTCCCGCTCCAGCATGATCTTCTCCGCCTCGGGCGGGGCGCTGGGCAGGCCCATCCGGCCGGCGAACTCCCCGGAAGTGGCGGCGGCGCCCTCGCTCAGCCAGGGATCGGCGGGGCGGTGGGCCACCAGCATGCCGAATCCCTTCGCATAGGCGAGCACCCGCCGCATGACCTTGGAGTTCATGATCGGGCGATCGGCGTCGGTGACATAGACGCAGCCGGCCTCGGCCATCAGCCCGATCTCGGCCATGCGCTCGCCCAGGCAGCCCTGGGTCGCGGCGCCGGCGGGCAGGATGTTGACCAGGCTGGAGTCCCGCGCCCGGCGGCGGATGAAGTCCACCACCGAGGCCTCGTCGATCACCGGATCCGTGTCGGGCTGGACCACGAAGGTCGTCACGCCGCCCGCCGCCGCCGCCTCGGAGGCCGAGCGCAGGGTCTCGCGGGTCTCGAAGCCCGGCTCGCCGGTCTTGGCGCGCAGGTCGACGAGACCCGGGATCAGCAGCGACCCTCCCGCGTCGATGACCTCATGGTCCGGGCCGACTGCGCCCGGATCGGACCCGGCCACGACGGCCTCGATGACTCCGTCCCGGGCGAAGAGGGCCCCGCTGGCGTCGAGGCCGGACGCCGGGTCGAGAATCCGCGCGTTCAGGATGGCCAGGGGGCGGTGGGCGGAGGCGCTCACAGCTGGAACCTTTCGAGCCACTTCTCCTGGGCCGGCGCGACATATCCGGCCAGGTGTTCCAGCAGCTGCGCCGGGTCCTCGCCGAAGACCAGCATGTCGCGGTGGGTCTCGCGTACGAAACCCTCCTCGACGGAGTGGTCGAGGAAGCGGCGCAGGGGATCGTAATAGCCGTCGACATTCAGAAAGGCCGCCGGCTTGGCGTGGATGGCCAGCTGGCCCCAGGTCCAGATCTCGAAGACCTCCTCCAGGGTGCCGGCGCCGCCGGGCAGGGCGATGAAGGCGTCGGAGAGTTCGGCCATGCGCGCCTTGCGCTGGTGCATGGTCTCGACGATCTCGAGCCGGGTCAGGCCCTCGTGCTCCAGCTCCTTGCGCGCCAGGGCCCGGGGCAGGACCCCGAACACCTCGCCGCCGGCGGCCAGGGCGGCGTCGGCCGCGGCGCCCATCAGGCCGACCTTCGAGCCGCCGAAGACCATGGCCAGCCCCTGCTCCGCCAGGATCCGGCCGGTTCGCGCCGCCGCCTCGGCATAGACGGGGCGGAAGCCCGGGCTGGAGCCGCAGAAAATGCACACGGCGCGCATCAGGCGTTCTCCAGCCGTGCGGCCAGGGCGGCGAGTATGGCCATCCGCGCGGCCACGCCCATCTCGACCTGGTCCTGGATGAGCGAGACGGTCAGATCGTCGGCCACGTCGGAGTCGATCTCGACGCCCCGGTTCATCGGGCCGGGATGCATGACCTTCACGTGATCGGCGGCGGCGCCCAGCTTCTCGCGGTCCAGGCCCCAGAAGCGGAAGTACTCGCGCGGGGAGGGGGCGAAGGCGCCGTCCATGCGCTCCAGCTGCAGGCGCAGCATCATCACCACGTCGCAGCCGGCGATGCCCTGGCGCATGTCGTTGAAGACCTGCACCCCCCAGCGGTCGGCCTGGGCGGGGATCAGGGTGGGCGGGCCCACCAGCCGGACCTCGGCGCCCATCATCTGGAGCAGGCCGACGTTCGAGCGGGCGACCCGCGAGTGCAGGATGTCGCCGCAGATGGCCACCCGGAGCCCCGCAATGCGGCCGAAGGCGCGGCGCATGGACAGGGCGTCCAGCAGGGCCTGGGTGGGGTGTTCGTGCTGTCCGTCGCCGGCGTTGATCACCGAGCACGACACCTTCTGCGCCAGCAGGGAGGCCGCGCCCGAGGCGGCGTGCCGGATCACCAGGATGTCCGGCCGCATGGCGTTCAGGGTCACCGCCGTGTCGATCAGGGTCTCGCCCTTGGCGATGGAGGAGCCGCCGGGGCTCATGTTGATCGTGTCGGCGCCCAGCCGCTTGGCGGCCAGCTCGAAGGAGCTCTGGGTCCGGGTGGAGTTCTCGAAGAACAGGTTGATGAGGGTCCGGCCCTTCAGCAGGTCGAGCGACTTGGCCGCCTGCCGGTTCAGCCTTACGAATCCCTCCGCGAGGTCCAGCAGGGCTGCGACATCGACGGGGTTCAGGTCGAGAACGGAGAGGAAATGCCGGCGGGGAAACGGGAAGGTTCTTCCCAGGACCTCGTTCAGACCGTGTTCGATGCCGCTCATTAAAGCGCCGTCTTAGGCGGCTTTCCCGCGCAAGCCAAGGAAAAGGCTCAGGCGCCGCTCAGGACCCGGAGCCGGTCCAGCGCCGCATCCAGGATCCAGGCCGCTGCGGCGCGGTCCACGACCTCGGCCCGCTTGCCCCGCGACAGGTCGGCCTCGCCGATCAGGGTGCGCTGGACGGCGGCGGTGGACAGCCGTTCATCCTGGAAGACGATGCGCAGGTCGGGGCGCAGGCGCAGGAGGTTCCGGCCCAGGGCGCGGCAGGACTGACAGCGGGGGCCCTCCGTTCCGTCCATGTTGAGTGGCAGGCCGATCACCAGGATGTCGGAACCGCGTTCGTCCATCAGCCGGAAGAGGGCCTTTGCATCGTCGGTGAACTTCGTCCGGCGGATGACCGAATGGGGGGTGGCGAGGGTCCAGAGAGCGTCGCTGAAGGCGACCCCTAGTGTCCTCTCACCGGCATCCACACCCGTCAGGGGGGTGGTCCGGGTGCGTTCCGTCAGGAGGTCGCCGAGGTCGATCACGGGCATGTCGCCTCCTACGCCTAAAGCCGTCCGGCCTCCAGTCCATACCGTCTGCTCAGATCCTCGCCGCCGCGACCGTCGCCCAGCCCAGACCCCTGGGGATGATCCCGACTGGCGCCCGTCCGGCGATCGCGGCAGAGATCCGGCATGATCTTGCTGTGGCTCCTTCTGGGCGGAATCGCCTGTTCGCTTCTGGGACTGTCGGCCCTCCGCGTCCTGGACGCGCGGGACGACCGGGCCCAGTGGCGAAGGCTCGCCGCCCTGCAGCCGGCCGATCCGGTCCGGTTTGATCCGCGCAGGGTCGAGGGGCTGCCGGAGCCCGCCCGGCGGTTCTTCGGCTTCGCCATCGCCCCGGGGACGCCCCTGCTGACCGTCGCCGAGCTTCACATGGGGGGCGAGTTCAGCCTCGGCCCGCCAGACAGGCCCGTCTACCAGCCGATGGACGCCCGCCAGATCCTGGCCGCCCCGGAGGGCTTTCTGTGGACGCTCCGACTGCCGAACGGAGTGTCCGGGTCCGACTTCGGCTCGCCCGCCCGCGGCTGGACCCGGTTCCGGATCTTTGGCCTCGTCCCGGTGGCCCGGCTGGGCGGCGCCCGGGATCACACCCGCGCCGCCTTCGGGCGCTATGTGGCCGAGGCCCTCTTCTGGACCCCCGCCGCCCTCCTGCCGCGGCCGGGAGTGACCTGGGAGGCCCTCGGCGAGGACGCCGCCCGGGTGACCGTGACCGCCGGCGACCTGTCCCAGGCGGTGGACGTGCGCCTCGACGCCGAGGGCCGCCCCCTCGTGGTCGAGTTCCAGCGCTGGAGCGACGCCAATCCCGAACGCCGCTACCGGCTGCAGCCCTTCGGCGGTTTCCTCTCCGACTTCCGGGAGGTCCAGGGGTTCCGCGTGCCCTTTGCGGTGGAGGCCGGATCGATGTTCGGAACCGAGCGCTACTTCCCCTTCTTCCGCGCCCGGCTCAAGTCCGTACGGTTCCCCCCTTCGCCCCACCCTTGATTTCCCCGCCGGAATCCGGCGCCTGAGAGCATGTCCTCGACGTCGCCCTTTTCGGTCCGTGTCGTTGGCGCCGGCGTGTTCGGCCTGGCGACGGCCCTGTCGCTGGCGGAAGCCGGGCTGAAGGTGCGGGTCGTGGCGGATGTGGAGCCGGGGCGGACGGCCTCGGGCGTGGCGGCGGGCATGCTGGCGCCGGCCTTCGAGACCCTTCTTGATCCGCCGGGGGGCGATGCCCTGGACCTCCTCCTCACCGCCCGCGACCTCTGGCCCGAGCTGGCGGCGCGGCTGGGCCTGACCCTCGACCGGAGCGGGACGGCGGCCACGGGCGGGGCGGACTGGACGGACCGGCTGGAGGCGGGGTTCCGGGCCCGGGGGCTCCGGATCGGCCGGGTGGGCCGTTCGGAGATGGAGGCCTGGCTTCCGGGGCTGAACCCCCGATACGCCGGGGGGCTCCTGACCCCCGAGGACTGGCGGATCGAGCCCCGGGTCGCCCTCGCCGCCATGGCGGCGCGGCTGGCTGAGCTTGGCGGAATCCTTGAGCGGCGGCGGCTGGCGCCGGAGGACCTGCGAGGGGAGACCGGCCCGGTCGTCCTGGCCACCGGCGCAGACCCCGCCCTGGGAGCGGCGGCGCCCGAGCTGCAGGGGCTGGCTCCGATCAAGGGGCAGATCCTCTGGCGGGGCGACCTGCCGCCGCCGGCCCGGGTGATCCGGACCGAAGGCGCCTATGTCCTGGGGTCGGAGGGCGGCGTGCTGGCCGGGGCGACCATGGAGCCCGGACGGCGCGACCTGACGGCGGACGCCGGGGCGCAGGCGGGGTTGCGGGCCGCGGTCGGGGCGCTCCTGCCCGATGCGCCCCCGGAGGGCTGGAGTGCGCGCGCGGGCGTTCGGGCGGCGTCCGCGGACGGCCTGCCCCTGGCCGGGTCCGCCTCGCAACCCGGCGTCTTCCTGGCCGTCGGCGCCCGCAGGAACGGGTGGCTCCTGGCCCCGCTGGTCGCCAAGATTGTCACCGCGGCGGTGACCGGCGAGGATGCCGGGCCCTGGGCGGTGCGACTCGATCCCGCCCGGTTCGGGTGAGGGCGGAGAGCGGCGGCCGATGACGGGGTTCGACTTCACGGAGGCGCAACTGGAACTGCGGGAGGGCGTGCGCCGTCTCTGCGCGGGCTTTGACGCCGATTACTGGCGCCAGGTCGACGAGACCGGCGACTTTCCCGAGGCCTTCGTGTCCGCCATGGCGTCCGGAGGCTGGCTGGGCGCGGCCATGCCAGACGCCCTGGGCGGGGCCGGCCTGGGACTGACCGAGGCCGCGCTGATCATGCAGACCGTGGCCGAGTCCGGGGCGGGTTTCTCAGGCGCCAGCGCGGTGCACCTGAACATTTTCGGGCCCATGCCGATCGTGAAGTTCGGATCGGACTCCCAGAAGGCGCGCGCCATTCCGCGGCTGATCGAGGGGCGCGACCGGATGTGCTTTGCGGTCACCGAGCCGGACTCCGGCCTGGACACGGCGAGCCTGACCACACGCGCCGAGAGACGCGGAAACGGCTGGGTGATCAACGGGCGCAAGGTCTGGACCACCATGGCCCAGCGGGCGAACAAGATTCTGATCATCGCCCGGACCACGCCGCGGGACGCCGTGAAGAGGCCGACCGAGGGCCTCAGCCTGTTCTATACGGACTTTGACCGCAGCCGCATCACGGCCACGGTCATCCCCAAGATGGGCCGCAAGGCCATCGAGTCGAACAGCGTCTTCATCGACAATCTCGAGGTTCCGGCCGAGGACCTTGTGGGAGAGGAGGGCAAGGGCTTCGCCTACCTTCTGGCGGGCCTCAACCCCGAGCGCGTACTGATCGGCATCGAAGCCGTGGGCCTGGGTCGCGCAGCGCTGGCGCGGGCGGCGGACTATGCGCGGGAACGGCGGGTGTTCGGCCGGCCGATCGGGCAGAATCAGGGGATCGCCCATCCCCTGGCCCGGGCCTGGATGGGGCTGGAGGCCGCGAGCCTCATGGCCTTCCGCGCCGCCGCCCTGTTCGACGCCGGAAAGCCCTGCGGGGCGGAGGCCAATGCGGCCAAGTACCTGGGAGGGGAGGCGGGCTTCGCCGCCTGCGAGGCGGCGGTCCTGACCCACGGGGGCATGGGCTACGCCAGGGAGTACCATGTGGAGCGATATTTCCGGGAGGCGATGATCGCCAGGATCGCCCCCGTGAGCCGCGAAATGATCTGCAATTTCATCGCCGAGCAGGTTCTGGACCTGCCCCGGAGTTATTGATATTAATGTTTCCGTAACCCCGTCTAAACAGGTATGGTTAAGCACCCGTTTACCATACCGGGGCAGGTTGCGGTCATGTCGATCAGTGGAATCAGATCCGCCGTCCAGACCATCATCCAGCGCGCGAGCGCTGCGACCGGAGTCGATTCCGGATACCTGATGAAGACCGCCCAGCGGGAAAGCAGCTTCAATCCCGCCGCCCGGGCCTCCACCTCCACCGCCACCGGACTTTTCCAGTTCACCGAGCAGACCTGGCTCGCCACGCTCAAGCAGTTCGGGGAACGCCACGGCTACGGCGCCTATGCCGACCAGATCCGCCAGAACGGGGAGGGGCGCTATGTGGTGGCGTCCGGGGCGCGCCAGACGGTTCTCGACCTCCGTCTCGACGCCCGGGCCGCCTCGGTGATGGCGGGCGAGTTCACCTCCCAGAACGCCGCCTACCTGAAGGGCCGGATCGGCAGGGACCCCTCGCCCGGGGAACTCTACATGGCCCATTTCCTCGGGCCGGTCGGATCGGCGCGGTTGATCGAGGCCCTTGAGAGCCAGCCCATGGCCCCGGCGGCAAGCCTGTTCCCGGACGCCGCCCGGGCGAATCCGACCATTTTCTACAAGGGTGGCCGAGCCGCCACCGTCCAGGAGCTCTACGCCAATCTCGCCCGGACGGGGGCCGTGCCGCCGCCGCCGCCGAACTCGGAGATGGCCGACTTCATCCAGGTGGCGAGCAGTTCCCGCGCCAAGGACGTCGAGCGTGAACAGGAGGTCCTGATGGCCATGATCCTGGGCGACTCCCGCGATGACGTCGGCGTCGGTCCCGGTTCCCGCCTGGGAGGCTCGCTGTTCTCGACCGAGATGCTGCGGATCCTGTCTGAGGCCTCAGTAAGCGGCGCCCAGCAGCCCCGCCGGAGCGAAACGTCCCTCCTGAGCTGACCCCGGTCAGGCCGCCGCGCCGCTGGCGTAGAGGGCCTCGATCTCCTCCGCCGAATACCCGAGTTCGGACAGGACCTCTCGCGTGTGTTCGCCTAGTCCGGGGGGTGAGGGGCGCAGGGACAGGTCGGCGCCGGGAAACCGCGCCGGCGCCGCTGGCGAGCGGAACCGGCCGCCATGGCCGTCTTCGACCTCGACCCATCCCCCGGCGGCGGCGACCTGGGGGTCGGCGACGACCTGGGCGGGTGTCTGCACGGGCGCCCAGACAAGGTCCTCAGCGTCAAGGCGGGCGCGGACCTCCTCGAAGGTGAAGCCCGCGAAGGCGGCCTCAAGCTCCTGGACGAGGGCGGAGCTGTTGATGCGGCGGGAGCGTCCGCTGGCGTACCGTTCGTCGTCGGCGAGGTCCGGCCGGCCGCAAGCCCGGGTCAGGGCCTTCCAGTCGGCGCCCCCGCCGCGGGGGTTCAGGACAAACCAGTGATCGTCCGAACTGCGGTAGAAGTTGGCGAGAGGATCGAAGGGGTCGGTCCTGGGCCGGTTCGACGCCAGCCGGCCAAAGGCCAGCTGGACCGCCATGTCCGAGGAGACGGTGTAGACCCCCGTGGCCAGCAGCGAGGTCTGAACCAGTCGCCCGCGTCCCGTCCGGCCCCGCTCGTAGAGCGCGGCGAGTATGGCCGAGACGGTCGCCATGGAGGTGGTGTGGTCCCCCACGCCGGTGCGGAGGATGAAGGGGTCGGTCCCCTTTGGGGCATGCATGCGGGCCACGCCGGAACGGGCCCAGAAGGCGGTGACGTCGAAGCCGGGAAGATGGGCGTCCGGTCCCTCGAGGCCGTAGCCGGTGACCATGGCGTAGACGAGGCCCGGATTGTCCTTGCGGAGGGTCTCTTCATCGAGGCCGGCGCGCTTGAGGGCCGCCGGGCGGACATTGGTCAGGAACACATCCGCCGTGGCCGCCAGACGGGCGAGGGCGTCCCGACCTTCGGGACGTGAGATGTCCAGGACAATGGCGCGCTTGCCGCGGTTGTCGACGGCGAAGGTCGGGTTTCCGGCGACAGCGTTCTTGGTGTCGGCGAAAACATGCCGCATGGGGTCGCCCTCGGGACGCTCGACCTTGATGACCTCGGCCCCCCAGTCGCCGAGTATCCCCGCCGCGCCCGGAGCTGCGATATACGACGCAAACTCTATGACTTTCAGACCGTTAAGCAGCATTTCCGGATCTCATCCCCCGTGTACTCCGACCGGCGCGAAGAACGATTCGCCGGCGGCGGCCGTTGAATTTCCACTAAACCTGACGCGACATTAGTCGAAGCCCTTGTGAGGTTCGAGCATCCGTCGAAGGCGGATGTCCGGAGAAGCGTCAGGAGGCCGTTATCCGCACTATTCTGAACGGCGGGGCGTCCGACGAGCGTGCGGAGGCCGCCGGGCAGGTCTGCCTGACCATCGAGCGGACGACGATCGACCTGGTCGACCAGGCCGGCCTGTCCGGGGATCCGGCGCGGTTCGCGGCCCACCTGAACAAGCACGAGCGCCTGACCCCCTCCCTCCTGCTGCGGGCCCTCGCCAACGGCCATATGACCTTCTTCGAGCACGGCCTCGCAGAGCTGGCCCGGGTTCAGCACCGGGGCGCCCGGCTGATGGTGCACGACGCCGGTCCCCTCGGACTGCAGGCGCTGTACGAGAAGGCTGGCCTGCCGATGCGGCTCTACCTTGCGTTCCGGGCCGGTGTGGACGCCTGGCGCGCCCTTGAGGCGGAGGGCGGGGGCCTGGACCGCGCTCGCCTTCAGGCGAGGATGCTGGAGCGCTTCCTGAGCTGTGAGGCGGTGAAATACAACGTCCTGCAGGAAGACGTCGTCTACCTGATGGAGCGTCTTGACCAGACGCTTGAAACGGCGCCGTCACCGCAGGAGGAGCGTCTCGTCTCGGTCTGAGACGGTCCCCCTTGCCAGCCTGCGCGCCTGCGCCTCATCATGCCGCCATGACCGAGATCGCCCCCGACAGCGCTATCAAGCCCGCCGCCACGATCCTCCTGCTCCGGGATGATCCCGAGTTCGAGGTGCTGATGGTGAAGCGCCACCATCAGATCGACTTCGCTTCGGGAGCCCTGGTCTTTCCGGGTGGCAAGAGCCACGAGAGGGATCACTCCGAGGCCTGGGCGCAGTACGCCCTGGGGTTTGAGGCCCATGACGACGTGCAAAGGCCGCTGCGGATTGCGGCCATCCGGGAGGTCTTCGAGGAGGCCGGAATCCTTCTGGCCCGAACAGCCGACGGCGACATGTTCCGGGGCGAGGCCGCGCCGATGGATATCCGCAAGGCGGTCGATGCCGGCGACCTGGCCTTTCTCGATGTCGTCCGGGATCTAGGGGTCCGCCTCGATCTCTCCGCCCTGACCGTCTTCGCCCGGTGGATCACGCCTCCTCTTACGCCCAAGCGGTTCGACACCTGGTTCTACGCGGTCAAGGCCCCGGCCGATCAGCTGGCCGCCTGCGATGGGCGGGAAACCGTGGACGCCGAGTGGATTTCGCCGCGAAGAGTGCTGGACCTGGCCGAGAGCGGCGCCCGCAAGGTCATCTTCCCCACCCGGATGAACATCCAGCTGCTGTCGGAGGCCTCGAGCGCCGATGACTGCCTTGGGCGCGCCCAGGAAAGGAGGCTGGTGACCGTTCAGCCCCGCATAGAGGATCGCGCCGGGGGGAAGGTCCTGACCCTGCCGCCGGAAGCCGGCTACGGTCTGGTCGCCGAACCGCTCGAGCGGGTGATGTAGCCGGCCGCAGAGGCCTTACTTTCGGGGATTGAAGCTCTCGACCTTGTCCGCCAGTTCCTTCACGAGGACCCGTCCGATGGCGTCGTCCTCGGTCTTGATCTGGTCCCGGGCCGCAGCCTTGATCGCTTCCACATGCGCCAGAGCCAGTTCCAGAGGCGCCACCATCCTGCGTTCCGGAGTGTCGATCAGCCGGCAAAGGGTCCCGGCGATCTGGGAAATGATCGGATATCCATAGGTCGTACCGAGGCCTTTCAGGTCATGGGCCCGGTGATAAAGCGCGTCCATGGTTTCCGCCGTGCGTCCCATCGACCGGACCGCAGACATGGCGGCGTCGAGACGCGTCACCTCCCTTTCCAGCCATTGCTGGAAATTCACGGACATGGCGGCGAGAGCCGCCTCCGCCCGGGCGACGGCGGCCATGTTGATCTTCGGAGGTTTCGGGAGAGTAGGCGGCATGGGACTCCTTCCAGTGCCTAACCAGGTCAGGATATCACTGTGCGGAGTCTATCCGGAGCCGGTTAACGACTGGTGCAGCCCGTTACACCGAGAACTGTTCCGCCAGAACACGCTCCTGCAGGCCGCGGCCTGCATCAAAGAGCATGGTCATGGAGACGTCCCGGTCCTCTGTCACCAGCACCTCGACAACATCCCTGACCTCAAAGTTGTCGGCGACGGCGCTCACGGGGCGTTTGTCCGCCTCCAGAACCTGGAAGCAGACCTCGGCGGCATGCGGCAACAGGGCGCCGCGCCATCGCCGAGGTCTGAAGGCGCTGATGGGGGTCAGGGCGAGGACGCGCGCCTCCAGCGGAATGATTGGACCGTGCGCAGAGAGATTGTAGGCCGTGGAGCCGGCCGGGGTGGACACAAGGGCGCCGTCGCAGGACAGCTCCGCAAGGCGGACCTTCCCGTCGATGAGGATCCTCAGCTTGGCCGTCTGCCGGGTCTGTCGCAGAAGCGAAACCTCGTTGATCGCCATGGCGGTGAACCGCCGCCCTGCGGCGTCCCTCGCCGTCATGGTGAGCGGATGGATCTCCGCCCGCTCGGCGGCGGCGATGCGGGCGTGCAGATCCTCGGGTGCATAGTCGTTCATCAGGAAGCCGACCGAGCCCCGATTCATCCCGTAGATCGGGATCCGGCGCGCAATCGGCAGATGCAGCACCTCAAGCATGAACCCGTCGCCGCCCAGGGCCACAATGACATCAGCTTCCGCCGGGTCGACACTCCCGTAGGCGGCGGCGAGGCGCTCTCGCGCCTCCAGGGCTTCCGGCCGATCGCTGCTCAGGAAGGTCAGTTTCGGCCGGCCGGGCGGGAAGATTGGGGACACGAGCCTGCGATCTCAAGTCTGAGCGATCGTCTTGCGGAAAAGTCCGCCGGCCGACCTGGCGCTGACCCTGGCGAATGTCTGGATCGCCGCCTTGTCGGCCTCCCAGCCTCCGGCTGGGAGCCCTTCGTTGAGGCTGCGGACCTGGGCCAGAAGGGTGGGAAAGATCGTCCGGTCCACCCCGACGGCGGCGCAGGCCAGGGCAAGGGCCTCGGGGTTGTTGGCCTTGAGGGCCAATTTGACCTCGCGGACCTCAAATCGGCCCAGGGCGGCGAGGGCGGCTACAAACAGCGACAATCTCTGATCCTTGAGGGCCTTCACGAGGTAGCTCGGGCGTAACTGGCCTGCCATGTCCATCTTGGCGATCAATTGTCGATCGCTGCGTTCCTGCTCGGATTCCTCGGGAGTTCTCTCCTTGCCGACCGCCGATGGACTGCCCGTCCTCGCCTGCTGGATTGAGACGGCGATGGCGGTGTCCAGCGCCTTGGTGTCGAGATCGAAACGATCGGCAAGGGACTTGCGAAGTGTGGCGCCCACCCAGGCGTACAGGTAGCCCGCCAGTTCATCCGTCAGCCGGGGGTGCGCCGCGAGGGGGTCCTGAAGAGTGGGGACCTTCTCCGCAATCCGGACAAGTTCAAGAAGGTGAAGTTCCGAAACCCGGGCGGTTTCGTTCTCGGCCAGGGCGGTCATCACCTCCGGCGTCGCCGCCTTGAGGATGGCCTCCACCACCGTTGGGCTGATCTGCGGACGCCGGGCGACCTCGATCTGATGCTCGAGGGTGGCCTCGACGAGGATCCGGATCAGGTCCGGGTCCTCGAGGATAGGGCTGCGGGCGATGATCGGCCGCGCAATCTCGATGTCGTCGAAGGCCAGGATGTTGAGGAGGGCGGAAGGCGCCCAGTCGGCCTCCGAAATGTTCTCGGCGAGTCGAAGGCGGATATCGTACTCCGCCTGGAAGACGAGGTCGAAAAAGACCTGGGACAGAAGCGCCTGAACCCGCGGGGTCCGGAGTTCATCAGCGCTCTCGTTGCAGAGGTCCACCAGGCGGATAAGCAGGCGCTCGCGGTCCGCCACGTTGCGGCTCTTGGCGAGGGCCATGATCTCGTCCACCCTTTCGCCCAATGAAGCACCCCCAAGGTGGACCCGAAGCCCTGAAGCCTGGCGCGTAACCCGGGCCAAAGCCGCAGCGATAACCGCCGCGTTTCAGTGTATAGCTTACAGTGGATGGAATGTTGAGCGATGTCATGTCTTTCCCGTTCATTCTGAGCCTTGATCAGGGCACAACCTCGACCCGGGCGATCCTCTTCAGCTCGGAGGGGAAGGAGATCGCGAGCGCATCCGAGCCTCTCGAGCAGCATTATCCCGCCGACGGGGAAGTCGAGCACGACGCCGGCGAGATCTTTTCCGCGTCGGTCAAGGTTCTCCGGGCGGCGCTCCAAAGGGCCGGCGCTCAATCGGGCCAGGTGGCGGCCCTGGGCGTCACAAACCAGCGGGAGACGGTGGTGGTCTGGGACCGGCGCACCGGAGAGCCGGTCGGCCGGGCCCTGGTCTGGCAGGATCGCCGGACGGCGCCGGCCTGCGAGGCGCTGCGCTCGAGGGGGGCGGAGCCTCGTGTGACGGCCCTCACCGGCCTGCTCCTCGACCCCTACTTCTCGGCCACAAAGCTCGCCTGGATCCTGGACAGCCAGCCGGGGCTGCGCGCCAGAGCCGAAGCGGGGGAGATCCTGGCCGGGACGATGGACTGCTGGGTGATCTGGAAGCTGACGGGCGGGGCGGTTCACGCCACGGACGCGACCAATGCTTCCCGCACCCTTTTGTACGACATTCACGCCCAGGACTGGTCCGACGAGCTGCTGGACCTCTTCCGGGTTCCCAGGGCGATCCTGCCCCGGGTCCTGGATTGTGCGGATGACTATGGCCACACCCTTCCCGAGCTGCTGGGCGGGCCTGTCGCGATCCGCGGGGTGGCCGGCGACCAACAGGCTGCGCTGATGGGGCAGGGCTGCATCCGGCCCGGCGAGATGAAGGCCACCTATGGTACGGGCTGTTTTCTGCTCGTGCACACGGGAGAGGCGGCGCCCCGGTCCTCGGCGCGGCTGCTGACGACGGTGGCCTCGCGCATCGGCGGTCGGGTGAGTTATGCGCTGGAAGGCTCCATCTTCGTCGCCGGCGCAGCTCTGCAGTGGATCAACGAGGGACTGGAGGTCCACGGGGGCGGCGCCGGGGTCGAAGCCCTCGCCCGTCGCGCCCGCCCGGGCCACGGCGTGATCCTCGCGCCGGCCTTCACCGGTCTTGGGGCCCCGTGGTGGGACCCCGACGCCCGGGGCGCCCTTCTCGGTATGACCCGGGATACGGGGCTGGCCGAGATCGCGGAGGCCGCATTCGACGCCGCCGCCTTCCAGACCCGCGATCTCATCGAGGCCATGCGGCTCGATGCGCCGTCGGCTTTTGGCCCGGGTGCGGAGCTCAGGGTGGATGGCGGCATGTCGCGGTCGGCCTGGTTCTGCCAGAAGCTGGCCGACCTGACGCGAGTGCCTGTGGGGCGGGCGTCCTACGAGGAGACGACCGCCCTTGGCGCCGCGCTTCTGGCAGGGCTTGGCGGCGGGGTCTTTCCGGACCTCCAGGCCGCCGCCGCCGCCCGCCCGCAGACCACGGGCCTGACGCCTTCGATTCCCGAAGCCGAGGCGGAGGCCGCCTATGCTCGCTGGCTCCGCGCCGTCTCCCGAATTCTCTCCGACCGCTAGCGCCGGATTCCGGAGGCGGCGGCTTCGGCGGGATCGGGTGCGTTTGACCGGCCTTGACCTTTGCCCTGCACAGGGCGACGCTGATCCCCTGAAATCAAGACTGGGAGGCCGTCATGGCGGATGGTTCGCTTGCGGGCGTTGTTTCGCTCAAGGGGAAGGTGAGCGACGAGGAGTGGCGGACCCGGGTGGATCTGGCCGCGCTTTACCGGCTGGCCGCCCTGCACGGGTGGGACGACATGATCTACACCCATATCTCCGCCCGCATCCCGGGGCCGGAGCACAATTTCCTGATCAATCCGTACGGCATGCTGTTCGACGAGATCACGGCCTCGTCCCTGGTGCGCATCGACGTGGAGGGCAACATCCTCCAGGAGACGCCTTATTTCATCAATCCGGCGGGCTTCACCATCCACTCGGCGGTCCACATGAACCGCGAGGACGCCCACTTCGTGATGCACCTGCATTCGGACCAGGGGGCCGCGGTGTCTTCGCAGAAGGAGGGGCTGTTGCCCCTGTCGCAGCACTCGCTGATCTGTCTTCCGCACCTCGCCTACCACGACTATGAGGGCATCGCGCTCAACCTCGACGAACGCGAGCGGCTGGTGGCGGACCTGGGCGACAAGTCGCTGATGCTGCTACGCAACCACGGCACCCTGGCTCTGGGCGAGAGCGCTGCGGAGTGCTGGAACGGGATGTTCTTCCTCGAGCGCGCCTGCAAGCAGCAGGTGATGGCCCTGTCCTGCGGCCGCGAGAACGTCCTGATCGCCCCCGAGGCGGCGCAGGAAGAGGTCCGTCGGCAGGTGGGGCGGGGGATCGGCGGCAAGCTGGGCTGGCCCGGCTGTCTGCGCAAGCTCGACCGCGAGATGCCGGGCTACGACGCCTGAGGCGCCGTCTCCCCTGAAGGCTGGAATCGGCTGCGCATAGCCCATAGTCCATAGCGAGGTCGCCGCGACCGCCCGCCATGTAAGGGCCCGGGTGTCTGCGCCCTCCGTGCGCAGATCGACGGCGGGACGGGGTGAGAGCCCGTTTGCCCGGGTGAATTAGACCTCGACCAGATGAACCATCCCTTTCTATCTGGCCGGAATCCAAACCCATCCCGGGCGGATGGGGGCGTCTCGCTTCAGCCGAGCAGCCTCGTCAGGCGGGAACGAATGACTTCTTCCGCCTCCGCCATGATGGAGTCGATCAGGTTCTTGCAGGTCGGGACGTCGTGGATCAGTCCGACCACCATTCCGCATGACCAGCCTCCGGCTTCCATATCGCCATCGACCATGATCCTTGGGTAAACGCCCGCCACTTCCTCTGCGACATCCGCGAAGGTCAGCTTCTCGCCAAGCGCCTGCTCTTTTTTCAACAGGCGCTCAACAGCTGAATTTTTGAGAACTCGCTCTGTGTTTCGCAACGGTCGCATGATCAAGCGGGTATCAAGTTCAGTGGCTGCAAGTATAGCCTGCTTTACGTTATCATGAACCGGCGCTTCCTGAGTTGCGATAAAGCGCGTTCCCATATTCACGCCGGCCGCCCCGAGGGCGAGGGCTGCTGCGAGTTGCGCTCCGGTGGCCATCCCGCCAGAAGCAACGAACGGGACCCGCAGTTCCTCGGCGGCCCTGGGAAGCAGAATGAAGTTGGGCACATCGTCCTCACCAGGGTGCCCCCCACATTCAAAGCCATCGACGCTTACCGCATCGCAGCCAATGGCCTCCGCCTTCAGGGCGTGGCGGACGCTTGTGCATTTATGGATGACCCGGATCCCCGCCTCTTTCAGCGCAGGGAGCCACTTCTGAGGGTTGTTGCCTGCGGTCTCGACCACCTTCACGCCACTCTCGATGATCACCCGGACGTAGCCGGGGTAGTCGGGCGGGGTGACCGACGGAAGAAAGGTCAGGTTGACTCCGAATGGCTTGCTGGTCATCGCCTTGCAGCGTTCGATCTCTGCGGCCAACGCCTCTGGTGAGCGTTGAGTCAGAGCCGTGATGATTCCCAGGCCGCCAGCATTTGACACCGCCGCCGCCATCTCAGCAAAGCCGACAAAATGCATGCCGCCCTGCATGATCGGATGCTCTATGCCGAAAAGCTCCGTGATTTCAGTCTTCATTTTGCGCCTCTAGATCTGGACGACGATCCAAGCCTGCTCTTTGAGCCCTCATGTGGCTTGATCGAAGAGGGTGGACTACGAACTCCATTCACTTCTGGTCGTTTCCCGCGCTCATGCGCGGTCTGTCGAGACCGGTTCAACCGCGAGCTGTCACCTTATCTTGAACTCCTTGATCACGGCTGCCCGATCAACCGGACCGCCGTGTCCGAGGTAGAAAACTTCAGCACCGCCCTCGATCAGAGATCTGATATTCGCTCGATTACGTTCGAGATCGGCCTGGAAGTAATGCTCGTGGGGTTGGGTCGGGTTCACCGCGCCGCCCATGCTGCCCCCGCGCATCATGTCGCCGACAAAGACTTCCCGGTCGTTCAGCTTGATCACCAGGGAACCCGGCGTGTGCCCCGGCATGACCACAGCCTTGCCGGCGACGCCCCAGGGCGAGAGATCGAGGCTGTTGGTAATCGGGATATCCGGCGAAAAAGGTTCAAACTTGAAGTCGACGACGCGCTTGAGAACCTCGGCCTCGAAGCTGGTCGGGCGAAGCTCATCATTCTTTCCCGCCGCCGCAATGGGGGCGTCTCCCGCGCCAAGCGCAATTCTTGCGCCGGTTATACGGCGCAGTTCCGCAGCCGCCCCGCCATGGTCGCCGTGGGCGTGGGTGAGCAGGATAAGCCCGTCCTTCAAGTCGACATTTTCGGCCTTGAGGGCGGCCAGTATCGCCGGACCATCCTTTGGCGATCCTGCGTCGATCAGCACGGGCTTGGCCGACTTGATCAGGTAGGCGTTCGACATGGGCAGCTTGATCTGGACAACCTCCGGCCCGGCGGCATCCGCCGACCGGATGGTTTTGGGAGGGGGCGATGCGCACGCCGGAAGCGAGAGCAGGGACAGGGCCAGAAGGGCCGCGAGGGGTCCATTGGAAAGGTTCATCTTGAGGCTCCGGTTGACGACCCCGGCTCACTTTGGCCGAGGCTGATGTTTCGAACTTGCAGCGCAGGGGAGGGGATGGACGTTCACATAACTCTCACCGCCATCTTTCCGCGGTTCTCGCCCCGGAAGAGCATTCCGAGCGCGACCGGGGCGTTCTCGAGTCCCTCAAGAAGGTGAAGCTCGGTTCTCAGCAGGCCCTCATCCCGCAGCCGCGCCAGGTCCTGCCGAGCCGCCGGCCAGCAGTGGAAGTGGTCGCCCACTGTGAACCCTTGCATGCGCGCCCGGTGCACGAGCATCTCGCCGAGATTTCCGATGGGATGCACGGGTTGGCCTGCCGTCTGTGAAATGCGACCGCAGATGACGATGCGCGCGAAGTCGCGGATATGATTGAGCGCCATCTCCAGGATGCGACCGCCGACATTGTCGAAATAGACATCCACGCCGTTCGGACAGGCTTCAGCCAGAGCGCGGTTCAGGTCGGTGTCGGACTGGCCATGGTCGACGGCTGCATCGAATCCGAACTCTCTCAGCACCATCTCGCACTTGGCGGCGCCGCCGCAGATGCCGACCACGCGGCAGCCATAGGCGCGGGCGATCTGGCCCACGAGCTGGCCGACCCCCCCTGACGCAGCGGATACAAGGACGGTCTCTCCAGACTTCAGCCCCGCGATCTCGAACAGACCCAGATGGGCGGTTACGCCAGGCAGTCCGAGAAGAGTCAGGTAGTCTTCCGGCGAACCGAGGCGGGCGTCCACCAGCCGGGCCTGTTCAGACGAGACCACAGGGTGACTTTGGAGGCCGAAGGTTCCTTCGACCCAGGCCCCGACGGCCAGACCGTCCGCCCGGCTCTCGACCACCTCGCCGACCGCCAGGGCCCGCATGACCTCGCCGAGCTTGACGCCGGGCGTGTAACCCGGGCGCTCGTCCATCCACACCCTCATCGCCGGGTCGATGGAGATGAAGCTCGAGGCGATCCGCACCTCTCCGGGCGCCAGGGCGCGTCCAGGCTCGTCGGTGAGCGTGAAGTGTTCAGGTCCGGGCAGGCCGTCTGGCCTCGACGTCAATCTCAAGACCCGGTTGGCGTTTTGCATCTTGTTCTCCCGTCTCGCGCCGCTGGGCCCTAAGGGCGGATGATGATCTTGCCGACAGCCGCACGGCTCTCCATGAACTCGTGCGCGGCGACGGCGTCCTTCAGCGCAAAGCTGGCCGCTATGCGCGGCTTGATCGCGCCCTCGGCGACGAGGCCATAGAGGTCCGACAGGGTCTGGCTCATGGCGCCCGGGCGCTCCATGACCAGGTCGAGGTGGAAGCCCGAGACAGACGCGCAGCGCCGCATCAGCGTCAGGGGAATGACGGGCGACGGGCGACCGCTGGCCAGTCCGTAGCTGACGGCCCGGCCAAAAGGGCCCAACAGACCGAGGCCGGACTCGTACAGTTCGCCCCCCACACTATCGAGAAAGATATCGATGCCGCCGTTGAGTTGGTCGGCGACTTTTTTGGGCCAATCCGGATCCGCAGGATCGAAAACAAGGTTGGCGCCGTCGGCCTTGGCCGCCTCGCGCTTTGCCTCTGTGCTGGCCAACCCGATCAGCATTCCGGCGCCGAAACGTCTGGCCAGCTGCAGGATGAGTCCGCCGCAGCCGCCGCCAGCGGCCGAAACGAGGACCGACTCTCCCTTCGCCATCCGCGCCATCGTGTTCAGCAAGTGGAATGCGGTGGCGCCCTGGTTGCTCACCGCAAGGGCGTCCTCCGCTGAAACCGTCGAAGGCACGATGGCCGCCACGTGGTCCGGAAGGAGGGCGTACTCTGCATATCCACCGCTTCGAGAGGGGTTCACACCAGCGACCCGGTCCCCAACCCGGCGCCCGCTGACCCCGGGGCCCACAGCGACAACCTCGCCGCAGACTTCAGAGCCCGGCGTGAAGGGAAGCGGCGTCGGTTCCAGGTAGCGACCCAGTCGCTTTCCGATATCGGAAAAGTTCAGACCGGCGGCCTCGACCTTGACAAGAAGGTCCCCGGGGCCGGGCGTCGGGGCGTCAACCTCCTCCAGCCGCAGGACGTTCGCGGGGCCGAGTTCATGAAACCGAACCGTCTTCATCAGTCTGACCTCCAGGTCCGCTGTAGCTGTCGTGACCGCCGGGCCAGTCGGGGCGAACCCGATCGGCTGGCAGGCCCGGTGGATCACTCAAGGAAGGGCGGAGCCGGGACCCCCCGCGTCTTCCCGTCGGCAATTCGGATATTATCTGCGTTACGTTAAGATAATTCCGGCTCTTTCTGTTCGTCGAGCGAGCTGGCGACTGGGCCGTCAACGGGCGCAAGACGGGAACACCCCTGTCGAGGGCTTTCAGAGCGCCGTCGCGCTCATCCTCGACCTGAAGGGGCGCGAGGCCCCGCAAGATCCAGCTCTCCGCCTGGGCGCCGCCCGTCGACAGGGACAGGTGAGCGCCCAGGAGATGCCTGCTGGGAAATCCTAGTCGGCGATCCAGCTTCCATGGAACCCGAACGGCACGCGAACGGGCAACTTGACGACCGCCTTTGGCGGACCCGCGAAGTCCTGGGCGTCGATGATCACCAGATCGGATGTGTTGGTCGGCGCGTTCCACACATAGGTCATGACCCAGCCCTCGCCTTCCTTTGCGGTGTCGGACTTCGGAACGAAGACGCACTCGGACCCGAAGCGGCCTGGCCCGAAATCGTGGGCAAGCTCAAGCCCGGTCTCCGTGTCGAAGCACATGGCCGACCCGCGATCCGTCTGAATGCCGGCGCCGTAGATGTAACGATGCTTCTGGCCTGTCAGCCGCTCGTCAATCCGGGGAAACTCCTGCGGCCTGCGCGAAAGCGCGGTCTTGGCGATCGAGGCCGACCCCGGGTCGAGGACCCATCGCGACAGGACTGGCGGGCCTTCGCCCGGCCCGTTCAGCGCTGTGTTGAACATGCTGCTGAACTCGACGAGATCGACGACAACCGTCCCGTCCGCCGCATCATAGGCGTTGGCCGTATGGAAGACGTAGCAGGGGGGGACATCGATCCAGATGACGTCCTCCGCCGCACCCTTCCTCGGCAACAGTCCCACCCGGGCGGGATGAGTCTCTGACCATTGATAGGGGAAGAGGTGTCCCCTCGCCGCGGCAGCATCATTCCAGACCACAGGAAGGTCGAAGATCAGAATGTAGCGCTGGGTCATGGCGAAATCATGCACCATGGGCCCGTCCGAGACGGGGATTGCGACCGAGCGGTTCACCTTTCCGTCGGTCCCGATCACGACGTGCCGAAGCTCGGACTTCACGCCCAGGTCGTAGGTGACCGCATGCCACTCGCCGGTCAGCGGATCGAGGTGAGGGTGGGCGGCGAAGGCGCCGTCGAGGGTGCCGGCGAAGTCCTCATAGCCGATCGTCTCCAGCTCATGGGTCAACGCCATGGCGGGAGGACCGGACTCCACGAGGGCCAGCGTCCTTCCGCCGAAGCTCTGGATGTGGGTGTTCACGACATCCACATTCGTGCGGGGCTTTCCGGCGGGGTAGGGGGCGCCGAGCCGGTCGCAGACAAGGCGGCTGCGGACGAAGCGATTGCGGTACCACTCAGCCTTGCCGGAGCGCAGGTAGACGCCGTGCACCATGCCCTCTCCGAGGAACCAGTGGTGGTTCGCCGGATCCGAGACTTCGATGGGGTTCGGTCCATTTCGAACGAACCGCCCAACGAGACCGGCGGGGACCTCGCCTGTCACCGGCAGGTCGAACGCCGTCACCTCTTCAAGAACCGGACCATAGGGTCCGATCAGATAGCTATTCCCGACATCAGCTGAAAACGGCGCCCGAAGGGGAGCCTTTGCAGCCGACTTCTCGGCAGGCGGGAAGGTTGTGTCGGTCATGGAAGCCTCCTTGTCGATGAGCCAAGAGAGCGTCATTATCTTTTGCATGTCAAGATAAAGAACGAACGGTTCTGATCTTGCACCCTGGTCCGGCCCTTGCGCGGTGCGTGATCCGGGATGGGCATCCCGCCCGCCCGGGGCTGCAGGGCGCTGGGACGTGTTGTCCCACCGCCCGGGGAGCGTTAGGTCGGACCCGGGCGTCTTCGAGACTATGAAATGACAAGGTCGAGGTTGGATGTGGAACGAGCTCAGCAGCCCGCCCGGAAGCGGCGAACAAACTACCGCAAGGATGGGTATCACCACGGCAATCTGGACGCCGCCCTGCTGGAGATCGCCACCCGCCTCATCGACGAGGAGGGGGTCGGCGCGGTCACCCTGCGCCGGGTTGCCGAGAAGGCGGGTGTGACCGCCACGGCGGCTCAGCACCATTACGGCGACAAGGAGGGTCTCTTACGGGCGATTGCATCCGTCTCGTTCAAAGACCTGCTATCGATATTAACAACTGCGTCCAAATATTCAGAAGATCCGGAATCTAATCTTCGTAGTGTCGTTGGCGCTTATGCGCGTTTTGCAGTGGCGAATCCTGAGAGATTTCGATTCATGTTCGAGGCGGGATACCTCGATCCGATTTTAAGTCCTGGATCTGCGAACTTGGGATTGGGCTGCTTCGACGTTTTGAGATTAACAGTCGATCGTTATCTCGGGCGTCACGTGGTCGCCGCGCCACTCTTTGTATGGTCCATGGGCCACGGCGTCGGCTCCATACTCAGTATATCAAGAATACCTTCTACCGATCGGCCCGGAAGAACCAACGACGATATCATCGACGAAATGGTGAATGTAACCATCGATGGCCTTCGTCAGTTCCAAAGGGGAAGCGGCGATATGCCGCTTCCCGATGATTGAATTCGAAAGCTCCCGCTCGTTATTGAAACGCTCATCTCGTGGAGATTCCCGATGCGGAGCCATGGAGGTGAGCATCACAGCCGCCGTGTTGGCTCGACTGAAAGAGGGGGAGCATCCCGTGTCGATGTCCGCCACTCCCCCAATCGAAGTCAGACCGGTGTCGCTCTTTCCACACGGACCCCGCGACTTCTTGTCGGGAGTTCGTCCCGCCTTGCTCCTCGACCCGGTAAGCGTGCCCGCGCCCGAATCGGGTCTTGGCCCAGGGTCCCGGGGTGGACGCCGCGACGGCCTCAGCCTAGAGAACGAGGGTGTTGTCTGACGCCCCAGGATTTGTCGGGGCTCCGGAGTTACCGCCCAAGTGCTCAGGCGCCATTTCTTTCTCGTCCTCGCGGTCGGCGTGGTCCTGCTGATGGCGGTGGCCGGCGGGCTAAAGATCCTGTCGGACGCCAGACCCGCCCAGGGGGGAGCTCCGGGCGCGGGCGGCGGGGGCGGCCCCCCCGGCATGGGACGCGGCGGACCCGGCGGGCCGAGGGGCGAGGTCCCCCGGGTGTCGCTGGTCAGTCCCGTCAGCCGCACCTTCACAGAGCGCCTCGAATTGCTGGGCGTGGCCAAGGGGCGCCAGTCCGTGACCCTCTCTGCGGCGACGACGCAGCTGGTCAGCCGGGTTCTCTTCACGCCGGGACAGACCGTGGCCCGTGGCCAGGTGCTGGTGGAGCTGAAGACCACCGAGCAGGACGCCGCCCTGGCCCAGGCCCAGGCCCGCGAGGTGCAGGCCCGCAGGGCGTATGAGCGCTGGCGGACGCTCGGGGAGCAGGGTTACGCCTCGACCGCCGCCGTCGACCAGTTCGAAGCCGCCTGGAAGACCGCCCGGGCCGACGTCGCCGCCGCCGAGGCGCGTCTGGGCGACCGGGTGATCCGCGCGCCCTTCGCCGGCGTGGTGGGGCTGTCGGACATCGCGCCCGGCGCCGTCATCAATCCCGGCGCCGCGATCGTCACCCTGGATGACCTCTCCGCCGTCCGGGTGGATTTCCAGGTGCCTGACCGCTTCCTTTCCGCCGTCCGCGAGGGCCAGGCCCTGACGGCGACGGTGGACGCCTGGCCGGACGCCCGGTTCAGCGGTCGCATCATCCGCCTCGACACCCGGATCGACGAGCGCACCCGCGCCCTGACTGCGCGGTCCGAGTTTTCCAGCGCCGAGGGGCGCCTGAAGCCGGGAATGATGCTGCGCGTCGGCGTGAGCCAGGGCTCGCGTACAGGTCTGGCCCTGCCGGAATCCGCCGTCGCGGTTCAGGGCGAGGGCGCTTCGGTCTTCGTGGTGGTCGAGGAGGGCGGCCGGATGACCGTCCAGCAGAAGCCGGTGAGGGCGGGCCTTCGACAGGATGGCTGGGTTGAGATCCTGGAGGGCGTCACCCCGGCGGATCGCGTCGTAGCCGACGGACTGAACCGCGTGCAGTCCGGTCAGCCGGTCCGCCCCGCCGGCGGTCCGCCAGCGGGAGGCGCCGCCCCGCGCAGGCCCGGATGACGCTGTCAGATCTCTCGGTCCGTCGCCCGGTTTTTGCGGCGGTCGGGGCGATCCTTCTCTGTGTTGTCGGCTTTGCGAGCTACTTTTCCCTGGCGGTCCGGGAGCTGCCGAGCGTCGATCCGCCGGTCGTCAGCGTTTCGACCAACTATCGCGGGGCCTCCGCCGAGGTGGTCGAGGAGCGGATCACCCAGCTGATCGAGCGCCAGGTCTCGGGCATCCAGGGCATCGACCGCGTGAACTCCACCTCGCGGGACGGCGGAAGCCGGATCTCGATCTCGTTCACCCTGGACCGTGACCTCGACGCCGCGGCCAACGACGTGCGCGATGCGGTCAGCCGGGTCACCCCCCTGCTGCCGGACCAGGCCGACCCCCCGCAGATCGCCAAGGCGAATGCGGACGACTCGCCGATCATGTTCCTCAGCCTGACGTCGACCACGCTCAACCGCCTCCAGCTGACGGATTATGCGAACCGCTACCTGGTGGAGCGCCTGTCGACCGTGCCCGGGGTGGCCCAGGTGGGGCTGGGCGGCGCCCAGGTCTACGCCATGCGCATCTGGCTGGATCCCATGGCGCTGGCGGCGCGCGGCGTGACCGTGGACGATGTCGAGGGCGCCCTCCGGGCCCAGAACCTGGAGCTTCCTGCGGGCTCCCTTGAGGCGCCGTCCAAGGACTTCACGATCCGGGTGGCGCGGGGCTATGCGACTCCGGAAGACTTCGCCCAGCTGCCGGTCACGGCGTCCGGCGCAAGCCGGTCCGCCGCCTCGGCCGCCGGACAGCAGGGCGCGCTGGGCTCTTCCGCCGCCGCCGCAGGCGCCGCCGCCTCGCCCCAGTCCGCGGCGGCGAGCGCCGCCAATCCCAACGCCTATGTGGTGCGCCTCGGCGACCTCGCACGGATCGAGGAGGGGCCGGACGAGCGGCGTCGGCTCTTCCGCTCCAACGGGAACGACCAGGTGGGGATGGCCGTCTTCAGGCAGTCCCAAGCCAATGATCTGGAGATTTCGGACGGCATCCGGAAACAGCTCCGCGAAATCAACCGCAGCCTGCCGCCGGGGACCAAGATCGAGGTGTCGGTGGACTTCACCTCCTTCACCCGCCACGCCCTCGAGGAAGTGTGGATCACCATGGGCATCGCCCTGGCCCTGGTGGCGCTGGTGAACCTCGTTTTCCTGGGATCCTGGAGGGCGGCGCTGGTTCCCTCCGTCGTTGCGCCGATCTGCATCCTGTCGACCTTCATCGTCCTCGCGGGCCTGGGGTTCTCGGTCAACCTGCTGACCCTGCTGGCCCTGGTGCTGGCCATCGGCCTGGTCGTCGACGACGCCATTGTGGTGGTGGAGAACATCCAGCGACGGGTTGATGAGGGCGAGCCGCCGCTTGTCGCCGCCCAGAGAGGCGCCCGTCAGGTCTTCTTCGCGGTTATCGCGACCACTGTCGTCCTGATCTCGGTCTTTGCGCCGCTGATGTTCATGCCGGGGTTCACCGGCCGGCTGTTCGTCGAGCTGGCCGTGTCGGTGGCGGCGGCCGTGGTGTTCTCCGCGCTCCTCGCCCTCAGTCTGTCACCTATGCTCGGCTCGGTGCTCCTTCGCCCCGCACGGACGGGAGGGGCGATGACCCGCGCGGTGAACACCGCAATGGGCGCGCTGAAGCGATCCTATCAGAGCTCGCTGGAGGCTCTGCTGGCGCCTCGCCGGATGATCCTGTCCTCTGTTTCGGCGGGCGGCCTGATCCTGGCGATGGGCGTGGTGGCGGCCGGACTTGCCGTCATCATCCCCAAGGAGCTTGTTCCGATGGAGGACCGGGGCCGGGTGGACATCTCCATCCAGGGACCGGAGGGGGCGGGCTATGACTACATCCTGCCGGCCTCGCAGGAGGTGGAGAAGCGGCTCCTCTCCCTTCTGAAGGAGGGGGTGATCGAGAGGTACACCCTCAGCGTCCCGAGCTTCGGACGCAGCCAGTTCAGCTCCGGGGGCGCCAATGCGGGCCTGCCCGACGAGCGGGTGAACGATGTCACGTCCCAGGAGCTCGCCGCCCAGCTGAACCGGGAGTACGCCGCCGTCACTTCGGCCAGGGTCATCGCCTCCGTCCGTCCGTCCATCCAGCGAGGCGGCGGCGGGGGGGGATCCAGCGTGAGCGTCATCCTGCTGGGGGATGAGTACCCGCAGATCGAGCAGGCCATCCAGCCCTTGATGGCGGCGGCGCGGAACAATCCGGGTCTCTCCCGCCCGCGCCTCGACTATGAACCCACCTCGCCGAGGCTGCTGGTCGAGGTTGATCGCGAGAAGGCCGCTCAACTAGGCGTGTCGGCCCAGGCGGTGGGTCGGGCCCTGGAAACGCTCTTCGGATCCCGCAGAACGACAACCTATATCCGGGGCGGCCAGGAATATGACGTCATCCTGCAGGCCGACCGGCCGCAGCGCATGAATGAGTCGGATCTCAGGAACGTCTATGTGCGCGCGGCCTCGGGCGCCACGGTGCCGCTGTCGGCGGTGGTGACGACGGAAATCCAGGGCGACACCCCGAGCCGTGACCGGGTGGACCGGCTCCGGGCGATCACCCTCTCGGTCCAGCTGAACCCGGGCTATACCGTCGGCGAGGCGGTCAACTTCTTCCAGGCGGAGATCGACAAGCGGCCGGGAATGGCGGTGAAGTGGGGCGGCCTGGCGCGGGATTACCTGGAGGGCGGCGCGGCGGTCTACGGCGCCCTGGCCCTGGCCCTGATCCTCGTCTTCCTGGTGCTGGCGGCCCAGTTCGAGAGCTGGGTCCATCCCCTTGTGATCATGCTGACTGTTCCCGTTGCAGCCCTCGGGGGTCTCTTTGGTCTTCTGATCAGCGACTCGACCCTGAACACCTACAGCCAGATCGGCCTGATCATGCTGGTGGGCATTGCAGCCAAGAACGGCATCCTCATCGTAGAGTTCGCCAACCAGTTGCGGGACGAGGGTCTTTCGGTCCGAGAGGCGGTGATCGAGAGTTCCGTTGTCCGGCTTCGCCCGATCATCATGACGTCCATCGCCGCCGCCGCCGGCGCGGTGCCGCTGATCCTCTGGGGCGGTGCGGGGGGAGAATCCCGGAAGACCATCGGCGTGGTCATCTTCTTCGGCGCGATCTTCTCGACCCTGCTGACGATCTTCATCGTCCCGATCTTCTACAGCCTGTTCGCGCGGTTCACCCAGCCGCCTGAGACCCGGGCCCGGAAGATCGAAGCCTACGAGATGGAGGAGGCGGCGCGCCCGGCGCCGTGACGCGGTCTATTTGGGCGCGCTGGTGTTGACCTTGAGCCAGGCGACCAGGGCTGCGCGATCCTCTGCCGACTTCATGCCGACATAGGCCATCTTGGTGCCCTCAACGAGACCGCGGGGATTCTCGATCCACTTGTCCATGGTCGCCGCATCCCAGACGAGACCGGAGGTCTTGAGCGCTTCGGAATAGTTGTATCCAGCCACCAGTCCGGCCTTGGCGTCAAAGGTCCCCCACAGGTTCGGACCCGTCAGATTGGCTCCGCCCGGGACATAGGTATGGCAGGACCGGCACATGGCGTAGAGCCTTTCGCCCCGTTCCAGGTCCGCGCTCCTGTAAGGCTCGGGGAGTTCGGCCAGGAGCGCCGCCTTCTGCTCGTCCGTGAGGACCACGGGCTCCGCCGCGGGCTTGGCGGCGCTGTCGGAAGCCGGGGAGCCTGCAGGCTGACCGCACGCGGCAAGGCCGAGGGCCGCCATGACAGCAAGGGCGGACAGGGATCTGGCTGCGGACATGGGC
>NZ_JADCBG010000047.1 GCF_020253645.1 Phenylobacterium sp.
CGCGCCGGCTGGGAGATGGACAACGGGTGGACGCTGGAGGCCATGGGCTTCGCCTGGCTGACCGACCAGGACCTCACAGACACGCGGACCTTCCTGAAGGACGCTGGCGGATCACCGGTCTGGCAGGGTCGCGTAGCCTTCGGCGGTCGAACCTGGAACGCGACCGGCCTCACCCAGTCCCTGACCCGTCGAACCGAGTATCTCGCCGGCCTGCGGGCGGGCGGCGAGGCTGTCGGCTGGGCGGTGTCGGCCAACGTCTCGCGATACTGGATCGCGAGCCAGGATGGGCGGACCTCTCGCGACATGGCGACGGGGCTGGTCAACGGCGCGGGGACACAGACCCAGGCCCGGGAACCCGGATGGTGGACGGGCGCCGTGACCCTGGAGAGGACGTTCGGCGCTCACGCCGTCGCCTTCGGGGCTGACGCCAACCTCTATGAGACAAGGTCCGAGACCTTCAGCACCACGGCGTGGAAGAACGCCTCCAATCCGGTCTTCTCAGCCTCCACCTGGGGGAAGACGACGACCTTCGGGGCCTTCCTCGAGGACGAGATCTCTCTTCCGGGCGACTACAGCCTGACCGCGGGCGTCCGATACGACGCCTGGAAGGCGCACGATGGCGGCATCGGCAAGCAGGTCGCCGGCCGGAGGGTGGACGACGACTATCCGGAGCGGAGCGACAGCGCCATCAGCCCGAAGCTCAGCTTCCAGGGCCCACTGGCGGCGGGTTGGGAGGTCCAGCTCAGCCTGGGCACAGCGACCCGGTTCCCGACAGTGGGCGAACTTTTCCAGGGACGCATTGACGACATCACCCAGCAGATCGATCCGCATAGCTTCGATCCCAACCTGAGGCCGGAGACGTCTTTTGACGCCAGCCTCATCCTGAGGCGCAGCTTCGGCGACGTCCGGGTGACCGGCTCGGTCTTCCTGCAGGACGTCCACGACGCCATCTTCAGCTTCCAGGGCCTCAATCCGTTCGGGCAGGTTGTCTCGTCCTTCAAGAATGTCGACCGGGTCCGTCAGGTCGGCGTCGAGCTGATCGCCGAAGCCCGAGACGTTGTCTTCGAGGGGCTCGACGTCGACGCCAATGTCTCCTGGATGGATGCGCGAACGGTCAGCAACGCCTCGGCCCCTGCCGCCGAGGGCCGGATGTTCCCGAGAATCCCCGAGTGGCGCTCGAACGGTTCGATCCGCTACCGGATCTCGGACGGCGCCCGCGCCGCCCTCGGCTGGCGTTACGCCACCCGTCCCAACTCCGACCTCTTTGGCCTGTCCCGGGGAGACGCATTCGGCTTCCAGAGCGAGTACTTCACGATCGACGGACGGGTGACCGTCGAGATCGGCGAACATGCCGAGCTGGGGATCGGGATCGACAATCTGCTGAACGACAAGGCTTATGTCGCCCACCCCCTGCCCCAGAGAACCCTGGTTGTCGACCTCCGGGGGCGCTGGTGAGCGCCGTGGCCGAAACCCCGCCCGCGGGCGCCGAGGACGCCCGTCACGGCCGCGCCATCCTCGCGCATCGCGCGGTCTGGCGCTGGCACTTCTACGCCGGGCTCTTCTGCATCCCGTTTGTGATCATCCTGTCCCTGACGGGAGCAGCCTACCTCTTCAAGCCGCAGGTCGAGGCCTTCCTCGACGCCCCCTACGACCATCTGGTCATCGAGGGCGGCCCACGGAGCCCGGAAGCCCAGGTCAAGGCGGCCCTGGCGGCGGCGCCGGAAGGATCGCGCCTTCGCTTCTACGAGGTGCGGCGCGAGGCCGACGATGCCGCGCGGATCATACTGTCTACACCGGACGGTCCATTGATCGCCTTCGTGCATCCGGAGGCGAATGTCGTCCTTGGCCTGCAGCGCGAAGCAGACCGGCCGATGGAGGTGATCAAGACGATTCACGGCGAACTCCTGATGGGCGACCGGGGCTCGATCCTGGTTGAACTGGCGGCTGGATGGGCGGTGGTGATGATCCTGACCGGGCTTGTCCTGTGGGTCCCTCGCGGCGGGCGGGGCCCGGGTGGGGTGATCTGGCCCCGGCTTGGCCTCGGCGGACGCCTTGTCTGGCGCGACCTGCACGCCGTGACCGGTTTCTGGATCTCGGGCCTCGCCCTCTTCCTGCTCCTCACCGGCCTGCCCTGGACGACGGTCTGGAATGACGCCTTCAAGGAGGTTCGACGGGCGACAGGAACCCTGGCGGCGTCTCAGGAATGGTCCTCCGGCCGCAAGGCGGACGGGTCTGGTGAACACGGGGGGCACTCCGTTGCTTCGGCTCATTCCGCGCAAGGTCCGGGAGCGACGCCGGCGGCTTCGCTCGACAGGATGGCGACCAGTGTCGCCCGGCTCGACCTGCCGCCTCCGGTCCTGATCGCCCCGCCAGCCCCTGGCGGGGGATGGCGGTCATCGCCCGTCTGGACGGTTCGCTCGGAAACCCCGAATCGCCCGCAAAGGGTCGTGATGACTCTCGATCCCGCGACGGGTGAGGTGACGGGACAGGAGGCCTTTGGCGACAAGCATCCGATCGACCAGGCGATCGGGTACGGGATCGCCGCCCACGAAGGCCAGCTGTTCGGTCTGGCCAACCAGATCCTGGGCCTTGTCGCCGCAACCGGCCTCGTTCTGTTATCTATCAGCGGGATCGTGATGTGGCGGCGGAGGGGGCCGGAGGGCGTTCTCGGTGCGCCGGAGCGGTTGACCAACCTGAACGCCGCCCGTGGCGTCGGGCTGGCCATCATCGGACTCGGGATCTTCATGCCGGTGCTCGGCGTCAGCCTGATCGTCGTGGCCCTGGCGGAGCTCATGGTCCTGAGGCGAATTCCCCGGGTGCGGACCTGGCTGGGACTGGACCCGGTCAGATGAAAACCGAGACCATCTGGCGGGCGCGGGCGACCAGCTCGCCCTCCCCGTTCCAGAGGCGCATGTCCTGGGTTGCATAGCCATCGCCGGCCGCCTCGATCCGGCTGTCAAGAAGCCACCACCCCGACGGACTGGCGATTTCCGCCGTCGTCATGTCCAGCGACCAGGTCATGGTGCTGAACGGTGCGAACTCCGGAAACAGCACCAGGGCGGGCGAGGGAATGGCGTCGGCCAGGGCCACGAGGGCGGCCAGTCCCTCTGGCGTCTCGCCGTCGCCGTGGCGGATCCAGACACAGGTGTGTGGTTCAGCCCCGGGGGTCAGCGGGCGGGCGCCCGCCGCAAGGCGGACATCGAAGTGACGGGAAAACCCCGGTCGCCTCTCTTCATGAAAGAAAACCGGGCAGGTCTCGGGGTGCGAGACCTCGGGAGGCGGATCGCCAGCACGCTGGACACGCGACTCCCGCGCCACGCCATAGGTCAGAAGGGCGCGGGCGGCGGGTCCGGCCTCGCCCGTTACGGAGGTCTCGATGACCACCGCGGACCTGCCCCGACGTACTGCCGAGGCGTTGACCAGGAGCCGCCCGGAGGCAGGGCCCGCGAGGGCGAAGTGGGCGCTGCGCAGGGGCGGCAGGTCGGGATGCAGGCGGGCGGCCGCCTCGACGCAAAGGGCGCCGGTGAGACCACCGTAGGCCGTGCGGCCCTGTAGCCAGTCGCCAGGCAGGTCGATGCCGAGACCTCCCTCCTCAGGCGACAGGGATTCCAGCAGGCGGAGAAACGGCGTTCCGGAGGGTTCTGACATGTCGGGACTCCTTGCGACCGCACTATCCGAGCCAGCGAGGGAACGCCAGCCAGGCGCCAGGGCTGGCGCCCTTCGGGATTGAACGGATAAATGCCCGACATGTTCAGTCGTCGCCGTCTCCTGCAGGCCGCCCCCGCCCTTGCACTTCCTTCCGACCTGCAGAACGCGGTCCGGACCCTTGACCGCGTCGACCTGGTCGATCCGAGCCGGGGGCGCACCATTCCGACCAGGATTTACTTGCCAGAAGCTCCTGGCGCATGGCCTGTGGTCTTCTTCAGCCATGGCTTCGGGGGGTCTTTCTCGGCCTTCGCGAATACCGGCAGGCTCTGGGCATCCCGCGGCTTGGTCGTGATCCACCCGACCCATTCGGACTCGCTCCAGATACCCGATCCCGGGCTGGCTTCAGACGATGCCCGGGCGTTGCGCGAGGCGTTTGCCGGTGCATCTGGCGGAAGATCCGGCGAAGGCCTTGCGGCCGTTCTCGAGCGCCCGGCGTTTCTCCGCAGCCGCCTTGCAGACATCCGATTCCTGCAGGCCCTGGTCCGCAGTCGGGACAACCGCCTGCCGGAGGCCGCCCGCGAGCGGATCGACCCGGCACGGATGGGCATGGCCGTTCACTCCTTTGGCGCCTACCTGACCCTCGTGCTTTGTGGAGCAAGGCTTTCGCCATCGCCCCCGCCACCCCTTCCGGTGGGATTCCGCAGCGGCATCGTGATCAGCGGACAGGGGTCAGGTCGCCTCGGCCTCGCCCCTGGCGCCTTCGAAAAGATGACCCTTCCGCTCTTCTCGATTACGGGAAGCCGGGATTTCGGCGCGGCTGGCGAACCTCCATCCTGGCGCCTGGAGGCCTTCGAGCGCAGTCGGCCTGGGCGGAAGTACGCCGCGATCCTGGATGGCTTTCGCCACGGTGACTTCGATGCGCCCGACCAGGAACCCGTCCTGGGCAGAACCGCCGAACGCCTAAGGCTTCTGCAGGCGGCGTTCTGGCGGGCCACCCTGGCGGGCGACCCTTCCGGCTGGCTGGACCTCGACCGGGCGGCGGGTTCCTCGCGCGCCGGATTTCCGATGGAGATCCGGAGACGCTGAACGCCTGCACCTCAGACCAGGGCGGTCTCCGCGATCTTCCTGGCGGTGGCGTAGTCGGCCTTGCCATTGCTGGCGCGGATTGACTGATCCGTAGCGACGACCCGTTTTGGAGTCTTGTAACCCGCCAGCGTCCTGCGGACGTGCGCTCGAAGCGCCTCTTCGTCGAGGCTCGCGCCTTCCGCCAGGCGAACGACGCCAGTCACCGCCTGGCCCCACTTCTCGTCGGGAAGACCCACCACCAGGGCGTCCTCGACGCTGGGATGGGTCTTCAGCGCCTCCTCGACCTCCTCCGGGAAAACCTTCTCCCCCGCGGTGTTGATGCAGGCCGAGCCGCGGCCCAGCAGGGTCAGGGTGCCGTCGGCTTCGACGATGCACCAGTCGCCTGGTATCGAGTACCGGACCCCGTTGATCGTCCGGAAGGTCCGGGCGGTCTTCTC
>NZ_JADCBG010000048.1 GCF_020253645.1 Phenylobacterium sp.
AGACCGCCGGCGGCGATAGCTTCCGCCGCCCGGTCGACCTGGTGGGTGTCGGCGGTCTCCGGATTCATGAAGCGGTCGACCCGGCTCGCGACATGAGGGAACATGAAATAGGTCGAAATCATCCCGGCGACGGACAGGGCCCCCATGCCCATGACCCAGGAAATCGGGACCCCCGCCATCCAGAATGCGGCGCCGAAGGCGATGGAGATCAGGATGGTCTGCCCGACATCGGGCTGGATCAGCAGGAGGGCGACCGAGATTCCGTAAAGAACGAAGGCGATGGTGACGCCCGGAACCCCCTCCCCCTTCTGCGCCTCGGCGAACATCCAGGCGACGAGGACGATCAGCGCCGGCTTCATGAACTCCGAGGGCTGAAGCGAAAATCCCCCGAGGTCGAGCCACCGCGTGGCGCCCTTGGCGCTGTGGCCGATGAACGGCAGGGCCGCCATGACCAGGATGGAGACGAGGAAGACGAAGAAGGCGACCCGTCGGACTCCGCGATCATCCAGCACGGAGGCGGCGAGGAGAATCGCCGCCCCGACCGCGGCGAAGACGCTCTGGCGGAGGGCGAAATGGAAGGGATCCGACAGGTTGAGCCGGGCCGCCGCAGCCGGGCTGGCGGCGAAGGCCATCATCACTCCGAGAACGAGGAGGATCCCGACGGCGCCCAGGAGCCACCGGTCCATGGTCCACCACCAGACGCCGATCGGCGACCGGTCGGAACGGGCGAAGGCGGCGTGGGCGGGATGAAGGCTCACGGCGTCGCGCCCTTCAGGCTCTGGGACTCGGCCAGGTCGAGGACCGCCGCGCGGAAGGCCTCGCCCCTCGCCTCGAAGTCGGCGAACTGGTCGAAGGAAGCGCAGGCCGGCGACAACAGGACCACGCCGCCTTCGCCCGAGGCCCGGGCGTCGGCAAAGGCCCGGCTCACGGCCGCGGCCAGATCGGCGCAGTTCACGTGTGCGGCCCGCCCTTCGAGGGTCCGGGCGAATTCCGGCGCCGCCTCCCCGATCAGGTAGGCGCAGGCGATCCGGGGGAAGAGATCGACCAGCGACTCTATGCCTCCCTCCTTGGCCCGCCCGCCGGCGATCCAGTAGACCCGGGGATAGCTGGACAGGGCCTGGCGCGCGGCGTCGCTGTTGGTCGCCTTGGAATCGTTGACGAAGCGGACCCCACGCACATGTCCGACGGTCTCCATCCTGTGGGCCAGTCCGGGGAAGCTGAGCAAACCCTCGGCGATCTCCGGGGCGGGGGCCCCAAGGCCGCGCACGGCCGCATAGGCGGCCGCCGCATTCTGCCAGTTATGCCGGCCGGGAAGGGATCGCGCCCTGTTGAGGTCGGCCACCTGGAGGGCGCGGTCCCCTGTTGCGTCATAAAGGACGCCCTGGAGGGCGTAGACACCCCTGCCGATCGCCTTGGAGGCCGACACCGGGACGATGGTGCGGCGGTTCGAGGCCTTGACCTCGGTGCACAGCCTCTGTCCCCAGGGATCGTCGACGCCGATCACCGCGGTGTCGCCGCCGCCCTGGTTCATCAGGATGCGGCGCTTGGCGGCGACATAGCCCTCCATGCCGCCATGCCGCTCCAGGTGGTCCGGGGAAATGTTGAGGAGAACCGAGACATCCGGCTTGAGGCTCGAGGTCAGGTCCAGCTGGTAGGAGGAGAGCTCCAGCACGTAGACGGCGCCGCCGTGCATGTCCGGAAGGTCCAGGACGCCGACGCCGATATTGCCGCCGATCCGGGTGTCCCGACCGGCGTGGCTGCAGAGGTGGCCGATCAGGGCGGTGGTGGTGGACTTGCCGTTGGTGCCCGTGATGGCGATGATCCGGGGACGCTTGTGGACCGGGGCGAGGTTGACGGTCCTCGCGAAGAGCTCGATGTCGCCGAGGATCTCGACACCGGCCTCCCGGGCCTTGCGCACGGTCCAGTGCGGCTCGGGATGGGTCAGTGGAACACCCGGGGACAGCATGAGCGCGTCGAACCCGGACCACTCGGCGGCCGACAGGTCGACGATCTCGAAGCCCTCCGCCTGAGCCGCCGCGAGGCCCTGGGCCCGTTCGTCCCAGACCGCGACCTCCGCGCCGCCGGCCGCGAGGGCGCGCGCGGCGGCCAGTCCGGTCCGGGCCAGCCCGAAGACGGCGACCGTCTTGCCTTCGAAGCCGCGAACCGGGATCAACGGCCCTCCCCTATCTCAGCTTCAGGGTCGCCAGGCCGAGAATGGCCAGCATGACCGAGATGATCCAGAAGCGGATGACGATGGTCGATTCCGACCAGCCCAGCTTCTCGAAGTGATGGTGGATGGGCGCCATCAGGAAGATTCGCTTCCCGGTGCGCTTGAAGTAGGCGACCTGGATCATGACCGAGAGGGTCTCGGCGACGAAGAGGCCCCCGACAATCGCCAGGACGATCTCGTGCTTGGTCGCCACTGCGGCGGCGCCCAGGGCGCCGCCAAGGGCGAGCGATCCCGTATCGCCCATGAAGATCTTGGCCGGCGGGGCGTTGTACCAGAGAAAGCCTAGCCCCGCGCCAATGACTGCGCCGCAGAAGACGGCGACCTCGCCGACGCCCGGAACGACATGGACCTGGAGGTAGCCCGCAAAGACCGCGTTCCCCACCAGGTAGGCGATCAGGCCGAAGGCTGCGGCGGCGATCATGACCGGGACCGTCGCCAGGCCATCCAGCCCGTCCGTGATGTTGACCGCATTGGCCGCCCCCACGATCACGAAGGCTCCGAAGGCCAGGTAGAACCAGCCAAGGTTGATGAGGACGTCTTTCAGCACCGGCAGGGCGACGCTGGTGTGGAGAACGGAGTCCGGCGCGATTTGCCGGCCCCACAGCACCATCATCAGGACCGCCGTTGCGGCCAGGAGGGTCTCGACCCCCAGCCGTAGACGCCCCGAGACGCCGGCCGAGCTCTGGCGCGTGACCTTGGCGTAGTCATCCATGAAGCCCAGGAGGCCGAAGCCCGCAGTCACCAGCAGGACCGCCCAGACATAGACGTTCGAAAGGTCACACCAGAGCAGCGCGCCTGCGCAGAGACCCGCGAGGATCATGACGCCGCCCATGGTCGGCGTACCGGCCTTCTCGACAATATGTCGCTCTATGCCTTCGGCACGGATCGGCTGCCCGCGCCCCTGCTTGGTCTGCATCCATCGAATGAAGCGGGACCCCATGAGGACCACGACCAGCTGGGCCGTGAAGAGCGCCATGCCTGTCCGGAAGGTCAGGTACTTCATCAGGTTGAGAAGGGGCAGGGAGACGCCGGCTGCAACCGCCTGTTCATAGAGCCAGTACAGCATCAGTCCGCCCCTCCGGCCCCGGATCCCACGGCGCGCAGCGCATCGGCCAGCAGACCGGCCCGCGACCCGTTGGATCCCTTGACCATGACCAGATCCCCCGCCGCCAGAGACGGGGGAATCATCGGCGCCAGCCCTGACGCCTCAACGGCGTAGCCGCCGCGCCGAGTCGAAGGAAGGGCGTCCCACAGGGATTTCATCAGAGGTCCGGCGCAGAACACCTGATCGACGCCGGCGTCCGCTATGGCCTGGGACAGGTCCGCATGGAAACGGGGCCCCTCCTCGCCGAGTTCCAGCATGTCGGTCAGGACGACGATCCTGCGCCCTGAAGACCTGCGCGCGCCCAGCGACCCGATGGTGGCGGCCATGGACAGGGGATTGGCGTTGTAGCTCTCGTCGATCAGGGTGAAGGCGCCGCCGCCGGGCAGCGGGACGACCTGCTCTGCGCCGCGACCGGGCAGGGCTATAAAGCCGGACAGGGCGGCGAGCCCCGTCTCCTGCGGAACCTCCAGGGCGTCGAGAAGCAGGAGGCTGCAGAGGGCGTTGAGCCCCCAGTGCGCGCCGGTCTGGGCCAGGGTGAAGTCGACCGTCCCGCCATCGATCTCGGACCGGATGACGCCGCGGCCGGCGTCGACCCGGAAGTCGAGAAGCCGGGCGTCGGCGCCCTCGGTCTTCCCGAAGGCGCGCACGGCGAGCCCCCGGGCCCGCGCCCTGGCGGCGAGGCATCCGAACCAGCGATTGTCCGCGTTGAGGACGGCGACCGCCCCCGGGGCCGCGCCGTCGAAGATTTCGGCCTTGGCGCGGGCGACCCCTGTCTCACCCTCCGGGAAATTCTCCACATGCACCGGCCCCACCGTGGTGATGGCGACCGCGTGGGGACGGACCATGCCCGACAGGGGCGTGATCTCGTCGGCGTGGTTCATCCCGATCTCGAAGACGGCGCGCTCGGTGTCCTCCGGCATCCTCGCCAGGGTCAGGGGCACGCCGATGTGATTGTTGTAGCTCTTGACCGAGGCGTGGGCCCGGCCCGCCATGGCGAGGCCCGCCGCCACCGCCTGAGTGACGCTGGTCTTTCCCACCGACCCGGTGACAGCGCCGCGCCGGGCGCCCACGGCGCGCTCGCGCGCAGCGAGACCCAGGGCCTGGAGGGCCAGGAAGGTGTCCTTGACAAGGACATGCGGCGCCTCGACCGGCCGTGAGGCCAGGACGCCGGCGGCCCCCGCCGCCATAGCTGTCCCGACGAAATCGTGACCATCCCGCACCCCGTCCAGGGCCACGAACAGATCGCCCGGCTCCAGCGTGCGGGTGTCGATCGAGACGCCCTGCACCCGGAAGGCCTGGTTGACCCGGCCGCCGGTCGCGCGGGCAATGGACGACGCCGTCCAGAGCGCGCGCCGGGTCATGCCTGCGACTCCAGAGCGGCCCTGGTCTCGGCGATGTCGTCAAAGGGATGGACGACGCCTGCGACGATCTGACCCTGTTCATGTCCCTTGCCAGCGACGACCAGGACATCGCCGCTCCGCAGGCCGGCGGCGGCGATGCGGATCGCCGCCCGTCGGTCCCCGATCTCCTCAAGGCCCGGGTGTCCCGCCCGGACCTCGGCCCGGATCACCGAGGGATCCTCGCTGCGGGGGTTGTCGTCGGTCACGATGGCGAGGTCCGCAAGGCGACCGGCCACCTCGCCCATGAGGGGCCGCTTGCTCCGGTCTCGATCACCGCCGGCGCCGAACACCACCACCAGCCTGCCGGTCACATGCGGGCGCAGGGCCGCAAGGACGGTCTCCAGGCCGTCGGGCGTGTGGGCGTAGTCCACATAGGCCTCGCCGCCACGGGGGCCGCCACCCACGTGCTGGAGACGGCCGGGCGCGCCGACCAGTCCCTCCAGGGCCGCAAAGGTCGCCTCGGGAGCCTCTCCGACGGCCAGGCTCAGCCCTGCGGCGGCCAATGCATTTGCAGCCTGGAAGGCGCCCGCCAGGGGCAGGTCGACCCTCCAGGTCCGGCCTTCCCAGCCAAGGGTCAGCACCTGGCCCCCCGGACGGGGGCTGCGCGCCAGGAGCCTGAGGTCGCGAGCGCCTTCCCCGAAGGTCAGAAGGTCGGCGCCGGCAAGGGTCGCCGCGGCGGCGAAGGCCGGAAAGGCCGGTGAGTCCGCGTTCAGGACCGCCGGAGCGCCGCGGGGCAGCAGGGTGTCGAAGAGGCGCAGCTTGGCGGCCTGATAGCTGGCCATGTCGCCATGATAGTCCAGGTGGTCCTGGGTGAGGTTCAGAAAGGCGGCCGCCGAGAGGCGCACCCCGTCCAGCCGCCTCTGGTCAAGGCCGTGGGAGGAGGCCTCCATGGCGAGGTCGGTCACCCCCTCGCTGGCCAGCTGGGCCAGGAGGGCGGCCACGTCGCCCGCGTCCGGCGTGGTCAGCCCGGCGGGGGTCAGCGCGCGATCCGGGAGGCCCGGACCCGAGACGAGAACACCCAGCGTTCCCATGCTGGCGGAGCGGTGGCCGCAGGCGGCGGCGATCTGCCGGCGGAATCCGGCCACCGAGGTCTTGCCGTTTGTGCCCGTCACAGCCGACACGACCTGCGGCTGGCGTCCATGGAAGGCCGAGGCGGCGAGGGCGTAGGCGCGACGGGGATCCTGGCTCACGATCACCGGGACCGAGAGGTCCGGCAGTTCGCGGCCACAAAGGATTGCGGCGGCGCCGGCGGCGACCGCCTGCGGGGCGAAGTCGGCGCCGTCCCGGGCCACTCCCGGAAGGGCGGCGAACAGGACGCCGGGTCCGACCTTGCGGCTGTCGGCGGTGACCCCGGTGATGTCCGGGTCGGCCGGCAGGTCCCGATTCAGGAGCTGGGACAGGCGCATCCGGGTCAACGCCCTGCAGCAGAGGAAGGCGCGGGCGCCGCAGGAGCGGACGCCTGCGGGAGACGGGCCGTCGATCCGGGGGCAGAGGGAACGGCGACCAAGCCGGCCGTCGCCGGAAGGGCTGCGACCTGCTCGAACCTTCTGTTGACCCCGAGGAAGGGCGCGATCCGGTCGATGACCTTTCCGGCCGTGGGGGCGGCCGTCAGCCCCCCGGTCCGGCCGCCGGACTCCGCGTCGGCCACGGGCTCGTCGATCATGATCAGGACCAGATACCGGTCGTCTCCGATGTCGCCATCGGTCGGAAACACCCCGGCGAAGGAGGCCAGCACCTTGTCGCGGACATACCGGCCTTCGATGACCTTCTCCGCAGAGCCGGTCTTCCCGCCGACACGAAGTCCGGCGGCGTTGGCCCGGCGTCCCGATCCCTCAAGGACATTCCGCCGCATCAGGCCCAGCATCTGCCGGGAGGTTTCCTCACGGATCACCCGGCGTCCTTCCGGGCGGGCGCCCGCCCGGACGGGCTGGAGGGTCAGGGGCAGGTAACGGCCACCGTTGACCACCGATCCGACGCCCGCCGCCAGGGCGACCGGCGAGACCGAGATGGCGTGGCCGAAGGACGTGGAGGCCACCGTATTGGGGTTCCACTCGCGGGGCAGGATAGGCCGGGCGGACTCCAGGAGCTCGATCGGGGCCGCCCGGAAGAGCCCGAAGGCCTCGAAGTACTGGGTCATGGCCGGACCGCCGACCTTGAGAGCGATCTGGCTCGCCCCGATGTTGGAGGACTTCAGGAAGATGTCCGTGACGGTCAGGTCGTGATCGGCGGCATGCAGGTCCCGGATGACCCGGGAACCGATCCGCTGGCCGCGCGTCGTCTGGAAAAGCGTCTCCAGAGTAACCTGGCCGGTGTCCAGCCCGACGGCGACGGTGAAGACCTTGAAGGTCGACCCCATCTCGAAGACCGAGGCGACGGCGCTGTTGCGAAGCTGATCGGCGGAAGCCTCACCTGCATGGTTCGGATCGAAGGTCGGCCAGGACGACATGGCCAGGACCTCGCCGGTCTGAACATTCGTGATGAGGCCGACGGCGCCCTTGGCCTGGAGCCTGGTGGCGGCGGCGGACAACTCGTCATCGAGGGCGGCCTGGACCCGCAGATCCACCGACAGGGGGGTGGGATAACGGTCGGCCGCGCCGGCCCGGATACGTTCGTTCAGGGCGCGCTCTGCTCCGGACAGGCCCTGTCCTCCGGTGTCGGAGAAACCGATGAGGTGCGCGCCGGACCCCGCCAGCGGATACAGGCGCCGGGGCTCCTGCTCAAAGACCAGGCCTGGCAGGCCAAGGGCGTGCACGCGCTCGCGTTCCGCCGGAGAGAGCGGGCCGGCGAGGAAGGTTCGCCGGGTCGCGGCCATCGCCCGGTCAAGCCGGCTCTCAGAGAGCTCGGGCAGGACCTCAAGCAGGGCCGCCCGGGTTTCCTTTCGGTCCCAGACATCCCGCGGATCGAGATAGAGGGTGTAGTAGGGCAGGTCCGCTGCAAGCAGGACCCCGTGACGATCGACCAGGGGCGCCCGGCCCGGCCCCTCCGATCCGCCCCCCCGGGTTGCGATCTCGAGACCCGGGAACAGGGCGAGGCGGGTGGCCCCCACCGCCAGGCAGAGAAACCCGACCACGAACAGCGCCAGAACGGCGAAGATCCGGAATCGGGCGTCATTCTCCGCCCGACCGGAGGCCCGCGCCTTCTCGAAGGCGCGCTCAAGCCCCCAAAGCCTCTCCTTGATCCAGCGCCAGCCGGGGGCGGGCATCCCGGGATAGGTCAGGCTCATGGCGTCGGGCTCCGGCCAGGGGCGGGGGCGGGGGCGGGGGCGGGGGCGGGAGCCGGCGCGGCGGCCGGAGCGTCCTCGGCGACCACTGACGTCTCGGCCGCGGCCTCCGGAAGGCCTGGCGCGGCGACGACCAGAAGCTGCGGAACCGCGGGCGCCGGCGCCTGGAGGGCGTCTGCGAGGCCCTCGGAGGTGATCTCCCGGCTCGACGCCACCGGCGCGAGGCCGCCATAGGTTCGGGCAAGGCTCGCCAGCCGTTCAGGTCGCTCCAGGTGGGCCACCTCGGCCTCCAGGACGAGAATCCGGTCGCGTTCCTCGGCGATGCTTCGCTCGGTGGCGGCGATCTGGCCACGCTCTCCCCCGGCCATGGTCTTGCCTAGGTAAACCCCGAGGATCAGCGAGACGAGGACCAGGAAGAGACCGACGTCGACAGTCCTGAAACCGAGGAGACGCCGCTCGAAGAGGGTCATGCCGCCGCCCTCCAGGCCGGGGCCGATGTCCGCTCTGCAGCCCGGAGCCGTGCGGACCGCGCGCGAGGGTTGGCGGCCATCTCGGCCTCGCCGGGCCCGCCGCTCCCCGATCCGAGCAGGCCGAAGCTTGGATCGGCGCCCCTCGGGGGCTCCGGGGCGTGCCGCGAGCCGCCGGGCGTGCGGCCGGACCGCTCGGCCAGGAAGGTCTTGACCCTGCGGTCTTCGAGGGAGTGGAAGGTCACGACGGCGAGGCGCCCGCCGGGCCGGAGGACGCGCTCGGCGGCCACAAGCCCGGCGTCAAGTTCGGCCAGCTCATCATTCACCGCGATCCGCAGGGCCTGGAATGACCGTGTCGCCGGATGAACCCGCGCGCCGCGACGCCCACCGAGGGCCCGCTCGATCACCTCCGCGAGATCGGTGGTGCGGGTGAAGGGTTGGGTGACCCTTCGACGAACAATGGCCGAGGCGATCCGCCGGGATTGCCGCTCTTCGCCATACAACCAGAGGATGCGCGCGATCTCCGCCGCTTCGGCGGTGTTGACGATGTCGGCCGCCGTCTCGCCGGCCCCGCCCATGCGCATGTCGAGAGGGCCGTCGCGCAGGAAGGAAAACCCGCGGTCGGGCTCGTCCAGCTGCATCGAGGAGACGCCCAGGTCCAGGGCCACGCCATCGACTGCACCGTCGCCCAGGACGTCGGCCATGGTGGAGAAGGGTGCGCAGATCAGAGTGAAGCCCTCTCCCAGACCCTCGGCAAAGCGGGCGGCGGACGGATCCCTGTCGAAGGCCGTGACCCGGGCGCCGGCGGCGAGGAAGGCGCGGGAGTAGCCACCCGCGCCGAAGGTGCCGTCCACCACGTGCCGCCCCGGCCCGGGCGCGATGGCGGCGACGACTTCCGCCAGGAGGACGGGAAGATGAGGCCCGGTCATCCGGCGAGCCCGGACCGCTGCGCCCTCTGGGCTGCGCGAAGCTGGGCGAGCCCCTCCCTGGCGGCCTCCCTCTGGGCGGAGCGATGGGCCTGGAAGGCGTCGCGCTCCCAGATCTGGAACCGGTCGCCAAGACCGACCACGACCACCCAGTCGGACAGGCCGAAGGCGTCGCAAAGGGTTTCGGGCAGGGTGATCCGGCCCGCCGTGTCGAAGCTGAGACGGGCCATGCCGCCAAGGATCGAGGTCTCGAGAGCAGAGCGCAGAGGGTCCCCGAAGTCGAGCTCCCCGATCACGCCGAGATAGCGATCGAACAGGACCTGGCCGCCACCCTCGATGCAGTCGGCCTCGATGGAGGGAAAACAGACCACCCCGTCGAACGGGCCGGCCACGGCGGCGCGGAACTCCTGCGGCACGACAATGCGCCGCTTGGCGTCCAGCTGCTTTTCGAACGTCGAGATAAACATCCCGCAGCGTCCCGCCCTGCAGCCCCTCTGGCTGCGCCCTTGCCAAGCCCGGGACAGTCTCGCCCGCGGCGGGAGCCGCGCTTGGAGGAGCCTGTTCAGGGTTCAAATGGGCTATCATGGGATCGAATGGGAAACAATGACCCGAAAATCTAGGATCAAGTCATTCCAGCCGATTCTGCTCTAGATATGGTTAATTTCCACCGCCTACCCACAAGACATACAGGGAACAGGGCTCCCCCAAGGTCTGTCCCGCAGGCCTTCTGTTGATAAATGGGGGGCGCCGGGACGAGCTGGAAACCAGACAGCCTGTAAGCCGGGTTCTGTGCCGCCCGCCGGAGCGGGCGCGGCGATCATTCCTCTGGACCGCCCATTGCTGGACGGTTCTCGCGACCTACCCGGACCCCTGGGCCTGCGACAGCCCTGCCGGATCGCTCCGGCGCGGGGTCCCTATTCGGTCTTGCTCCTGGCGGGGCTTGCCATGCCGTCCCCATTGCTGGGTCCGCGGTGCGCTCTTACCGCACCCTTTCACCCTTGCCCCGGCCGCGACCGGGGCGGTCTGCTTTCTGTGGCGCTATCCCTGGGGTCGCCCCCGGCGGGCGTTACCCGCCGCCATGTCGTAGTGGAGCCCGGACTTTCCTCCCCCGCCCCGAAGGACAGGAGCGACCGCCCGGCCGTCTGGTTCCGTTTGCAGCAGTGGCCCTCTGCGGGGCCGGCGTCAATCCGCAAGCCGGGCGAAGACCAGCTGGTCCCAGGCCTGGCCCTTCCAGTACCCCCGCCGGGCGAGGACGCCTTCCTGCTGGAATCCCATCCGCCTGAGCAGGGCGCAGGACCGTTCGTTCCCGACCGTCACCATGGCCTCGAGGCGCAGGAGGCCGAAGTCGGTGAAGCCCCGCACGATCACCGCCGGCATGAGGGTCGACATGTCCCCCCTCCCCCACTGGTCGCGGGCGAGGTCATAGGCGATCTCGCCCCAGCGCCCCCGGCCGCGCTCGATCC
>NZ_JADCBG010000049.1 GCF_020253645.1 Phenylobacterium sp.
CGCCACCCCAGGCCGGATTGACCAGGAGGCCGGTGGCGATGGCGCCGACGATGCCGCCGATGGCGTGGATGCCGAAGGCGTCCAGGCTGTCGTCGTCCTTCAGCGCGTTCTTGATCTTCGAGCAGAAGATCACGCAGATCGGCGACACCACGAGGCCGAGGACCACCGCGCCCACCGGACCGGCGAAGCCAGCCGCCGGGGTGATGGCGACCAGACCGGCCACCAGACCTGAAGCCAGGCCCAGGGCGCTGGCGCGCTTGCGGGTCACCCACTCCGTGACGACCCACGAGAAGCCCGCCGCGGCGGTGGCGACCAGGGTGTTGACCATCGCCAGGGCGGCGTAGCCGTTGGCCTCAAGGTTGGAGCCGGCGTTGAAGCCGAACCAGCCGACCCACAGCAGGCCAGCGCCCGTCATGGTGAGGGTCAGGGAGTGCGGCGGCATCGGCTCGGACCCGAAGCCCTTGCGGGGGCCGAGGATCAGGGCGCCGACCAGGGCCGCGATGCCGGCGTTGATGTGCACCACGGTGCCGCCTGCGAAGTCCAGAGCCCCGAAGCCCCAGAGGAGGCCGGACTGGATCGGATCCGTCGGAGCCGCCGCCACTGCATCGGGACCCGCCCACCACCAGACCATGTGCGCGATCGGGTAATAGGAGAGAAGGGGCCACAGGATGGCGAACACCACCACGGCTGCGAACTTCATCCGCTCTGCGACGCCGCCCAGCACAAGGGCGGCGGTGATGCAGGCGAAGGTCATCTGGAAGGCGATGAATGCCAGCTCGGGGATCACCACGCCGGTCGAGAAGGTCGCGACCGTGCTGGCGGGGGTGACGCCATTCAGGAACAGCCTGTCACCGCCGCCGACGAACTTGTCGAGGGCGCCGCCGTCGGTGAAGGCGAGGCTATAGCCCCAGAACAGCCAGGCCATCATGCCGATGACCGTCACGACGCCGACCTGCATCAGCATGGACAGCATGTTCTTCTGACGCACCAGACCGCCATAGAACAGGGCGAGGCCCGGCAGGATCATCAGCAGGACGAGGACGGTGGAGACCAGCATCCAGGTCGTATCGCCCTTGTCCGGGACCGGCGCCGGCGCTTCGGCGGCGGGGGCCGCCTCGGCGGGAGCCGCAGGCGCGGCCGCTTCGGCCGGGACCGCCACCGCCTCGGCGGGCGCGGCGGACGTCGCTTCGGCCGCAGCGACCGGCGCAGCCTCCTGAGCCATGGCCGGGGCCGCCAGCGGCGCCCCCGCCAGGGTCGCGGCGAGCAACAGCCCGGCCAGACCCCTTGATTTGAACATGTTCATTTCTCGTTCCTTCCTGGAGGGGTCAGAGCGCCGAGGCGCCCGTTTCGCCGGTGCGAATCCGCACCGCGTCGGCCACATCGAGGACGAAGATCTTCCCGTCGCCGATCTTTCCGGTTGAGGCGGCGGTCTTGATGGTCTCCACCACCCCCGCCGCAGCAGAGTCATCGACCACTGCTTCGAGCTTCACCTTGGGGATGAAGTTCACCTGATACTCGGCGCCCCGATAGATCTCGGTCTGCCCCTTCTGACGCCCGTAACCCTTGACTTCCGTGATCGTGAGCCCCTCGACCCCGGACGAAACGAGCGCTTCGCGCACCTCGTCCAGCTTGAAGGGTTTGACGATCGCCATGATCAGTTTCATCCCGTCGCTCCCGCTGAAGACCTTTCGGACCAGTCCCCGGCCCAATGGCCACCCAGTCCACCAATCAGGCTACGGACGCTGGCTATCGAAGGGAGTCCGAGGCGCCAAAAAAACAGGCGACGCACTGGCATAGATCAAAAATTGGGCGCCTGGATTTCCGGTCTGGTTCGAACAGAGGCGCCAAAGGGCGCGCGGGGAGGACCGCGCGCCTGCTGGGGCGAAGGATGATCACGACAGCGTGATCACTGGGTCTTCCGGCGGACAGGCAGTAGCCATTTCCCCTTGCGCCGGACTAATTCGGGTTGCCCGCCAGCCCGGGCTTCGTCTTTGCAGGTCTTCAGGGTCGTCATGTCAAAATTCCTCCCCGTCTTCGCAGTTCTGCTCCTCTCCGGAGGCGCCGCCTCCGCACAGGTCCCGGCCGCGCCTGCGGCGCCGTCAGCCGCTCCAGCTCTGCTGTCGGCGCCGGTCGCCCCAGCCGGCGATGTCATTGAGACCCTAAGAGCCTCCGGCCAGTTCACCACCTTCCTGCGGGCGGCGGACCTCGTGGGCCTGACCGCCTTCGTGAAGGCGCGGCCCGACATCACGGTTCTTGCGCCTGCAGACGCCGCCTTCGCCGCTCTTCCTGCGGGCGAAATGGATCGGCTTCTCGCCCAGGCCAACCGGGCCGAGCTCCAGAAGGTGGTTCTTCGCCATCTGATCAACGCCCGCGTCCCCTTTGAAACCTTCAAGGGCGCCGTCACCAGCGCCCCGAGCATGGGCGGCGAGACCATCGAACTCAACGGCGACGCCGCCCCCACCGTGGGCGGGGCTCCCGTGGTTCAGGCGGATGTGATGGCCGCAAACGGCGTGGTCCATGTCCTTGGAGCGGTGATCCGGCCGCCGGCGTCCTGACGGCTCGCCGTCACCGACCTTCCGGCGCGCTTGAAGCGCGAGGCGGCGGGCCCTATGGTCCGCCTCCCTTTTTGCGCCTGCGAAGCCACGCCGATGCCTGCTGAAAAACCACTGTCTTTTCAGGCCCTGATCCTCACTCTCCACGAGTACTGGAGCCGTCAGGGTTGCGTCGTCCTCCAGCCGCATGACGTTGAGGTCGGGGCGGGCACGCTGCATCCCGCCACGGTCCTGCGGGCGCTCGGACCCCGCCCCTGGAGGGCCGCCTACGTCCAGCCTTCACGTCGACCCGGCGATGGCCGGTATGGCGAGAACCCGAACCGCCTCCAGCACTACTACCAGTATCAGGTCATCCTGAAGCCCAATCCCGACAATCTGCAGGAACTCTACCTTGGCAGTCTCGACGCCATCGGCCTCGACACCCGGCTGCATGACATCCGCTTCGTGGAGGACGATTGGGAGAATCCGACGGTTGGCGCCTGGGGCCTGGGCTGGGAGGTCTGGTGCGATGGGATGGAGGTGACCCAGTACACTTACTTCCAGCAGGTCGGCGGCCTTGATGTCTTCCCGGTGGCCGGGGAGCTCACCTACGGCCTCGAGCGGCTGGCCATGTACCTGCAGGGCGTCGACCGGTTCGACCAGCTGGCTTTCAACGACCCCGACGGGCCCCTGCCCATGACCTATGGCGATGTCTTCCTGGAGAACGAGCGTCAACAGTCCGAGGCCAACTTCCACCTCTATGACGTGGCCACGCTGAAGCGGCAGTTCGAGGATATGGAGATTCAGGTCCCTCGGCTCCTGCAGGGGCGAGGCCCCCAGGGCCAGGTCACTGTGCTGCCCGCCTACGACCATGTGCTGAAGGCCAGCCACCTCTTCAATCTGATGGACGCCCGCGGCGCCATCGCCGTCGCTGAACGCCAGAGCTACATCGGTCGCATCCGTGACCTGACCAAGATGTGCGCCGAGGCCTGGGTGGCCAATGAGGGCGGCAATGGCCCGGCCGGGGAGGCCTGACGATGCCGCAGCTGCTGCTCGAGCTCTTCTCCGAGGAAATCCCCGCGCGCATGCAGGCGCAGGCGGCCCGTGACCTGGACCGCATGGTCAGGGAGCGTCTGGCGGCTTGTGGTCTTGAGCCGAAGTCGATGCGCGCCTTTGCCGGTCCGCGCCGGCTGACCCTCGTCGCCGAGGGGATCCCGACCGCCCAGCCTGACCGGCGGGAAGAGCGCAAGGGTCCGCGCACGTCCGCACCTGAGGCGGCGCTCGAGGGCTTTCTTCGCTCCACAGGTCTCAAACGGGAACAGCTGGTCGAGAGGGATGGCGTCTGGTTCGCCGAGCTCAGCGTCGCCGGACGACCGACCACCGAGGTCCTCTCCGCCATCGTTCCCGAGGTGGTCCGCAGCTTCCCCTGGCCCAAGTCCATGACGTGGGGAATAGGGACACTCCGTTGGGTCCGCCCGCTCAAGCACATTCTCTGCCTCTTCGAGGGCGCCCTTGTCTCGTTCGATGTCGACGGGGTTCCCGCCGTCGACTTCACGCTCGGCCACCGCTTCATGGCGTCCGCGCGGCCGTTCAGGGTCCGCTCCTTCGCCGGTTATCGCTCAGGGCTCGAGAAGCGTTTTGTGGTCCTGGACCCCGAGGAACGGAAGCTGCGGATCCTGGCCGAATCCCGCCGACTGTGTGCAGACCGCGGTCTCGAGCTGGTCGAGGACGCCGGCCTGCTGGACGAGGTCGCCGGTCTTGTGGAGTGGCCTGTCCCCGTCCTCGGCGACATGGACCCGGATTTCCTGTCCCTGCCGCCGGAGGTCATCCGCACCTCCATGCGCAATCACCAGAAGTATTTCGCCATCCGCGACCCGGCGACGGGCCGGCTGGCGCCGCATTTCATCACCGTCTCCAACATCGCCGCGCCCGACGGCGGAGCGGCGATTGCAGCGGGCAACGCCAAGGTCCTTTCGGCACGCCTCTCGGACGCCCGCTTCTTTTGGGACGAGGACCGCAAGGTCTCTCTCGAGGCGCGCCTTGAGAAGCTGAAGTCGGTCACCTTCCACGCCCGCCTCGGCACCCTTGCTGAGCGGGTCGAGCGGCTGGAGCACCTCGCCGCCGCCCTCGCGCCCCGGGTGGGCGCCGACACCGCCAAGGCGGCTCTTGCGGCGCGGCTCTGCAAGGCGGACCTGACGACCGGGATGGTGGGAGAGTTCCCCGAGCTGCAGGGGCTGATGGGCGGCTATTACGCCCTGGAAGAGAGGCTGACTCCGGTCACCGCCGAGGCGATCCGCGACCACTACCGCCCCGTTGGCCCGTCGGACGAGGTCCCGGACCGCCCCGTGACCATGGCCGTCGCCCTTGCCGAGAAGCTGGATACGCTGACGGCCTTCTTCGCGATCAACGAGAAACCGACGGGCTCGCGCGATCCCTATGCTTTGCGGCGCGCCGCACTGGGTGTGATCCGGATTCTCCTGACCTCCGAGGTCCGCGCCCCGGTCCGTGAGCTCGTGGCCGACTGGTACCGCTCGCTTCGCTGTTTTGTGGATCCGGGAAGGGCGCTCTACGCTTCCAGCCGACGAACCACCGGCTATCTGGGACCCAAGCCGAGGCAGCTTTCGGAGGTCTTTCAGACCTATGTCGAGGAGTTCGAGTCCGCCCTCCTTGAAGCTGAGCCCATGGTCGTTGCGATCGACGCGGACTTCGATATCCGTTTCGACCGGGGCGCAGCCGGCGGCGAACCGCCGGAGGGCGAAATCCTTTATCGGTTCCGACCCTATCCCGAGGTGGCCGAGGAGGTCCTTGGCTTCCTGGGCGAACGGCTGAAGGTCTTGCTCCGCGAGCAGGGCCGGCGGCACGACCTCGTGGACGCCGTCTTCGCCCTGGGAGACGACGACCTGGTCCGGATCAACGCCCGGATTGAGGCCCTCAGCCACTTTCTGGAGACCCCTGACGGCGCCAACCTTCTGGCTGGCTATCGGCGCGCGACCAACATTCTTCGGGCGGAGGAGAAGAAGTCCGCGCTTCCCGAGGGTCCGGCCGTCCGGCTCGAAGGCGCCCCTGAAGAAGAGATCGCCCTTGTGGCCGCCGTCGCGGAAACGACGCCGAGGGTCGCAGGGCTTTCCGGATCCGAGGACTTCGCCGGGGCCATGAGCGCCCTGGCCGACCTGCGCGGTCCGGTCGACGCCTTCTTCGACAAGGTGCTCGTGAATGCAGAAGACCTGAAGGCCCGGGAGAATCGCCTGAAACTCCTCGCCCAGGTCCGCGCCGCCATGTCCGAGGTCGCTGACTTCGGTCAGGTCATTGGTTAGGGGAGGCGGCTATGTCCGATGAGACGCGTTGGGTCTACGCCTTCGGAGGCGGAACCGCTGAGGGAGATGCATCCATGCGCAATCTCCTCGGTGGCGAGGGCGCCAACCTGGCGGAGATGTCGGCTCTCGGACTGCCTGTACCCCCAGGCTTCACCATCACGACCGAGGCCTGCAACCACTTCTATGGCCATGACAGGGCCTATCCGGAGACCCTCCAGACCCAGGTGGAGGCGGCCCTCGAAAGGGTGGAGTTGCTGACGGGGAAGCGCTTCGGAGACCCCTCGGCGCCTCTCCTGGTCTCTGTCCGGTCGGGTGGACGGGCCTCCATGCCCGGCATGATGGATACGGTCCTCAATCTCGGTCTGAACGACGCCACCACGGAGGGGCTGGCGAAGCTCGCAGGAAACCGCCGTTTCGCCCTCGATTCCTACCGGCGCTTCATCCAGATGTACTCCAACGTGGTCCTTGGCCTGGATCACCATCTGTTCGAGGAAATCCTGGACAACCACAAGGACCGGCTCGAGGTCACGATCGACACCGCGCTCGCAGCGGAGGACTGGGAGAGGGTGGTGGCCGACTACAAGGCCGCCGTCGAGGAGGAGCTTGGCGAGCCCTTTCCCCAGGATCCCAAGGCCCAGCTCTGGGGCGCCATCGGCGCGGTCTTCGCCAGCTGGATGAACGAACGCGCCAAGTTCTATCGCCGCATGCATGACATCCCCGAGAGCTGGGGCACTGCAGTCAACATCCAGGCGATGGTCTTCGGCAACATGGGTGACTCCTCGGCGACGGGGGTGGCCTTCACCCGTAATCCCTCCACCGGCGAGAACAGGCTTTATGGCGAGTTCCTGATCAACGCCCAGGGCGAGGACGTGGTGGCCGGGATCCGGACCCCCCAGGCCCTGACCCGGGCCGCGCGGGAGGAGATGGGGGATCGCACCCCCTCCATGGAGGAGGCCCTCCCTGAGGTTTTCGCCCAGTTCCGCGATGTGGTGGAGCGGCTCGAGCGGCACTATCGCGACATGCAGGACGTGGAGTTCACCGTCGAGCAGGGCCGCCTCTACATGCTGCAGACCCGTAACGGGAAGCGCACCGCCAAGGCGGCCCTCAAGATGGCGGTGGACATGGCCGCAGAGGGGCTGATCAGCCGGCAGGAGGCGGTCATGCGCGTCGATCCCGCCAGCCTGGACCAGCTTCTTCACCCGACCATTGATCCCGATAGTCCGAGGGATGTGGTGGCCACCGGCCTACCGGCCTCTCCGGGCGCTGCGACAGGCGTGGTGGTGTTCGACGCCGACGAGGCCCAGCGCCGCGGAGGAGCGGGAGAGGCGGTGATCCTGGTCCGCGAGGAAACCAGCCCCGAGGACATCCACGGCATGCACGCCGCCCGGGGAATCGTGACGGCGAGGGGCGGGATGACGAGCCATGCCGCCGTAGTCGCCCGCGGCATGGGACGCCCTTGCGTTTCCGGAGCGGGAGACATCCGTATCGATGAGAAGGCCGGCGTGTTCCAGGCCCGGGGGCGGACCATCCGGGCGGGTGATGTCGTGACCGTTGACGGCAGCCGGGGCGATGTTCTGGCGGGCGCAGTGCAGATGATCGAGCCCGAATTGACGGGCGACTTCGCCACCCTGATGGGGTGGGCGGACAGCTTCCGCCGGCTCCGCGTCCGGGCCAATGCCGAGACTCCGCTGGACGCGCGCACCGCCAGGCAATTCGGCGCCGAGGGAATCGGCCTTTGCCGTACCGAGCACATGTTCTTTGACGATCAGCGGATCCAGGCCGTCCGGGAGATGATCCTGGCCGATGACGAGGTCGGTCGCCGGGCGGCGCTTGCGAAGATCCTGCCCATGCAGAGGGCGGATTTCGTCGAGCTTTTCACCATCATGGAGGGCCTGCCGGTGACGATCCGGCTGCTGGATCCGCCCTTGCACGAGTTCCTTCCCCAGTCGGAGGAGGACGTCCGCGAGGTCGCTGAAGCCGGGGGCCTGGACGCCGACAAGCTCTGGCGGCGGGTCCGGGAGCTGCATGAGACCAATCCCATGCTTGGGCATCGGGGCTGCCGGTTGGGGATCTCGTATCCCGAGATCTACGAGATGCAGGTCCGGGCCATCTTTGAGGCCGCCTGCGAGATCGCGGGAGCCGGCCGCTCGGCCCCCATCCTCGAAATCATGCACCCCCTCGTGGCCAAGCGCGAGGAAATGCGCTTCCTGCGCAACCTTACCGACCGGGTGGCCAGGGCGGTGCTTTCGGAGCGGTCGCTGAGCCTGGAGTACCAGGTCGGAACCATGATCGAGCTTCCCCGCGCAGCGCTACGCGCCGCAGATCTCGCCGAGTCTGCCGAGTTCTTTTCCTTCGGCACAAATGACCTGACCCAGACGACGTTCGGGATCAGCCGGGACGACTCCGGCCGGTTCCTGACCGCCTACCTGGAAAAAGGCATCTTCGAGAAGGATCCCTTCGTGAGCCTGGACCAGGAAGGCGTCGGTGATCTCATCCGCATCGCCGCCGATCGCGGCCGGGCCGCCCGGCCCGGGGTCAAGCTGGGCATTTGCGGCGAGCACGGGGGTGATCCAGCCTCGATCCAGTTCTGCGAGGCGATCGGGCTGGATTATGTGAGCTGCTCGCCCTTCCGCACGCCTATCGCCCGCCTCGCGGCGGCGCAGGCGGCCTTGGGCGAGCGCGAGAAGGACCGTTAGGAAGCGGATCGGGAAGCGACCATTGACGACATTTGATCCAGCGGCAGCGACCGCGGCCTATCTTGCCACCGTCCCTGCAGAGTCGCACGCGCGGGCTCAGGCCTACACCCAGGGCGGACACTGGCTGATCCTCTGGACGGCTCTCATCGGGGTCGCGGTTTTGTGGCTGATCCTGCGCTCCGGCCTTCTGGTGCGGCTGCGCGACAGGCTCGCAACCCACGGCGCAGGGCCTGGATTCATCACCCTCGTGGTCCTGGCTGCGGCCTTCAGCCTTGAGACCGTCCTCAACCTGCCCTGGTCCGTCTGGTCCGACTGGGCTCGCGAGAGAGCTTACGGCCTGACCGACCAGCCCCTTTCCGGGTGGCTGAGCGAGACCCTGCTCATGTCGGCGATTGGTGTCGTTGGGGCGGTCGTCCTGGGGACTGGCGTCTACGCCCTGATCCGGAGAGCCCCGAGGGTCTGGTGGGCGTGGTCGGGAGGACTGGTCAGCCTGTTCCTCCTGGTCGGGATGGTGGCGGCGCCGGTGGCGATCGATCCGCTCTTCAATCGCTATGAGCCCGCCCCCCCCGGCCCGGTGCGTGACGCTGTGGTGGCGCTGGCCAAGGCAAACGGCGTGCCCGCTGACCGGATCTTCATCTATGACGGCTCCCGACAGTCCAATCGCTATACAGCCAATGTTTCGGGCCTGATGGGCAGTGCGCGCATCGCCATGAGCGACGTGATGTTCAAGAAGGACGCCGATGTCGCCGAGGTGCGCGCCGTCGTTGCCCATGAGATCGGACACTATGTCCTTCGCCATGTCTGGCAGAACTGGTTCTTCCTTTCCGCACTGGCTTTCCTGGGACTCTTCCTCGTTGACCGTCTCTTCCCGCTCGCAGCGCACCTCCTGGGCGCCCGCGACGTCCGGGGGCTGGCTGATCCAGCCGGATACCCCGTGATCGGGGTCCTGCTCATCATCTTGGGTCTCTTCGCCAACCCGCTTTCCGCCAGCTTCACGCGGTGGGCGGAAACCGACGCGGATCGTTTTTCCCTTGAACAGGCGGAGGAGCCCGACGGGCTGGCGC
>NZ_JADCBG010000005.1 GCF_020253645.1 Phenylobacterium sp.
AGGTCCAGGAACATTTCCTTCGCCCCCGGCTGCTTCAGATCGATCCCGAGGCCGCGCTTGCCACGGTTGCAGGCCAGGAAGGGACCTCCGTCGGAGCGGAAGGGATCGCCCTCCGGCGACTCGATCTTGACCACCTCGGCTCCGAGATTGGCCAGAACCGCGCCGGCCAGGGCGCCGGCGATGACCGAGCCCATGTCCAGGATGCGCACCCCCTCCAGGGGCCGCGAGGGCGAGGGGCCGGCGTCGGGCTTACTGCACGGGGGACCCCACTGAGGAACCGGGCCGGAGACCGGCAGGCGCCGGACGGCGGCCGGCGTCGAGGAGAGTCGCGCCGGAGGCCCGGGCATGGCCAGGCGCCCCCGTACCGGATCGTCAAACTCCAGCCTCAGACCGGCGTGTCGAACTGCATCCCCGGCAGACCAGTCGCTCCGATTTCCGACCGGAGCGCAGGGAACTCCGGCGTCGGCCAGCAATCCGAGCCAATGACGCCGGGGCTTGCTGCGGAAAACCTCTTCCAGCACGTCGAGGGCCAGAACCGGGTTCAGGACCAAAACCTGCCAGTGAGCGCCGAGCCCAAGGGCGTCGATGGCCTTCCGGAAGAAGGGCATGAAGAGCGTGGCGAGGAAGAACCACTCGCCGTCGGAACACTGGTAGAGCCTGTAGCTGGGCGAGGCGCCCTGCGGCGCGCCGCGCGGCAGCCGCGGTTGATCGCGCACCATGACCACGCCGCCGACTTCCGAGACGCCGTGGAGACCGCTGACGGTCACGGCCTGCCCCCGCCCCGAGGTCCCACGCTCGTAGAGGGCCGCGCCGATGGCCCCCGCCGCCATCACGGCCTGGCCGTACCACCCCAGGGGCAGGACCAGATGAACCGGACTGTCGCCATGGGCCCCCTGCCGGAAGGCGATGCCGGAAAGGGCCGCCAGCAGGCTGTGCCGCGGCGGCAGGCGGCTCCAGGGCCCCCTCGTCCCATAGGGCGGCATCCAGACATGCACCAGATGATCCGCTCCGTCGCGCAGGCTGGCGGCGTCGAGCCCCAGGGCCTCCAGGTCGCCGGGCGCATGATCAAAGACCGCGACATCTGCGCCGCGGGCCAGGTCACGGGCGCGGGCGAGGTCCGCCGGGTCGGCGAGATCCAGGGTCACGACGGTCTTGTTGCGGTTCCAGGCCGGATAGCCTGGATGATCCTTCAGACGGTCGCCCCCCGGCGGCTCGACCTTGACCACCTCGGCCTCGAAATCGCCGACCAGCATGCAGGCCATGGGCCCGGCGACGCCCTGGGTGAAGTCCGCGATCCGCACGCCCCGGTAGGCCGACATGCTCCCTCCCGACTTTCTTGTCTTGCAAGGAGGGTCGGCGAAAGCGGCGGCGGTGGCAAGCCGCGGCCGGGCTCATGACTGTTGGGACCGTTGCCGCGCAGGACCCCAGTGATCTGATCTTACGGTAACCTCGATCGCCTCATCCACCCGTCCCCTTTCACAGGTCAGGCTCTAACCGTTTCAGGAGAAGGTTCGAGGGGTCACGTCCGAACCCGGCAGCGACTGGGTTCGACAAGATCCGGGAAGGACTCGGATATAGCGGGAAGTTGGGGATACATTCCAATTGTGGAGTTGTTCAGTTCGATGAGCCCCTGATGACTGCCAACTTGTCTAAACGAGGCCGCGCCTTGAGGCTGCGAGCCCTGGCTTTGGCCGCCGTTGCCGTCGGCTTGTTGTGGGTGTTCAAGGCGCCGCTGATCGACGCCGTGGCTGATGTCGCGTTTCTGCCGGTGGCGACGACGAGGCCAGCTCAATATGCCGTGTCGACCCAGCACGGAGTCGCCATGAAAACGCGTGACGGCGTCGTTTTGCGCGCTGACATTCATCGCCCGATTGGCCTCGTCAAAGCGCCGACCATCCTGGCTCGAATCCCTTTCACAGACACGCTTTGGAACCGGACCAGGTCCGACGTGATAAGCCGCTTCTGGGCGAAACGCGGGTATGTGGTCGTGGTGCAAGGTACCCGTGGACGTTACCGCTCCGATGGAGAGTTCACGCCGATGGTGCATGAACGCCAAGATGGTCTCGACACCTTGGCTTGGCTTGCCCGTCAGTCTTGGTGGGATGGTCGCTTGGCAATGTGGGGGGGCTCGGCGTTTGGGCAGACACAATGGGCGATTTCGGATCGCACCGACCCCGGCGTCGGCGCCTTCGCGATTCAAATTGCTTCCAGCCGGTTTCAGGACTTTTTCCACCCCGGCGGTGCCTTTGCTTTGGAGAGTAGCCTCTACTGGGCCCTCAATAGCGCAGGGCCGCGGGACCAGGACGTCGATCTGAAGGCTTTGGATCGAGGTGAGCGCGCCTTGCCGGTCAGTCGGGCCGATGACGTGGCGCGCTCTGATACCGGTTTCTTCGATCAATGGCTCACATCGGCGCCCGGGTCCTCCTATTGGGTCGCGATCGACGGCCACGAACGCGCATCGACCGCCAAGGCGCCGGCACTATTGCTGGGAGGATGGTATGATCCATTTCTACCAGGAATGCTGCGTGACTACAAAGCCTTATCGCAAAACAAGCACGCGAGAGACACGCGCCTCGTGATCGGGCCCTTTTCTCACGCCCGCGAGATTGACTGGCCCGGCCAAGCCAAGCCGGTCCTCTATCGGCGGGCGAGCGTTGAACAGGTGATCGCCTGGTACGATCAGGTACTTGGCGTCGGCCAGCGCCCCACACCTCAACCTCGCGTTCGTCTCTATGTTATGGGGCCGAACTTCTGGCGAGACGAGCAGGAGTGGCCGCTGGCGCGGACGCGCTATACAAAACTGTATCTGCAGGCCAACGGGCGCCTGGGTAAGGCCGCGCCGGACATCAACGCTGCTGAAGACAGGTTCACATACGATCCCAGAACGCCCACACCGACCCGCGGGGGCGCGATGCTCGGTCCAAGAGCGGGCGTGGCGATGCAGGAGCCGGTGGGTACCCGAGCAGACGTCCTCAATTATGTTACGCCTCCATTGTCCAGCCCCTTGGAGATTACGGGACCTCTCAAGGCCAAGATCTGGGTGACAACCGACGCGCCGAGCACGGATTTTACGGCGAAACTGTCATTCATCACGCCGAAAGGAGAGGCCTTCAACCTTGGTGATGGGATCATTCGCAGAGCCTTCACACCGGGAGAGCGGACTCCACTCGAAATCGATCTGGGAGCGACGAGTGTCGTTCTGGAGGCAGGTTCCAAGCTTCGGCTTGACATCTCAAGCAGCAATTTTCCCCGATTTGACCGCAATCCAAACACCGGCGAAAGCCCAGCGACTGCGACGCGGTTCGCGACAGCTCACCAAAAAGTGTGGCGCAGCGTTGACGCTGCGTCCTATATTATTCTTCCCGAGATACCGAAGGAAGATACCAAAACCCAAGGTTTACGTTGACCCTGAGCACCATTTCGGAGGACTTGAATTTGACAGAATTGCCCAGACAGTCGCGGGTACATGCGACATTCATCATGGTGCTGCTTGGGTTGTTTGTCTTTCGTGTCGCGGCTCAAATCCTCCAGCTGCTTGCGCCGACGCCGATACTGCCCGCCTTCGAAGCTTGGCATTCAGGCACCTTGCCCTACGGTCTGTTATTCGCATTCCAAATTGTCATCATCATACTTGCTGCTTTGTTTGTTCGAGGGCTCTGGATCGGACAGATCAAACAAAATCGACGTCTCGGCACTGTAGTGGCCTGGATTGGCGGTCTCTATTTTGCCGGTTCGGTCGCGCGGTTTGTAGCGGGGTTGACGTTCGCGAAGCAGAACCTTTTTCTCTCAGCACATCTGCCGGGAATTTTTCACATAGTTCTAGCTGTGATGGTGTTGACTGTGGCGCACTACCACCTGAGTAACATCACGGGTGACGAGGCGTGAGGGGGGTACGCCGCATCGTCAGCGTGCTGGCATATCCCTTGGTGATGGCGGCTGGCCTAATCACGCTGATGGGGCTTTTGGACGCTGGCGTCGCTCTGACCTGGGCGCCCTTCGCAACGGTCGCCATCGTCGGCCCCATCGTTATCCTGCTTGAACGGATCATCCCGTTTCGCAGAGGGTGGATAGCGAACGCAAGTGATTACCTGGAAGACAGTCTCTTCATGGTCGCGGTGCAAGTCACCGTGCCTTTCGCTATGGCTTGGGCGGTCGCGTTTGCATTGTCGACAGCCCTATCGCACCACACTAACCATTTTTCGATCTGGCCTACACATTGGCCATTATTCGCCCAGTTGGCGCTCAAGGTGATCGCGGGAGACTTCTTCAGATATTGGCTTCACAGATCCGCGCATACATGGTCAGCTCTTTGGCGATTGCATGAAGTGCATCATCACCCCAATAAACTCTACTCGACAAATGTGTTTCGATTTCATCCTATTGAAAAAGCTCTACAGTTCTTCTGCGACACGCTTCCGTTTGTTATCATTGGGATCACACCAGACGTGCTTGCTTTCTACTTTGTATTCTACGCCATCAGTGGCTTATTCCAACACTCAAACGCTGATTTGCGACTAGGCCCCTTAAACTATGTTTTCAGTGGACCCGAAGTGCACCGATGGCACCATTCTCGTAATATATCCGAGTCCAACAACAACTACGCACACAGCTTCGTTGTGTGGGATCTCGTTTTTGGCACCTACTTCCGTCCGAAATCGCGTGTGGTTGAAACCCTAGGTTTGCTTGACCCTGCCTACCCGCGAGGATTTTGGCAGCAATTGTATGCGCCGTTTCGGCGGGTAGCTCGTGACATCACATGAGCCTACGCTCCCGACTTGCGCAGTTTGTTCTGGCGGCGTCGATGGAAACGGTGGCCCGCCGTCGACATGCAGACCTGCTTAAGCAAGCGTCGTATCCAGACAAGGCTCAATCTCAGGCCCTGGAAGCCATCTTGCGCCTTTGCAAGGAAACGACGCAGGGACGACGTTTCGGCGTTTCAGAAGCCCTCAGCATTGACGACTTCCGCCGTGCCGTGCCCATTCAAACCTATGAGGACATACGTTCAGGCATAGAGCGACAGATTGCGACCGGGATGCTCGAGGTCGCCCCCGAGCCCCCCTTGATGTACGCGCGGACAAGCGGCACGACCGGGCAGCCGAAGTACATTCCAGTCACCCGGAGTACGTTGAAGCAGTTCCGAGCTGCGCAACAGGCGATGGCCTTTCCGCCCCACGCCGCTTACGGGGCGTTCCGAGGCCGGATCCTAGGCTTTGGCGGCCCGGCACGAGAGGAGGCGTTGTCAAACGGCGTTCCGGCCGGGTCGACGAGCGGCCTTATCTACGAAACCATGCCCTACCTTCTGCGGGCGAACTATGTTGTTCCGGCAGAAGTGTTCGGCATCGAAGACTACGAGTTGAAATATCTTGTGACAGCTCGCCTCGCCTTGGCGGCGCGGGATATCTCACTCATTGCCGCGGCGAACCCGTCGACGATCATCAGACTGCTCTCAGTGATCGAAGCTCATCGAGGTCGACTATCCCGGGACCTGGAGAAGGGTGGGTTTCATGCTTTGGATCGACTTTCGCCTGAGGTGTGCGAGGCGGTAGAACCGCTTTTGAGGCCCTCAAGAGCCAGCGCCAAGATCTTGGAGCATGCCCATGCGGCTTCACTTGCTGATCTTTGGCCGAACCTGCGCGCTGTGGTCACTTGGCTAGGTGGGGGATGTATTCATGCGGCCGCATCGGTTCGGTCTCAGATACCCAAAGCCGCGGGCATGATCGACGCGGGTTACATTGCAAGCGAACTGCGGGGGACCATCGTTGTCGATGCGAGAAACAATCTCGCACTTCCGATGTTGGGCGACGTCTTCTTCGAATTCGTCGAAAACGCGGCATGGGATCGGGGCGAACGCGAAACACAGCTTCTTCACGAACTTGTCCAAGGTACCGAGTACCAGATCATCGTGACCACGGCGGCTGGGCTACTCAGATATCAAATGAACGACGTCATGCGGGTGACTGGCTTCGTCGGCGCCTGTCCAACCCTCGAATTCGTGCGAAAAGGACGCGGCGTCACGAACATCGTGGGTGAAAAGATCTCGGAAGATCAAATTCACTCAGCAGTAGCGACCGTATTCACGCAACCTCCCGTTTTTTACATTGCTTTGGCTGACACTAAAGATTCTGTTTATCGAATTTTTGTTGAAACGCCATTCAATGAAACGAATATTTCCGAGGCGTTTGATGCAAAACTACAACAGTTGAATATCGAATATGCTGCTAAACGGGGTAGTGGAAGGTTAGCATCACCGCGCTTGGTTCGACTTCGGCCCGGCGCAGGCGCCGCCTACCACAAGCATTGCGTCGAGGTGAAAGGTCAGCGCGAATCACAGGCAAAGGTCTTGGCCCTCCAGCGCGTGGAGGATTTTGACTTCGATTTCTCGGACTACATGGACGCCAATGCCTTTTGAGCTTCGCTTTCTCTCTTTGCCGATAGCGTTTCGGCAGGCTTTTTCACATGCCTCCGCAAGCAGAAAATTTGCAGAGAATGTGATTGTCATGGCGCGTGATCAGGAGGGACGGGTCGGTCTTGGCGAAGGCTGTCCTCGCCCATATGTCACGGGGGAAACGCTGGAGGCGGCCCAGTCTTTCTTAACGGCGCATCTGCCTCTCCTTTCGAACATCCAGGATCTTGACGGCCTCAGAAGTTGGAGTACCAGCAACAAGCTCGTCATTGATCTCTGCCCGAGCGCATTCTGCGCAGCGGAACTTGCTCTGCTTGATCTGATAGCTCAGCGAGACGGCGTGAGCGTCGAGACCCTTCTGGGTTTGCCGCCGATCATCGACCAGCCTTTAAGCGCTGTTTACAGCGCGAGCGGCGGTTTAGCGTTCTCAGCGCAACATCTTGCATTTCGGGCACGCGGCATTCGAGATGCAAAGCTCAAGATCTCAGGGAATTCGGCGCGCGATATGTCTCGCGCTAGCCAACTGTCACGATTTGGCTCGGTACGTGTCGACGCTAACAATCTTTGGCGCGATGCGGCGCAGGCGATCAAGGCCTTGACACCACTGACGCCTTTTATCTGGGCGGTCGAAGAGCCCTGCAGCCCAAAGGATTGGGCGTCAATGACATCTATCCAGACGACAACAGGACTGACCCTGATCGCGGACGAAAGTGTGACCAAGGTAGAGGACCTCGAAGAGATCCCGACAGGGTTGAAGGTAGCCATAAATCTCAGGGTGTCAAAGCATGGCGGCCTTATCCGCACCTTGGACTTGCTTCGAGCCGCGCAGAATCGGGGACTCGACGTCATCATTGGCGCTCAAGTCGGCGAAACGAGCATTCTGGCTCGCGCCGCGCTTAGTGTGGCCGCAATTGTGCCTCGGCTGCGTGGGTTTGAGGCTGGGTATGGCACGTGGTTGCTCCAGTTCGACGTCACAGAGCCTGCGATCAAGGCGCAACTTGGGGCGAAATTGATCGCTGAACTGCAGGCAGCTCCCGGACTTGGTCTCTCCCCTTCGCAAAGATTGAAGGGTGAATTCGAATGCTTATCAGTGTGACGGTGTGACCCGCCCGCCGGTACCAGCCGGTCGACAATTTGCGCTCTGCTGCAGATTTCCACGGGTCACATCCGATCGCACGGCAACCTTTACCCCGGATAGATCACACGTCCGGCTCACCCTGCTTGCGCAGGATCCCCATGAACTGCTCTTCCGCGAACCTTGATCGCTTCAGCCTCCCGTCTTCTTCCATAGGTCGGGGTCCAGTTGTTTCTGGCTGAGTTTAAGTGGATCACAACACCACCATCACCGCCACCGGCGTCTTCTGGCCATGATCAAGGAGCCCTGAGCTCCGACAACCGTCTGCCGTGCGCCTCAGGGCCTCAGAGCCTCAGGATGGTGGTCTGGACCACGGGGCGGCGGCCCCAGACGCGCTGGGCGGCCTTCTTGAGGGCGCGCGAGATGGCGGCCTCCACCTCGGCGTCGATCTCGCGCTGGTCTCCGTCCAGACGGCGCACGGCGGCCTCGGCGGCGTCGGCCAGGTCGTCGAGGATGTCGTCCAGAGGTCGCTCGGGCTCTCCCGGCAGGCCGATCGCCCGGACCTGGGGACCAGAGGCGATGCATCCCCGGCCATCCATCACCAGGGCTGCGTGCAGGACGCCGCTGGTCGCCGCATGCCGCCGCTCGCGCAGGGGCTCGCCGTCCTCAGGCGTCATGAAGCCGCCGTCCAGATAGATGCGGCCGGCCGGGACCTCGTCGATCACCTCGGCCCGGCCCGGGGCCAGACGGACCATCTCGCCGTTCCTGGGGGCGACCGTCTGAGGGACCTGGAGGTCGCGGGCGAAGGCAGCGTGTTCGAGCAAGTGCCTGCGTTCCCCATGCGTGGGTATGGCGATCCGTGGCCGGGCCCAGGCGTACATGTCGGCCAGCTCCTCTCGGCAGGGATGGCCGGACACGTGGATGCCGGGATGCTCGCGGTCGGTGATCAGGCGCACGCCGCGCTCGGACAACCTGTCCTGCATGTTCCGGATGGCGATTTCGTTTCCCGGGATCACCCGGCTGGAGAAGATCACGCTGTCGCCGGCGCCCAGGCGGATGTGCGGGTGAGAGCCCTCGGAGATGCGTGAGAGCGCCGCCCGGGGCTCGCCCTGGCTGCCCGTGCAGAGCAACAGGACCTGATCCGGCGGCAGGTGGGCGGCCTGGGCCTCTGAGATGAAGCCCTGGGAGTCGACATCCATGCCGACGTGCCGCGCGGCCGCCGCCATGCGGATCATGGAACGGCCGACCAGGCAGATCTTCCGGCCTGCGGCGCGACCGGCCACGATGGCCGTCTCCATCCGGGCCACATTCGAGGCGAAGCAGGCCACGGCCACCCTGCCCTTCTGGGCGGCGATGACCCGAACAAGCTCCGCCCGGACCTCCGCCTCGGAGCCGGCGCGGCCTTCGACGAAGACATTCGTGGAGTCACAGACCATGGCCAGGACCCCCTCGTCACCCAGCTGTCGCAGGGCGGCGGAGTCGGTCGCAGCGCCCAGCAGGGGGTCCGGATCGATCTTCCAGTCGCCGGTATGGAGGACCACTCCCAGGGGCGTGCGGATCACCAGGCCGTTGGGCTCGGGGATGGAATGGGTCAGGGTGACCATCTCGACGTCGAAGGGACCCAGGACGATACGCCCGCCCAGGGGCACCTCGTTCAGCTCGACCTCGTCCTCGAGGTTCCGCTCCCGAAGCTTCTCGCGCAGCAGGAAGGCGGTGAAGGGGGTGGCGTAGAGGGGCGCACGGAGCCGGGGCCAGAGCCAGGCGACGGCGCCGATGTGGTCTTCGTGTGCATGAGTCAGGACGATGCCGAGAATGTCGTCGGCGTGCTCCTCGATGAACTCCGGGTCCGGCAGGATGACATCCACGCCCGGTGTGTCCTGGCCGCCGAAGGTGACGCCCAGGTCCGCGACAATCCACCGGCGACGGTCGGGCGGACCATAGCCGTAGAGATTGAAGTTCATTCCGATTTCACCGGACCCGCCGAGGGGCAGGAAGACGAGTTCGTCCTCGGGACGCGGACTGGCCATCTATCGCGCTCCGGGGTTACGGCGATGAATTTCCAGCATGCCGCGTATGGTGAGGTCGGAGTCGAAGTGATCAATCGACGTTGTCGCCCCCTGGAAGAGCGAGGCGACCCCGCCGGTGGCGATCACCGTCATGGGCCGGCCCCATTCCGCCCGGATCCGGGCGATGAGCCCCTCGATCAGCGCGATGTAGCCCCAGAAGACCCCCGCCTGCATGGCCCCGACCGTATCGCGTCCGATGGTCCGCTCGGGCCGACGAATGGCGACCCTGGGCAGCTTGGCGGCGGCCGCATGCAGGGCCTCCATGGACAGGTTGATGCCCGGGGCGATGACGCCGCCCTCGAAGCCTCCGTCCGCTGCAATGACGTCGAAAGTGGTGGCGGTGCCCGAGTCGATCACGATGAGGTCGCCGGGATAGACCACGTGCGCCCCGATGGCGTTGACCAACCGGTCTGCACCGGCTTCCGAGGGCTTCTCAAGCCGGACCGGGATGCCCAGGTCGACATTCTCCCCGATGACGAGGGGCTCCACCTTCAGGTATCGCCGCGACAGGTTCCGGAGGTTGAACACGGACTGAGGCACCACACTGGAGATGATGCAGGCGTCAAGCATGTCGAACCTGAGGCCCGTCATCGAGAGGAGCTGGAACAGCCAGACGGCGTACTCGTCCGCCGTGCGGGTTGACTGGGTGGCGGTGCGCCACTGGGCGACCCAGGAGGCTCCGTCATGGACGGCAAAGAGCGTGTTTGTGTTGCCCTGTTCGATCGCGAGCAGCATCAGGAGTCTCCGAAAAAGACATCGCCTGCGGTGATCCGGACGACTTGTCCGTCCCCGAGGCGCAGGCGCAGGGCGCCATCGGGTTCCAGGGTCTCGGCGATCCCGGACAGGGTGCGGTCGGGCAGCCGCGCTGTGCAGGGGCCGCCCAGGCCATCGGCCAGCCGGGTCCAGGCCTGCCCCACGGGCGCGAAGCCGTCCCGGGCCCAGATCTCGCGCCAGGCCTCGAAGCGCTCGGCCAGGAGGACAAGGAACTCCTGTGGCTCGACGACGCCAATGCCAGGGAGGTCCGCCAGGGCGCTGGCGGGCCGTTCGACAGATTCCCGGGGCGGGGCGAGCGCCAGGTTGACCCCTATGCCGATCGCCAGCCAGAGCCCACCGCCAGGCCTGACGCCGGATTCCACCAGGATCCCCGCCGCCTTGCCCCCGGCGACCTGGAGGTCATTCGGCCAGCGGAGGCGCGCAACCTCCGCTCCCGCAAGGGTATTCACGGTCTCCGCCAGGGCCAAGGCGGCGACGAAGGACACCTGGGCCGCTTCGGCGGGGGGCAGGTCGATGGGGGTCAGGAGTGTGGCGGCGAGGTTGCCCCCCCCTCCCCGCCAAGGCCGCCCGCGACGTCCGCGACCGGCGGTCTGCTCAAGGGCGTGGATCCAGACCGGGCCGAAGTCGCCGGCCTCCGCCCGACGCCGGGCCTCGGCGTTGGTCGAATCGAGGACGGCGAAGGTGGCGATGCGCGGGACGGTCACCTAGCCGAGGCCAAGGGCGGCGGCCGCCGCCTTCGCGGAAAGGTCGATAAAGGGCATGAGCCCCAGCACCACCGGGAAGGTAAAAGCTGCGGCGCCCACCGCAATGACGCCCGCCTCAACGGGCGGCCGGTCTGTCTGGCCCGGGGCGGGATCGAACCACATCACCTTCACCAGCCTCAGATAGTAGAAGGCGGCGACGACGCTGCCGACAAGGGCGGCGACAGCTGACCAGAGAAGGACCGGATCGCCGGCGTTCACCGCCGCCATGAAGACATAGTACTTCCCCCAGAAGCCCGCGAAGGGCGGAAGGCCGAGCCCGGAAAGCGCGAAGACCGTCATGGCGAGGCTGAGCCAGGGCCGCTGCTGGAACAGTCCAGCCATGTCATCCAGGGTCTCGAGCGGTCGACCCTCCCGGGACAGGGCGGACAGACAGGCGAAGAAGCCGATGACGGCCACGCTGTAGAGGGCCATGAAGACCAGCATGGCCTGTACGCCCTGGGCCGTCCCGGCGGCGAGGCCAAGCACGGCGTAGCCGACATTGGCGATGGATGAGTACGCCCAGAGGCGCTTGAGGTTGGTCTGGGCGAGGCCTGCAAGGGCGCCGACCGCCACCGAGGCCAGGGCGATGAGGATCAGGACCTGCCGCCACTGGTCGGCGGCGAGGGGGAAGGCTTCCGCCAGAACCCTCGCGAAGATCAGCATGGCCGCCAGCTTCGGCGCACCGGCGAAGAACGCCACCACGGGGGTCGGCGCGCCCTCGTAGACGTCAGGCGTCCACATGTGGAAGGGCGCCGCGGAAACCTTGAAGGCCAGGCCGCAGATCATGAAGATCAGGCCAAAGAGGACGCCGGTCCCGGCTTCGCCGTTCACCGCCGCGGCGATCTCGTCGAAACGGATCGAGCCGGAGAACCCGTAGACCAGGGAGGCGCCATAGAGCAGGAGCCCGGAGGACAAGGCGCCCAGCACGAAGTACTTGAGACCCGCTTCGGAGGCCTTGGCGTCGTCCCGCTGCAGGGCGGCCATCACGTAGAGCGCCAGGGACTGGAGCTCCACGCCGATGTAGAGGCTGAGGAGATCGCCCGCCCCGGCCATCATCGCCATGCCGAGGGCGGCGAGGAGGATAAGGACGGGGAACTCGAAGTTCCGGATGCCCCGCCGCTCGAACCAGCCCTGTCCAAGAGGTATCGCCACCAGGCTGCCGAGGCAGATCACCACCTGAGCGAAGACAGACGCGGCGTCCGCGGTCAGAGAGCCCGAGAACGCCTCCCCGCGGGGCCCGATGATCGCGACCCCCGCCGAGGCGGCCAGGGCGGCCATCGCGCCCAGGGCGACCCAGCGATCCGGCCGCGCCAGGAAGGCGCCGGCGACCAGGAGGAAGAGCGCCGCACCGGCGAGGATCAGCAGGGGTGCGGCGATGGCGAGGTCATTGGCGAACATGGCGGTTTCCTTCGGCCTCCGTCAGTCGCCGACCGCAGTGCGGAAGGCGTCCAGAAGACCGTCGACCGAACTGGCGGTGACGTTGAAGACGAGGCCCGGCTGGAAGCCCAGCCAGAGGGTGGCGACCACCAGCGGGACGAAGATCACGATCTCGCGCAGGTTGACGTCGGTGATGTCGGCGAGGGCCGGGTTTGTCATCTCGCCGAACACGACGCGCCTATAGAGCGTGAGGGCGTAGACCGCCGAAAGGATCACGCCGGTGGTCGCCGCGACAGCCGTCCAGGTGGAGCTGAAGTACACGCCGGTGAGGGTCATGATCTCGCCCACAAAGCCGGATGTTCCCGGCAGGCCGACATTGCCCATGGTGAAGAGCAGGAAGATCACCGCGTAGATCGGCATGCGGTTCACGAGGCCGCCATAGAAGGCGATCTCGCGGGTATGCATGCGATCATAGACCACCCCGACGCAGAGGAAGAGCGCGCCAGAGATCACACCGTGGCTCAGCATCTGGAAGATGGCGCCCTGCACGCCCACGACGTCGAAGGAGAAGATGCCCATGGTCACAAAGCCCATGTGGGCGACCGAGGAATAGGCGATCAGCTTCTTGATGTCGGTCTGCCGGAAGGCGACCAGAGAGGTGTAGACGATGGCGATGGCCGAAAGGGCGAAGACCAGGGGCGCGAAGAACTCGGAGGCGTCCGGGAACATGGGCAGGCTGAAGCGCAGGAAGCCATAGCCCCCCATCTTCAGGAGGATGCCCGCCAGGATCACCGAGCCTGCGGTGGGCGCCTCGACGTGAGCGTCGGGAAGCCAGGTGTGCACCGGCCACATGGGCATCTTCACCGCGAAGGAGGCGAAGAAGGCGAGCCAGAGCCAGGTCTGCATCCAGGGCTCGAAGCGGAAGGCCATCAGGTCCGGTATCGAACTGGTCCCCGCGACCCCGATCATGGCGAGGACGGCGGCCAGCATCAGCACCGAGCCGAGGAGGGTGTAGAGGAAGAACTTGAAGGCCGCGTAGACCCGACGCTTGCCGCCCCAGATGCCGATGATCAGGAACATCGGGGCGAGGCCGAACTCGAAGAAGACGTAGAAGAGCACAAGATCGAGGGCGCAAAAGACCCCGATGACCAGGGCCTCGAGCAGCAGGAAGGCGACCATGTAGGAGGTCACGCGCTGCTCCACCGACTTCCAGGACGCCGCCACGCACAGGGGGACCAGGAAGGCCGTGAGCAGGACGAAGAGGACCGAGATTCCGTCGACGCCCATCCGGTAGTGAATGCCGGCGAACCAGGGAATGTCCTCGACAAACTGGAAACCGGGGTTGGCGGAGTCGAACCTCACGGTGAGGAGGACCGACAGCCCAAGGGTCACGAGGCTGGTGATCAGGGCGATCCAGCGGGTGAGGTCATCTCCCCTTGCAGAAGCGGGACGCCCGGCGCGCAGGGCCAGGATCAGGGCCGCGCCCAGCACAGGCGCAAATGTGATGAGGGAAAGAATACCGGTCATGGTCTCGCCCTCCTCAAGCCCGCCAGGCCCAGAGGGCGAAGGTCAGAAGACCCGCCACCCCGAGCAGCATGACGAAGGCGTAGTGATAGACATAGCCGGTCTGGAGCCGTCCGGTCCGGCGCCCGAGGGCGTAGGAGGCGGCGGATACGCCGTCGGGGCCCAGTCCGTCGATGATCTTCTGGTCGCCCACCTTCCAGAAGAGGTCCCCGAGCACCCGCGCAGCGCGCACGAAGGTGGCCTCGTAGAGTTCGTCGAAGAACCACTTGTTGTAGAGGAAGGTCCAGGCGAGCCCCTTCTTTTCGGCGATGCGCGCGCCCATTCCCTCGCGGGCGATATAGACCCACCAGGCGACGGCGAAGCCTATGGCGGACACCACAAGGGGCGACCAGAGCACCCAGGCGGGCGCATGGTGGGCCTGCTCCAGCACCGTATTTGCAGGCGAATTGAAGATGGCGCCGCCCCAGAAGGCTTCCTGGTAGTCGCCGACGAACTGCTTCTTGAAGGCGTACCCCGCGGCTATGGCGCCCACCGACAGGAGGAGGATCGGCGCAAGCATGGAGGGCGGGCTCTCGTGCGGCGTATGGGCGCCGTGGCCATGCCCGTGGTCATCATGCGCGTGGTCATCATGCCCATGAGCGGCCGCGGCGTGGCCGTCGTGCGCGTGGTCATCGTGACCCTGCGCGCCCGCTTCGGCCCACTTGGGAGTTCCGTGGAAGGTCATGAAGGCCAGGCGCCAGGAATAGAAGGCGGTCAGGCCGGCGGCCAGCAGGCTGACCACGAAGGCGAACGACGCGACGCCTCCCTGCGACATGGCGGCCGCCCAGGCCGACTCGATGATCATGTCCTTGGAATAGAAGCCCGCAAACCCGAGCCCGAGACTTGGAATGCCGAAGCCGGTGATGGCCAGGGTGCCAATCGTCATGACGGCGTAGGTCACCGGGAGATAGCGCCAGAGGCCGCCCATGCGGCGCATGTCCTGCTCATGGTGCATGCCGTGGATCACCGAGCCTGCCCCAAGGAACAGAAGCGCCTTGAAGAAGGCGTGGGTGAAGAGGTGGAACATGGCCGCCTGATAGGCGCCCACCCCGGCGGCGAAGAACATGTAGCCGAGCTGGGAACACGTGGAATAGGCGATGACCCGCTTGATGTCGTTCTGGGCCAGGCCGACCGTAGCGGCGAACAGGGCTGTGACTGCGCCGATCACCGTCACGATGTTCCGGGCCACCGGGGCGGACTCGAACATCGGCGACAGAAGGCAGACCATGTAGACGCCGGCGGTGACCATGGTCGCGGCGTGGATGAGGGCCGAGACCGGGGTCGGGCCCTCCATGGCGTCAGGAAGCCAGGTGTGGAGGAAGAACTGGGCCGACTTGCCCATCGCGCCGATGAAGAGCAGCACCGCGGCGAGGTCCACCGCGGACCAGTCGTAGCCGATGAAACGCCAGGTGGTGCCGGCGATCTCGTCGATGTTCGCGAAGACCTCCGAAAACTGGATGGAGCCGAACATCCAGAAGACGGTCATGATTCCGAGGGCGAAGCCGAAATCGCCCACCCGGTTGACGACAAAGGCCTTGATCGCCGCGGAGTTGGCGCTGTCCTTCTGGTGCCAGAAGCCGATCAGCAGGTAGGAAGCAAGGCCAACGCCCTCCCAGCCGAAGAATAGCTGCATGAAGTCGGCGGCGGTCACCAGGGCCAGCATGGCGAAGGTGAAGAGCGACAGGTAGGCGAAGAAGCGTGGCCGCGACGGATCCTCCGCCATGTAGCCCCAGCTGTAGATGTGAACCAGGGCCGAGACCGTGGTGACCACCACCAGCATGACGGCGGACAGGGCGTCGAAGCGGATGGACCAGTTGGAGATGAACTCACCCACGTGGATGAAGGGGGCGAGGGTCAGGGTGAAGGGCTCAAGATCGCCCCAGGTCCACTGGGCGAAGACCACCCAGGACAGGACGGCGGACAGCACCAGAAGTCCGGTGGTCACCGCCTGGGACGCAAGGGCCCCCAGCCGGGCGCCGAACAGTCCGGCGATCAGGGCTCCGGCCAGGGGGCCGAAGACAATCAGAATGAGGAGGGCTTCAGCAGTCATCGGGAGACGTCAGCCCTTCATCACGGAGGCGTCGTCCACGGCGATGTCGCCGCGGTTTCGGAAGAAGGTCACCAGGATGGCCAGGCCGACAGCAGCCTCCGCAGCGGCGACCGTCAGGATGAACATCGCGAAGATCTGGCCGATCACGTCGTGCAGATAGGCCGAGAAGGCGACGAAGTTGATGTTCACCGCCAGCAGGATGAGCTCGATCGACATCAGGATGACGATGATGTTCTTGCGGTTCACGAAAATCCCGAACACGCCAATCGTGAACAGGATCGCGGCGACCGCCAGATAGTGGGCGAGACCGATGATCATTCCTGGATGCCTTCCCCCGGCTTGACCGAAACCACCCGCATTCCGCTCTCCGGCGTGCGGGCGACCTGGTCGGAAATCACCTGGCGCTTGACCCCGGGCTTATGCCGGAGGGTCAGGACGATGGCGCCGATCATCGCCACCAGCAGGACGAGGCCCGCCGCCTGGAAGAAATAGACGTAGTCCGTGTAAAGGACGCGGCCGATGGCCTCGGCGTTCGGGACTTCGGCAGAGGCCGCCTTGGGCCCAGTCGAACCTGCGGCCGCACCGCGGTTCGCCACCACGGCGGAGATCGCCACCATCTCGAAGGCAAGGATGCCCGCCACCAGGGCGCCCAGCGGCATGGACCTCGCGAACCCCTGGCGCAGGGCCGCGAAGTCCACATCCAGCATCATGACGACGAAGAGGAAGAGGACGGCGACGGCGCCGACATAGACGACCACCAGAAGCATGGCCAGGAACTCCGCCCCCATGAGGACGAAGAGGCCCGCCGCGGAGAAGAAGGCGAGGATGAGGAAGAGGACCGAATGCACGGGGTTTCGGGCGGAGACCACGCCGAAACCCGCCGCGATGGTCACCGCCGCCAGCAGATAGAATGCGATTGCCTGCAAGGCCACCGGGTTCAGCCCCTCTTCTTGGACCGCCGGACTCAGGAGAGCGCCGGCGGGGTTTCAGTGCGTTCGGAATCGCCGACCGGGTCTACCGGTAGGGCGCTTCCAGTTCCAGATTCTTGGCGATCTCCCGCTCCCAACGGTCCCCGTTATCGAGCAGGCGTTCCTTGTCGTAGTAGAGTTCCTCGCGGGTCTCGACCGCAAATTCGATGTTCGGACCCTCGACGATG
>NZ_JADCBG010000050.1 GCF_020253645.1 Phenylobacterium sp.
CTAGACCCGCGGATCGGCTGCATCGCCCGCACGTCCGGAGCGCACCCGCCAGGCCAGAAGGAGAAAGACGGCGCCGCCGCCTGCCGCCACGGCAAGATAGGTCGCGCCTCCGAGTCCTGTCGCCGCAGGCGCCAGGCAGACCGGGATCAGCAGCAGGCTGTAAACCCAGATATGCTTGCGGGTGGAGGCCGCTCCCGCCGTCACGGGAAGCATCGGAACCCCAGCCGCGGCGTAATCCTCGCTCGTATACAGCGAAAGGGCCCAGAAGTGGGGCGGGGTCCACATGAAGATGATGGCGCACAGCAACCAGGCGTCCAGGGGCGCCTGCCCGGTTGCGGCGGCCCATCCGATCACAGGCGGGAGGGCGCCGGCGAGGCCCCCGATCACGATGTTCTGGGCTGTCCAACGCTTCAGCCACATCGTGTAGACCACGGCGTAGAAGAAGATGGTGAAGGCCAGGAGCGCGGCGGCAAGCCAGTTGAGGGCGAGGCCCAGCAGCATCACGGAGAACAGGGACAGGACCACCCCGAGCGCCAGGGCGTCCGAAGGCTGAACCCTGCCTGCCGGGACAGGGCGGCCGCGCGTCCTGCGCATGCGCGCGTCGATGTCAGCGTCGTACCACATGTTGAGCGCCGCCGAGGCGCCGGCGCCCACGGCGATGCAAAGGATCGCGATGGCCCCCATCACGGGATGGATCGGCGCTCCGGCGCACACCAGGCCTGTGGCTGCGGTGAAGACCACAAGCGACATGACCCGGGGCTTGAGAAGCTGCACGAAGTCCTGCCAGCGGGCAGGCATGGCGGCGGGGGTGGCTGCGGGTGTGGTCATATGACCTGGTTACCTGACGCGTAGAGGGGCGCGCACCGAAGTCTCTCGGTCCGCGCCCCCCAATTTGGTTACGACGACCTGCCCATTAAACCGGGCAGGCGCAATTAGCGGTGAGAGTCCGGCTTGTAGACCGGCAGCTCGTTGAACTGGTGGAAGGGCGGCGGAGAGGAGAGGGTCCACTCAAGGGTCGTCGCACCTTCGCCCCAGGGATTGGCTTCGGCCTTCCGGCGACGGATCGCCGCCTCGACCAGGACCAGGAGGAAGACGCCCACGCCGACCACGGTGATCAGGTAACCTTGGGTGGAGACCTGGTTCCAGAAGGTCAGGGCCTCAGGATAGTCCACATACCGCCGGGGCATGCCCTGCAGGCCCAGGAAGTGCTGCGGGAAGAAGATCAGGTTCACGCCGACGAAGGTGATCCAGAAATGCACCACGCCGAGGAACTCGTTGTACTTCACGCCCCACATCTTCTCGAACCAGTAGTAGAAGCCGGCGAAGATGGCGAAGACGGCGCCCAGGCTCAGCACGTAGTGGAAGTGCGCCACGACGTAGTAGGTGTCGTGGAGGGTGTAGTCGATCCCGGCATTGGCCAGAACCACCCCGGTCACCCCGCCCACCGTGAACAGGAAGATGAAGCCGATGGCCCAGAGCATGGGCGTCTTGAAGTCCAGGGATCCGCCCCACATCGTGGCGATCCAGGAGAACACCTTCACGCCGGTGGGCACGGCGATCACCATGGTCGCGGCCACGAAGTAGGCCCTCAGGTCGACCGGCATGCCCACAGTGTACATGTGGTGCGCCCAGACGATGAAGCCCACGAAGCCGATGGCGACCATGGCGTAGGCCATGGCGAGATATCCGAAGACCGGCTTCCGGGAGAAGGTCGCGACGATGTGGCTGATGATGCCGAAGCCCGGCAGGATCAGGATGTACACCTCCGGATGCCCGAAGAACCAGAACAGGTGCTGGAACATCACCGGATCACCGCCGCCGGCGGGATCGAAGAAGTCGGTGTTAAAATTCCGGTCCGTCAGCAGCATGGTGATGGCGCCGGCCAGCACGGGAAGGGAGAGAAGCAGAAGGAAGGCGGTGACCAGCACCGACCAGACGAACAGCGGCATGTTGTGCAGGGTCATCCCCGGCGCGCGCATGTTGAAGATGGTGGTGATGAAGTTGATTGCGCCCAGGATCGAGCTGGCGCCTGCGAGGTGCAGGGACAGGATGGCCAGATCCATGGACGGGCCCACATGTCCCGTGGTGGACAGCGGCGGGTAGATGGTCCAGCCGCCGCCGAAGCCCTTGCCCGGTCCCCCGTCCACGAACATGGACATGCAGAGCAGGACCCAGGCCGCCACCAGGAGCCAGAACGAGATATTGTTCATCCTCGGGAAGGCCATGTCGGGGGCGCCGATCATGAGGGGCACGAACCAGTTGCCGAACCCGCCGATCATGGCCGGCATGACCATGAAGAAGATCATGATCAGCGCGTGACCAGTCACGACGACGTTGTAGCCGTGCTTGGTGGCCTCCACCACGCCCAGCTGGTCAAGCCAGCTGCCCTGGACGAACACCTGGAGCCCAGGCTCTGCCAGCTCCAGTCGGATCAGCCCGGAAAGGGCGCCGCCGATGATGCCCGCCATGATGGCGAAGATGATGTAGAGGGTGCCGATATCCTTGTGGTTCGTTGAGAAGAGCCAGCGAACCAGGAACGGGGGCTTGTGATCGTGGTCGTGATCAGCGGTGGATGCATGGGCCATTGAAACAATCCTGACCTCAGTTCGACGCCAGCGCCGGGACGGGCGCGGGCGCAGCGGAAGCAGCGGAAGCCGCCACAGGGGCGGGAGCAGGCGCGGTGGCGGTCACCGGAGCGGGGGCGGCCTCGGGAGCGCCGCCGACCTTGTACCCCCCCTTGGACATCACCCAGGCGTCGAATTCGGCCTGGGGCACGGCGCGCACCTCGATCGGCATGTAGGCGTGGTCAACACCGCAAAGCTCGCGGCAGTTGCCGTAATAGACGCCGGGCTTCTCGACCTTGATCCAGGTTTCGTTGAGACGGCCCGGGATGGCGTCGCTGATGATCCCGAAGGCGGGAACCGCGAAGGCGTGAATGACGTCCGCCCCGGTCACCTGGATTCTGACCGGCTTGCCGACCGGAACCACGAGGGGCTCGGTGGTCGCCAGGAGGTAGGGGACATTCTGGGCCCTGGCCTTGTCCTCCGGGAGAATGTTCGAGATGAATTCGCTGATCCCGTTGTCGGGGTACTCGTAGCCCCAGTACCATTGATACCCTGTCGCCTTCACGGTCATGTAGGGCTTGGGCATGTCGTGATAGGCGTAAAGCAGCCTGAACGAGAAGATCGCGATGAACATCAGGATCAGGACCGGCACGACGGTCCAGATCACCTCGATGGTGGTGTTGTGGCTCCACTTGGCGGGGGTCGGGTTGGCCTTCTTGTTGTAGCGAACCATCACCCAGACCAGCAGGGCGAGCACGAAAAGCGTGATCGCCGTGATGATCGGCAGCAGGATCACGTCGTGGAAGAAGGCCGCATCATGCTTGAGCGGCGTGACGCCGGGCTGAAGCCCGATGGCGCCAGGCGTCGGCTGGCCGACCAGATTTCCGGAGGCCAGGGCGGGAAGCGCCCAGACCATGGTCACGACGGCGGCGAAGCTGGCCGCCAGCCCTGCCCGAATGCCTTGAACCCTAGACTTCATGTCCCCTCGGTCGTTGCTCGCGGACGGACCCGACCCGGGATGGCGGCCCCGCCGACGTCTAAGCGGACACCGCAGCCAAACAGCCGAAAGCGGTTCCTTGGGGGCGTCCATACGCGCTCGCGGTGAACTTGCCAAGCGGCTCCGATCGCCTTTCGAAGCCCCCCGGAAGGGTGACGTAAGGGCCTGCAGGCCCTATCTGGGATACACGCCTGTCAGACGGAGTCCCGTATGCCCACTTCCCCTGAGTCCGCTTCTCTCCTGGAGGCCCATGGCCTGGTCCCGGAACAGGCGCGTCGAACCCTCGCCGAGGCGATCGGAGACGCCGATGACGGGGAGATTTTCCTCGAGCGCTCCCGAAGCGAGTCCTTTCTGTACGACGACGGACGCCTGAAATCCGCAGCGTTCGATACCTCGGACGGCTTCGGTCTTCGTGTCGTGGCGGGCGAATCCGCCGGGTACGCCCACTCCAGCGAGGTATCCGAGGCGGCGCTCAAGCGCGCGGCGGCCTCCGCTTCGCTGGCTCGCAGGGGATACTCCGGCGTGGCCGATGAAGGCCCCCGGTCGACGAACGCCCGGCTCTACGAGGATGTCGATCCGACCGAGGCCCCGAGCTTCGAGGCCAAGGTCGCCCTGCTCCAGGAAATCGACTCCTGGTGTCGGGATCGGGATTCGCGAGTGGTGCAGGTCATGGCCTCGCTGGCCGGCGAACAGAGGACGGTGGAGATTCTTCGCGCCGACGGGAGACTCATTCGGGACGTGCGCCCCCTCTCGCGTCTCAACATCCAGATCACGGTGGAGCGGGACGGACGTCGGGAGACCGGGTACGCCGGGGCGGGCGGGCGGGCCGCATTCGACGCCTGGATCGCGCCGGACCGGTGGCGGCTTCAGGCGGAGGAAGCCCTCCGGCAGGCCCTTGTGAACCTCGAGGCTTCGCCCTGCCCGGCGGGCGAGATGGACGTGGTTCTGGGCGCCGGCTGGAACGGCGTTCTTCTGCATGAAGCCGTCGGCCACGGCCTGGAGGGAGACTTCAACCGCAAGGGATCCTCCGCCTTCGCGGGCCGGATCGGCGAGCAGGTCGCAGCCCGGGGCGTCACGGTGTACGACGATGGCTCACTGCCCGGGCGACGGGGCTCCCTGACGGTCGATGACGAAGGCACGCCGACAGGGCGTACGGTGCTCATCGAGGATGGAATCCTGGTCGGGTACATGCACGACCGCATGAGTGCGCGCCTGATGGGTCTGGCCGCCACGGGGAACGGCCGCCGGCAGTCCTACGCCCACATCCCGATGCCGCGCATGACCAACACGGCGATGGAGGGCGGCTCTACGCCGCGCGACGAGATGATCGCCGCGACCCGGCGCGGTCTGTATTGCGCCAATTTCGGCGGCGGGCAGGTGGACATCACCAATGGCAAGTTCGTCTTCCAGTGCACGGAAGCCTACCTGATCGAGGATGGCCGGATCACCCGACCCGTGAAGGGGGCCACCCTGATCGGCGACGGGCCCACCGCCCTCACCCGGGTCACCATGATCGGCGATGACTTCGATTTCGACCCCGGCGTCGGGGTCTGCGGAAAGTCCGGCCAGTCCGTCCCGGTCGGAGTGGGCCAGCCCTCGCTGAAGATCACCGGCCTGACCGTGGGCGGCGCGGGCGGCTGAGCCACAGCCGCCTTCCCGCGCCGGCGTCAGGCGGCGGGCGAGGAGGGGTCAACCCCGCTGCGCCCGCGGACAGGCTTGTCGGCGTGCGCCCAGCCCCGGACCGCGAAGCTGATCAGGACGAAGAGCACCCCCGCGCCGACGCCTGTCCATCCCAGGGCTTGGAAGCCGCTGATTGCTGTGTTGAGCGCCAGCTCGGGATTGAGCACCTCCCCGCCGACGGACTCCGTGACGAGGAAGCCTGCAATGACGCCCCCGACATACTGGGCGATCGACGAGGCCAGGAACCAGACGGCCATCACGAAGGAGACCACGCCCGGCAAGGAGAGCTTTGTAATCTCCGAAAGCCCCACGGGGGACAGGAAGAGCTCACCCGTTGTGTGCAGCAGATAGAGCAGGCCCAGCAGGATGAGAGGCACCCGGAAGGCGCTGTCGTGAAGGCTGGCGCCCCAGACGACCACCAGGAAGCCAAGCCCGACCTGCATCAGGCCCAGGCCGAACTTCATGGTGGGATCCGGATCCCGGCCGCGCTTTCCCAGCCAGGTCCAGACGGCGGCGAGAACCGGTGCGAGGATCAGGATGAAGCCCGCGTTGAAGGACTGGGTCTGGGCGGCGCCCATGGAGGTGTCGATCCAGGCCCACCACCCGGCGGGTTCGACGCCGATTGCGGCGAGCTGCTCTGGCGTCCCGTAGGGAACCCCCAGGAAGCGGCCCGCCTCATGGGTCAGGGACAGGTCCACATTGGTCGACGCAAACAGGTTCAGGGATGACCCCGCCTGTTCGAAAAGGGTGAAGAAGATCACCGAGCCGACGATCAGGATCACCGCAAGGCCCATGCGCTCGCGCTCCACTCGGGTCTGACAGACCCGCAGGAGGATCCAGCCGAGGGCGCCGAGGGACAGGACGATTGCAGCCGCAAGAGCCGCTCCGACAAGGCGGCTGTTCTGGACCGTGAGGAAGACGACGCCGATCGCCAGGATGGACATGATGTAGGTCATCCATTCGCGACTGATGAAGCCTGCAAATGGTTCTCTCAGCATGCGCGGATTCGGCGGCTCTCCCTTTCCCTCCAGGAGGGGCTTGCCCAGAACAAAGACAACCCAGCCCAGGAACATCCCGACTCCGGCGAGACCGAAGCCTGCCCACCAACCGACATGTTGACCCAGGAGCCCGCAGAGAATGGCGGCCCAGAAGGCTCCGAGATTGATCCCGTAGTAGTAGAGCGTGAAGCCGGAGTCCCGCCTCGGATCCCCATGGGGATACAGCTCCCCGACCACTGCCGAGATATTGGGCTTCAGGAAGCCGACGCCCAGAATGATCAGGGACACCGCGAAGTAGAACATGCTCGCAGAGCCGTTATTCATCAGCGTCCGGACTTCATAGTCGCCCTCGGGGATCGAGCTTGGCAGACCGGAGGCGATCGGCACGCCGGGAATCTCGATTCCGCCGCCCTCCCGCGGACCGAATTCGTATCGGGTTCCATCGACGAGCACATAGGCTTGACGGTCGTCCATGCGCCCTTCGGCGACAATGGGATAGACGTTTCCGCCATAGATCAGGTCCTGCTGCGAGGGGCGGCCCTCGAAGCCCATGGCGATGTGTCCGGCCACGAGCAGGAGTGCGCCGAAGGCGACCGCCTTGCGCGATCCCAGCCATCGGTCGGCGATGAATCCGCCCAGCAGGGGCAACAGGTACACGAGGGCGGTGTAGGAGGCGTAGAGGGCGCTGGCCTCGTCGCTGTCGAACAGCAGGTGCTGGGTCAGGTAGAAGATCAGGATTCCGCGCATGCCATAGTAGGAGAACCGCTCCCACATCTCGGCGAAGAACAGGACGAGAAGACCTCGGGGGTGTTCCCGCAGCAGCTGGCGCAAGACGGGCAAGCCGGTGGCCAGTGTCACGACGACACCCAGAAGAATGACGATGTTCATGCCAGGCCCCCCCCCGGGACATAGGCGGGTGCGGAGCACCCGGACAGACCTTCGGCGATCAGCAGACCATGCGCCGCCGGATCAGGCAAGCCAACGGGCGGAACGGCTCAGAAGGCCGCTTCCCTCCAGACGGGATCGATGCGCCCGCCCCAGGGCCCGCCGAATCGCTCCAGCAGTCGGTCGGCGCAGGTGACGCCGCTGTCCGCGATCTCCCGGAGGGGTTCGAGGTAGCGGCCCTCGTCGCTTCCGGAGGCGTCCAGCCGCGCCCGCCGCTTGAGGCCTTCCGCGGCGATGTCCACGAGATCCCGGGCCACATCCTGGACCGAGCGGGAACCGATGGCGGCCCTCAGGCCCTGGCGGGTGACATCGGCCCGAAGCTGTTCGTGGGACTCCAGGGGCCAGTCGCGGCAGAGATCCCAAGCCGCCTCCAGAGCCGGCCGGTCGTAAAGAAGGCCTGTCCAAAGTGTCGGGAGCGCGTCCAGCATGGGCTGGAGACCGACATCGGCTCCGCGCATCTCGAGGTACTGCTTGAGGCGCACCTCCGGGAAGGCTGTCGTGGCGTGATCCGCGAAGTCCTTGAGGCTGGGCCGGTCGCCTGGCCGGTCATCGAAGCCGGAGGTCAGGAACTGCCGGAAGGATCGCCCGGAAACGTCCACGTAAGCCCCGTCCCGTTTCAGGAAGTACATCGGGACGTCCAGAAGGTAGTTGGCGTAGGTTTCGTAGCCGAAGCCTTCCGCAAAGACGAAACCCAGCATCCCCGTCCGGTCCGGGTCCGTATCCGTCCAGACATTGGCCCGCGCCGTCAGGAAGCCGGACGGACGCCCCTCCACGAAGGGCGAATTGGCGAAGAGGGCGGTGACCACAGGCTGGAGGGCAAGGCTGGTTCTGAACTTCAACCGCATGTCGTCTTCGTCGGCGAAGTCGAGGTTGGCCTGCACGGTGCAGGTGCGGAACATCATGTCCAGGCCCTTGCCGCCCACCTTGGGCATGTAGGCCCGCATGATGCGGTAGCGTCCCTTGGGCATTACGGGGACCTCCGCGCGGGTCCACTCCGGAGTGAAGCCCAGGCCAAGAAAACCCAGTCCGAGACGGGCGCCCACAGCGCGGACCTCCTCAAGGTGGCCGGCGGTCTCGGCTGCGATCTGGTGCATGTCGGCCAGCGGAGCGCCGGAAAGCTCAAACTGCCCGCCCGGCTCCAGGCTCACATTCGCCTGGCCGCGCTGCAGGCCGATCAGGGTTTCGCCTTCGAAAACCCCGGTCCAGCCATAGGCCTTCAGCCCTTCCATCAGGGCCAGGATTCCCGCCGGCCCCTCGTAGGGAACCGGGGCGTGATCTGCGACCCGAAAGACGAATTTCTCGTGTTCAGCGCCGACCTTCCAGTCCGCAGGAGGGGTCTCCCCCGCCTGCAACCATTCGACGACATCTGAGAATTCCAGCGGTCGATCGTCGACCTTGGAGTCGGCCATGCCCGTCTTCCCGTAGGTTCCCTTCCCGGCGCCGCCCTCAGGCGGGGGGCGATCTTTACGCCGTTAAGTCGCCTGAGCGCAAATCAGGAATTCTCGATCAGCGGAAGGAAATCAAAACCGCCAGTCCCCGATCGCCGCCTGAACCAGGGTCAGGGCGGAAAGCGCGGCGGTGTCCGCCCTCAGGATTCTCGGGCCGAGAGACACAGGAACGGATCCCGGGCTTCCCCTGAGAGCTGAACGCTCGGCGGGCGAAAATCCGCCCTCCGGTCCAATGAGGATGGCGACGGGTCCTGGCGAGAGGCCGCCGAGCGCCGCCAGCAAGGGCGGCGCGTCGCCCGCTTCGTCACAGAAGATCAGGGTCTCGCCCTCGGGACGGGCCTGGAGGACCCTCTGCAGCGGGTCAGGCCCCCGGATCTCAGGTATGTCGAGCCGGCCGGTCTGCTCCGCGGCCTCCCCTGCGATGGCCGCAAGGCGGTCGACCCGGACGTGGTCGGCATTGGTCCGTTCGGTGGTCACGAGGAAGATCTCACGGACACCAAGCTCCACGGCCTTGGCGACAGTTGTCTCGAGAGGCGTCCGCTTGACGAGCGCCATCACGAGAGTCGGTCCCGAGGGCGGGGGTTGGGCCCGGATCTGGCGGACGATGGCGAGAAGGGCCTCCCGCTTGCCGGCTTCGCTGATTCGGGCGAGCCACTCGCCGTCCCGCCCATTGAAAACCAGGACTTCATCTCCCCGACCCCGCCGCATGACCTGTGTGAGGTAACGCCCCTGAGGCGCAGAAAGGGGGAACTCCCGGCCCGCGGCGAGATCGTCGGCGACGTGAAGTCGGATCATGCTTCCTCCTAGACCCGGAGCCACCCTTCCGCCTAGGCTCCCCGTCATGACCTCAGAACCCAGACAGAGGGACACCTACGATCAGGATCTCAAGCGGCTCCAGCTGGCGCTGGTCCGCTATCAGCAGCACGCCATTGCGGCGGGCGACAAGGTTCTGATCGTCTTCGAGGGCCGGGACGCAGCCGGGAAGGACGGCTCGATCCAGCGGATCACCGAGCACCTGTCGACCCGGGCGACCCGGGTCATCGCCCCGCCCAAGCCCTCTGACCGCGAGCGGACCCAGTGGTTCTTCCAGCGCTATGTGCAATGGCTCCCGGCCGCTGGCGAGACCGTGATCTTCAACCGGTCCTGGTACAACCGCGGCGGGGTGGAGCCGGTCATGGGCTTCTGCACCGGCGATGAACACGAGCACTTTCTGCGCGAGGTCCCGGCCTTTGAGGGCATGCTGGTCGACAGCGGGGTCCGGCTGGTGAAGCTCTGGCTGGACGTCAGCCGCAAGGAACAGAAAAAGCGCCTCGAGGAACGCCGGACGAATCCTCTCAAGGCCCTGAAGTCCAGTCCACTGGACGAGGCCGCCCAGGCCCGGTTTGACGATTATTCCGCCGCCCGGGACGAAATGCTCCGCCGGACACACTCAGAGGCGGCGCCCTGGACCTGCGTGAGATCCGACCAGAAGAAGCCGGCGCGGCTGGCCATACTTCGTCACCTCGTCCGCACCCTGGCGCCGGAAGCGATCTCCCGGGAGGTCGAGCCCCCGGATCCGTCCGTCCTGTTCGGCTTCGAGCTCGGCGCCCTGTCGGATGGCCGCCTGGCCCGGTGAAGACCGAACTCTCCGCCCCCGAGGCCCGCCGCCTGGCCCTTCGCGCGCAGTGGTTCGGACACGCGCCGCCCCTGACGCCGGGCCGCCGGGAGGTCCTGCAGACCCTGCGCCGGCTGGGCGTCCTGCAGATGGACTCGGTCAATGTCCTCGCCCGGTCCCACTACCTGCCCCTCTTTTCCCGCCTTGGCCCCTACCCGCGCACGGCGCTGGAGGACCTGGCCTGGGTCGGACGCCGGGGCCTCTTCGAATACTGGATGCACGAGGCCTCGCTGGCGCCCCTCGAGACCCAACCCCTTCTGCGGTGGCGGATGCAGGACGCCGCCGAGGGCGTGGGGGTCTGGCGCGGCGTGGCGGCCTTCCTCCGGAGCCACGGCGACTTCATCGACCGGGTGCTTGGCGAGATCCGGGACCGGGGGCCCCTCTCCGCCGCTGAACTGGGCCTTGGGGCGAAGGGCGCCGGCGGCTGGTGGGGCTGGAGCGAGGGCAAGCGGGCCCTCGAGTGCCTGTTCTGGACGGGAAGGCTGACCACCTCCACCCGCAGCGGCGCCTTCGAACGCATCTACGCCCTGCCGGACCAGGTGCTTCCGCCCGGGCTCCTGGCGGCGCCGACACCGGACAGGGTCCAGGCCCAGCGGGAGCTGGTCCGTATAGCCGCCCGGGCGCAGGGCGTGGCGACAGAAGCGGACCTCAGGGACTATTTCCGCCTGAGCGCCGCCGACGCCCGCCTGCGGGTGGCGGAACTCGTGGAGCTGGGGGAGCTGACCCCCGTTCGGGTCGAGGGCTGGCGGGCGCAGGCCTACCTGTCGCCCGACGCCGGGGCGCCCCGGAAGGTCAGGGCCGAGGCCCTCCTCAGCCCCTTCGACAACCTCATCTGGTTCCGCGACCGGGCCGAGCGCCTGTTCGACGTGCGCATCCGGCTGGAGATCTACACCCCCGCCCACCGCAGGGTACACGGCTACTATGTCCTGCCCTTCCTGGAGGGCGAGGCGATCACCGCCCGGGTGGACCTGAAGGCCGACAGGAAGGGCCGCAGGCTCCTGGTCCAGGCCGCCCACGCCGAGCCCGCCGCGGGCCGGCAGACCCCGGAGGCCCTCGCCCGGAACCTTCGGAGCCTGGCGCGCTGGCTGGGGCTGGAGAGCGTATCGGTCGCGCCGCGGGGCGAGCTGGCCAGTCGCCTGGCGGGTGAGGTGGCCCGGCTAGGCTGACCGCCTGGGCTTCATCACCAGCCAGGGGGTCGGCGCGGCGCGAAACTCCCAGACGGCGAGCAGCTGGTCCAGGTGGCTGCGGTTGCGCAGCAGCTCCGGCAGGGGCGCGGTCTTGGGCCCGGGCCGGACCTCGGTGATCTCATGGGTCGCCTCGAAGCGCTCCCGGACCCGGTCCATCACCCCCGGACGGTAGACGTCATGGGTCTCGACGATCAACCGCATGCCCGCCAGGGCCGGAGCGAGGTCGGGACGCAGAAGGTCATCCTCCGCGCCCTCGATGTCGACAATGACCAGGCAACGACGGCCGGCGAAGCGCTGGAAGTCTACCGGCTGGAAGAGGCCGCCCGTGTGGACCCTCTCCGAGACGCCGTTCATCTCCGCCATTGTGCGGCAGGCCTGCAGGGCGGCTGCAGCCGTGTCGTGCGCGAAGACCTCGGCCCGCGGCGCGATCCGCGCCAGGCCGACGGCGTAATAGCCTTCCGCACAGCCGATATCGAGGATGACTTCGGGCTCCTCCGCCAGGGCGGCGATCAGGTGGGGGTGCAGCTCGTCCTCATAGGTCCCGATCAGGCGGGGGGCGAGGGCGCCCTCGGTCGCAGACTCCAGGTAGGCCATGCCGGCGAACGGGCCTCCAAGCACCGCACCCCCTGACTGCGCCCTCAGGGCCTGGGCGATCATCCGGGAGCGCCATATGGCCAGAACCCGCAAGCCCAGGGTCGCGCCCTCCGGCGTCGACAGGCCGCCGGGTCCATCCAGCCGGGCGCGGAACCATTCCCGGACCGTCTCAAGATAACTGGCCATGCGCCCTCCGGGGCTTTGGGGTCACCTTGCTCCCCTGGACGGGCGGGCTCAAGCTCTCCTCAGGCCGCGCCAAGGGTCACGGCGTGAAGCCGGGCATAGGCTCCTCCCCGCCGGACCAGCTCCTCGTGAGTCCCCTCCTCGAGGATGCGGCCATCCTCGAAGACCAGGATCCGGTCGGCGCTGCGCACGGTCGAAAGCCGGTGGGCGATGATCACGGTGGTGCGCCCCGCCATCAGCTCCTCCATGGCGGCCTGGACTTCGCGCTCGGTCTCCACGTCCAGCGAGGAGGTCGCCTCGTCGAGCACTAGCATGGGGGCGTTCGCTAGGAAGGCGCGGGCGATGGCCACGCGCTGGCGCTCGCCGCCGGAGAGCTTGACCCCCCGCTCACCCACAAGGGTGTCATACCCCAGGGGCAGGCGGGCGATGAAGTCGTGGGCGCGAGCCCGCCGGGCCGCCGTCCGGATTTCTTCGAGGGTCGCATCCGGCCGGCCATAGGCGATGTTCTCGGCAATGCTGCGGTGGAACAGGGCCGGATCCTGCGGGACCACGGCGATGGCGCGCCGGAGGGTCGACTGCGTCACCTCCGACAGCTCCTGTCCGTCGATTCGGATGGCGCCCTCGTCCAGGTCATAGAGGCGCTGGATCAGCTTGACGAAGGTCGACTTGCCCGAGCCGGTCGGGCCCACGAGGGCGACCCGCTCTCCCGGGCGGATGATCAGGGAAAAGTCGCTGAAGAGGCGGCGGCCGGCCTTGGCGTAGCCGAAGGCGGCGCGGTCAAGGACGATCTCGCCGGGACCCGGGGCGAAGGGCCGGGCGCCGGGGCGATCAGGGACCTGAGGCTCCGTCCGCATGTACCGCGCCAGGTCCTCGGCGTCGTCGAGGCCCTTCTGAAGCATGCGGATGTTCTCGCCCAGGTTCCGCAGATAGCCGCTCATCACCATGAAGGCGGTGACGCCGAATACCACGTCCCCGGGAGTGGCGCGCCCCTGCATCCAGAGATGGATCAGGAGACCGGTCAGGCCGGCCTGGAGGAAGGCCAGGATCAGGCTCTGCACCAGCCACAGGTCGGTGAACCGGTACCAGGTCCGCATGGCCGCGTCCCGCCAGAGGGCGGTGACCCCCGCGATCCGGGCCTCCTCCCTCGCCTCGGCTCCGAAACTGCGGACGGCGGCGTTGCCTGTGACCGAGTCGGCCAGCGCGCCCCCGACCCGGGTGTCCAGCGCCACGGACCTCTGGTTCAGCGGCCGCGCGAAGCGGGCGATCAGGTACATGTTGGAGGCGATGAAGAGGACAACGGCGAACAGCGCGAAGAGACCGACGGCGGGCCATCTCAGCAGCATCATCACCGTCAGGCCCAGCAGGACCAGGAGGGCGGGGCCAATCCACATGAAGATGGCGTCGGAGACCTGGTCATAGGCCCACATCGCCCGGCTCAGCTTGCGGACCGTCGCCCCCGCGAAGGAGTCGGCGTGCCAGTCAGCCGAATAGGCCTGGACGCGGGCGAACCCCTCATCCGTCATCTCCTTCATGTTGAAGGCGGCCAGCCGGCACCAGGGCTTGTCACGGATGTTCCCGACAAAGGCGCGCGCCACGCTGACGCCGACGAAGACCCCCCACCAACGCCAGGCGTCGGGCGCAGCTTCTGCGCCGCGGGTCAAGGTGTCGACCAGGTGTCCGGCCGCCCAGGGCATGGCCATGTCCAGCCCGATGGCGATGAACCCAAATGCGATGACCCAGGTCAGCCGCCAGGGGCGGCGCATCCAGAAGCTGGCGATGAAGCCCATCACCTGGAGGTTGGAGAGGGTGCGCTCACGAGGCGCCTCGTCCTCGTCTTCATAGTGTTCGGTCATGTCTGCAGCAGGGTCGGCGCGAGCCCGGTAAAGGCGCGGCGGTATCAGGGAAGAAGTCCGGCGGGGATCGCCGGGGAACCGGGAGCGGGGGCTCAGCGCCCCTGACGCTCCGGTTTGCGGAGGGGGTTGGCGACGGATTCTGTCATTCGGCCCCTCCTTTCCTGCGGCTGGGAACAGGGTGGGTGTGCCCTTGCGTAAGCCCCGGGTCAACCGCCCGCCTCCGGGTCCTATTCGACTGATGCAGCCTCGCCACAGTCTGGTAGAACCCGGCCATGCCCGAGGTGCGCCCGACCGACATCCTTCCCGACGCCCGCCCCGACAACTGGGTGGACCGCTTCGCACCTCACAGCCTGCAGCCCTGGCTGAAGCTGGGACGCTTTGACCGCCCGACGGGAATCTGGCTGCTCATGCTGCCCGGTTGGCAGGGCGCCGCCCTGGCCGCCTCGATGGCGGGGACGTGGCCGGACCTCCTTCTGCTGGCCAAGATCTTCGCCGGCGCCGCCCTGATGCGGGCGGCGGGGTGCGCCTACAACGACATTGTCGACCGTGACCTGGACGCCCGGGTCGCCCGCACGGCTGGCCGGCCCGTCGCCTCGGGGCGGATCTCCGTGCGGCAGGCCTGGGCCTTCGTCGTCGCCTGCAGCCTGGCGGCGGCCCTGATCCTCTTCACCCTGCCCCGCCTGGCGATCGCCCTGGGGATCGCCTCCCTTCTGCTCGTGGCGGCCTATCCCTTCATGAAGCGGATCACCTGGTGGCCGCAGGCCTGGCTGGGCCTGACCTTCAACTGGGGCGCCCTGCTGGGCTTCGCCGCGGCGACTGGAAGTCTCGAACTCCCGGCCTACCTGCTCTATGCGGCCGGCCTGTTCTGGACCCTCGGCTACGACACCATCTACGCCGTGCAGGACATGGAGGACGACGCCCTGGCCGGCATTCGGTCCTCGGCGCGCAGGCTCGGGCGACGGGCGCCCCGGGCCGTCCTGGGCTTCTACGTTCTGGCCTTCGCCCTCGCCCTGGCCTGCGCCTTCGCCGCGCGCCTGGGACCCCTGTTCCTGCCCCTGGCCGCCGGCTACGGCGTGCATCTGTCCCGGCAGGCCGCCCGGCTGGACCTGGACGACCCGGCCGGCGCCCTCGGCCTCTTCCGCTCCAACGCCCTTGCCGGCCTGATCCTTTTCGCGGCCCTGGTCGCCGGTCAGTTCGGCCAGGGTCTTTGGGGCGGCGGGGGCTTGTAGACCAGCCGGCGGGACCCGATAGTCTGTCGCCAAAGCCAGGGAGGCAGACATGGCCGACGACGCCCTTCCGACGATCCTGCAGCTGACGCCTCTGGACGAGGACTACCGCCGCGACCCGGCGGCGGTCCTGGCCAAGCTGCGCAGCGCCTGCCCCGTCCACCATGACGCCTTCAGCGGAGCCACCTTCGTATCCCGCTATTCCGACGTCCGGGGCGTGGCCACCGACCTGACGCTCTGGCGCGATCCCCTGCGCGCCGATCCGGAGAGCCGTCGCCTCCAGCGCTTCGATCCGCCGGACCCGAACCTGCCGCGCAGCGAGACCTCCAGCATCCTGACCCTGGATGACCCGGACCACGCCCGTATCCGCGGGCCCCTGTCCCGGGCCCTCTACGCCCGGGTGGCCAAGTTCCGCCCCGAGGTCGAGCGGATCGTCGACGAGGCCCTCGACCGTATCGGCGACCAGGCTAAAGTCGACCTGATGGACCTGTTCTGCGTTCCCATCCCGATCGACGTGATCGCCTCCATCCTGGGCGTGCCGCATGATCGGCTGGAGGACTTCCGGGACTGGTCCGAGGGAATGATCCAGGGCCTGAACCCCTTCCGCAACCCCGACCAGACCGCCCACATGGAGCGGTCGAGCCTCGCCCTCACCGCCTACTTCACCGAGGCCCTCGCCGACCGGCGCGCCCACCCGCGCGACGACCTGATCTCGGACATGGTCCGCCTCCAGGGCGAAGGAACGCCGATCAGCGATACCGAACTGCGCATCAACCTCACGGCCCTCCTCGTGGGCGGCAACCTGACCACCACCGACCTGATCGGCAACGGCGCGCGGCTTCTCATGCTGAACCCCACGGAGAAGGCCAAGCTGATGGCCGATCCCGGCCTCGCCGCCGCCCTGGTGGAAGAGGTGCTGCGCTTCGACCCCCCCGTCGACGCCACCTCCAGGGTCGCCTCCCGCGACCTCGAGATCAGCGGCTGCCCCATCGCGAAGACCCGAAGCGTCAACCTCCTCCTGAGGGGGGCCAACCGAGATCCTGACGCCTTCGAGAACCCGGATGCCTTCGACATCACCCGGAAGAAGGTTCCGCACATGTCCTTCGGCGGCGGCGCGCACATCTGCATCGGCGCGCCTCTTGCCCGCCTGGAGGCCCAGGTCGCCCTGCCGCGCCTGTTCGCCCGCTACCCGGACCTCGCCCTGGCTGATCCGGCTGCGGAGCCCTCCTGGCGCAAGCTCCCCTTCTTCCGGGGGCTCGAGACCCTGCGGGTGCGAACGGGCGCCTGATTTCCGTCACAGCCGAATGAAAGCCTGATCCCCGGTTCCAATCCCGGGAACCGCCGGTCCGCCGGCAAAAGGAGACCCCATCATGCGAAAGTTCCTCGCTCTGGCCGCGTGCTTTGCAGGCGCCCTCGCCCTGACCGGCTGTACGACAATCGATGCGACGACCGGTGAGACGGTGCGCAGCAACACCCGCACCGGGGCCCTGACGGGCGCGCTCGCCGGCGCCGCCCTGGGCTACCTGACGAACACCAACAAGAGCGAGCAGGGGCGGAAGAACGCCCTGATCGGAGCTGGCGTCGGAGCCCTCGCCGGCGCCGCCGTTGGCAATTACATGGACCGGCAGCAGGCGGAATTGCGCCGGGAGCTCGCCGGCACCGGCGTGAATGTCGAGCGGCAGGGCGACAATATCGTCCTCCAGATGCCAGGCGACGTGACCTTCGACACCAACCGCTCCGAGATCAAGCCGCAGTTCTACGTCGTGCTGAACGATGTGGCCGGCACCCTCAACAAGTATCCCCAGACGACCGTGGACGTGATCGGGCACGCAGACTCCACGGGGTCCGCCGACTACAATCAGGGTCTCTCCGAGCGGCGCGCCGGGTCGGTCGCCGAGTATCTGGTCACGGCCGGCGGCGTCATGCGCGAGCGCCTCTTCGTGGCGGGCAAGGGGGCGACATCGCCCATCGCCGACAATTCCACCGCCGACGGCCGCGCGAAAAACCGTCGGGTCGAGATCGTGCTGAAGCCGGTCACCGGCTGAACCCTCAAGGTCAGCCATGCCCGCTGCAGCCCGCGTTGATCCCAAGGTTTGTTTCAGCCCCTCGGAGTGGGCGCCGCTCGCCCGCCGGTCGCGCTGGAAGGGGCTCGCCCTGGTCGCCCATGCGTGGGCCGTCATTCTGGCGGCGGCGGCCATGGCGGTCATCTGGCCCCTGACCCTGCCCCTGGCCGTCATGATCATCGGCGCACGACAGCTCGGGCTGTCGATCCTGATGCATGACGCTGCCCATGGCGCCCTGCACCCGAACCCGAAGATCAACGACCTTGCAGGGGAGTGGCTGACCGGCGGGGGGCTGGCCCGCTACCGGGCCTATCATCTCGGACATCACAAGTACGCCCAGCAGGAGGAAGATCCGGACATCGGGTTGTCGGCGCCCTTCCCGATCACCCGGACCTCGCTGCGCCGGAAGATGCTTCGCGACCTCACCGGCCGGACCTTCCTCAAGCAGAGGTTCGGCGACCTCGTCCGGAGACTGAAGGACCGCGCGCCGGGCCAGCCGGTCCTGCCGATCCTGGTCGAAGAGGTCCGGCGCAAGCGCCGGTGGCTGCTCGGTGGCCTGATCATCACCCTCATAGGCGGGGCTTTCGGGGTCTGGTGGGCCTGGCCGGTCTTCTGGGTCCTGCCCCAGGCCACCTGGTTCCCGATGATCACCCGGCTGCGCAACATCGCCGAGCACGCCTGCATCGCCCGGGGGGAACCCGACCCCCTGCGGCAGGCCCGGACCACCCGGGCCGGATGGATCGAGCGCGCCCTGCTGGCCCCCTACTGGGTGAACTACCACTGCGAACATCACATGTTCATGCACCTGCCGTGCTACAACCTGCCGTGGGCTCACCGCCTCCTCGCGGAGAAAGGGGTGCGGGAGGCCATGTTGTATGAGCCCGGGGGATATCGGGTGGTCCTGTCCCTCGCGACCTCACGACCGGACGTCTCGACGCCTGATGCAGCGCCCGCCTGATGATCGGCGCGGACCCCGAAAGCCGACGGGCCTTCATCCTCCAGCACACTCGCCTGCAGTCTCCGCCCCATACGCCTGAGTTGAAGCTGTACCTGGCGGACGAGATCACGCCGATCTGGAGACTGACCGAGGAAGCCCTCCAGGAGATCGGGCTTCCCCCGCCCTTCTGGGCCTTCGCCTGGGCGGGCGGCCAGGCCCTGGCGCGATACATCCTCGATCATCCCGGGGTCGTGGCGGGCGGGCGCGTGGTCGACTTCGCCTCGGGATCGGGGATCGTGGCCATTGCGGCGGCGCGGGCCGGCGCCCGACAGGTCCTGGCTGCGGATATCGACAGCTTCTGCGGCGCAGCCCTTGGCCTCAACGCCGGGGTCAACGGCGTGGTCGCCGACTTCACTGACCAGGACCTTCTCGACCATCCGCCTCCCGAGGCGGACCTCATCCTGGCGGGTGACATCTGCTACGAGAAGCCGTTGGCGGCGCGGGTCTTGGCCTGGCTCGAGGCGGCGGCCCGGAGGGGAGCCCGGGTCCTGATCGGCGACCCTGGACGCACCTATTTCCCGAGGGAGGGCCTGGTCCGCCTGGCGGAATACCAGGTGCCCACCACGCGCGAGCTCGAGGACATGGAGGTCAAGCGGACAGCGGTGTGGACATTCCCGCCCGCCTGATCTAGCGTGAACATAAAAGGAACGAACAAAGGAGCGCCGCCATGCATCTCGCCACTCTGGCGGCCAGGAGGCGGGTCGCGGGCCAGAAGCGCCCGCCCACCGGAGTCCGCATCCCTTC
>NZ_JADCBG010000051.1 GCF_020253645.1 Phenylobacterium sp.
GAGTTCTTCTCGAAGATCATGGCCAGGGTGCGCTCACGGCCGGGCGCGTCGGCGTCGACCCGGCCCTGGGTCCAGCCGGCGCGCGCGGCCTTGCGGGCCGCGGCGTCGTCGAGGATCCGGCGCAGGGTCGTCGCCTCCAGGGACCAGAGGTCCAGGAAATGACGCACGGGCGGGTTCATGTCGTCTTCAGGGGAAGACATGGCCGCCTCAGGCCCCGCGGGCGCGGGCGCAGGCCCGGTCAAGCTTCTCCACCACCTCGCGCACCTCGTCGACCGAGATGACCAGGGGTGGCAGGAGGCGCACGCAGTTGTCGCCGCCGCCGGCGATCAGCAGCTTCTCGTCCCGGGCGTGCTGCATGAACTCGCGGTTTGGCGTCTTCAGCTTCAAGCCGATCAGCAGGCCCCGGCCGCGGATTTCCTCGACCACGTCGGGATTGCGCGCCTTCAGGCCCTCGAGCTGCTGGGTGAAATAGCCGGACACTTCCGCCACATGGTCCAGCAGGGCGGGCGAGCTGAGCTCCTCCACCGCTGCGAGGCCGACGGCCATGGCCAGCGGGTTGCCGCCGTATGTGGAGCCATGCGAGCCCGGGGTCATGCCCGAGGCGCCACGGGCGGTGGCCAGGCAGGCCCCGACCGGGAAGCCGCCGCCGAGGGCCTTGGCCACGGCCATGATGTCGGGCTCGATCCCGGCCCACTCGTGAGCGAACAGCTTGCCGGTCCGCGAGAAGCCGCACTGGACCTCGTCGAGGATCAGCAGGACGCCGTACTGGTCGCACAGGGCGCGAAGCTCCCGCAGGCAGGAGTCGGGAACCGCCCGGGCCCCGCCCTCGCCCTGCACGGGCTCCAGGATGACCGCCGCGGTGGTCGGCGAGGCGATCGCGGCCTTCAGGGCCTCATGGTCGCTGAACTTCAGCTGGAGGAAGCCCGGCATGCGGGGCCCGAAGCCCTCCAGGTAGCTGGCGTTGCCCGAGGCGTTCACCGCGGCCAGGGTCCGGCCATGGAAGGAGCCGTCAAAGCCAATGATGTCGATCCGCTCTTCCTGGCCCCGGGCCCAGTGGAACTTGCGGGCCGCCTTTATGGCGCACTCGATGGCCTCGGTCCCGGAGTTCGTGAAGAAGACCACGTCGGCGAAGGTGGCGTCGGTCAGGGCCGAGGCCAGCTTCACCTGCTCGGGGATCGTGAAGATGTTGGAGACATGCCAGAGCTTGTCGGCCTGGGCCTTGAGGGCGGCGATGAGCTTGGGGTGCGAGTGGCCCAGGGCGTTCACGGCGATGCCGGCCAGGGCGTCCAGGTAGGCTTCGCCGTCCGCAGTGAACAGACGCACGCCCTCGCCTCGCTCGAACGCCAGGGGCGTGCGGCTGTACACGCCCATCAGGTGGTCGGCGGGAACGTTGAGGCCCTCGGGCTGCGTCTTCTGGGTCACGAGCAGGAACCCTCCAAAACGTAACGTCCCCGCCGCGGGGCGACGGGGACCGGAAGGGGCCGAGTTCTCCGCCGGACGGGCGGAAATGTCAATGTTTGCGGGCTCAGCTCTTGATCTTGTAGCCGGTGTCGAACATCCAGAGGCAGACGCAGGTCAGGGCCACGACGAGGCCCGCCGTCATCACCGCCCCGGCCAGGACGGAGCCTTCCGCATAGCCGAGGAAGCCGTACCGGAACCCGTCGATCAGGTAGAAGAATGGGTTGAAGTGGCTGAGGGTCCGGAAGGGCTCGGGCAGGCGCTCCACCAGGTAGAAGGTGCCCGACAGGAAGGTCATGGGCATGATGATGAAGTTGGTCACCACAGCCATGTTGTCGAACTTCTCGCTCCAGAGCCCGCCCATGATCCCCAGGAGCCCCAGGATGAGGGCCGCGCCCAGGCCGAAGTAGAGGATCGCCCAGGGCTGGCTGACCGGAAGGTGCGAGAAGGGGATGATCACCGCGGCGGTCACGGCGCCCACCAGAACGCCCCGGGTCGCCGCGCCCAGGCCAAAGGCCGCCACATGCTCCGCCGGGCTCAGGGGCGGCGTCAGGAAATCCCCGATCAGCCCGTTCATCTTCGCCTGGAGCAGAGAGGACGAGGAGTTCGCGAAGGCGTTGTTCAGGATCGCCATCATCACCAGCCCGGGCGCCACGAAGGCGGCGAAGTCGTACCCATGGACCGGGGGACGCGCGCCGTGGGCGGCGACGACAAACACCATCATGTAAAGGAGAGAGGTCACGACGGGGGCGGCCAGGGTCTGCATGCCCACCTTCCAGAACCGCATGATCTCGCGGATGTAGAGGGTCTGGAATCCCGCCCAGTTAAAGCCGGGATAGGACCGCGGCTCCGGGGGGATCACAGGCGACGGGGACGGGGATGTATCGGTCATGGCCCATGATGTGCGCCGGGTCACGAGCGGTGGCAAGCGCTCTCGTCGGCTCTTGCCCCCGGCGCGTCCGCGTCTAGCCTTGCGCCCAGACAACAGGAGACCGCCCCATGTCCCGCCTGCCCCTGATCGAGCCCGAGGGCCTGCCGCCCTACATGAAGGCCATTCATGACGCGACGCCGGACGAGAACTGGCTTGGCCGCCATTTCGCCCGCGCCTTCGCCCCGGCCGGGGACCTCGTCCAGGCCTACCAGGCCTTCTATCATCCCTGGCACACCGGCGGAGCGGGGGTCCTCCCGCCCCGGCTGAAGGAACTGATCCGCCTGCGCATCGCCACCCTCAACGGCTGCGTCCTGTGCAAGACCGTCCGCATGGCGCCCGAGGTGGTGAGCGAGGAAGAGGCCGCGTCCGGCGTGGACAAGGTCGATGAGTCCGGCTTCAGCGCCCGCGAGCGCGCCGCCATCCACTTCGCCGAGAAGATGGCCGTAGATCACCACAACATCTCCGATGACGATGTGGCGAACATGCGTCGGCTCTTTACCGACGAGGAGTTCCTGGAGTTGGCCATGATGGCGGGCCAGTACATCGGCTTCGGCCGGGTGCTCGCCCTGCTGCAGCTTGAGGTCGCCGCCTGCCCGATCTGAATCACCGCCTCCACATTTAGTTCCTGTGGATGGACGTCATGGCGCCGATTGTGGTCTGTAGCGCTTCCGTTACGATATATTGTGGAGGGGCGAGGTTGGGAATAAGCTCCGACACAAGATATTGATCCCGGCGGCGCAGGGCGCTCAAGCCGGGCTGGATGGTGGAGCGAACCAATGGGTTGGACCGACGAGCGGGTCGAGCTGCTCAAGAAACTCTGGCAGGACGGCCTGTCCGCCAGCCAGATCGCCAAGCAACTGGGCGGCGTGACCCGCAATGCGGTGATCGGCAAGGTGCACCGGCTAGGACTCTCGGGGCGGGCCGCGCCTTCCAAGCCGGCAAGGCCGGCCTTCAAGGCGCCAAGGCCGGCGAGGCAGACCGCGGCTCCCGCCCCGCCCCGGCGGATCGCCCCGCCACCCCTGGCCGCTGCGGCCCCGCCGCCCCAGCCGCCGGTGCGCTATGTCGAGGAGTCCCCCGGCGCCGCCACCGTCCTGACCCTGGGCGCGCACATGTGCAAGTGGCCGATCGGCGACCCCTCCAGCGATGACTTCACCTTCTGCGGCCGCCGGGCCACCGACGGGCCCTACTGCGTCGAACACGCCCGGGTCGCCTATCAGCCGGCCCAGGCCAAGAAGCGCTCCAGCGCCAATGAGCTCGCGCGCAGCCTTCGCCGCTACATCTAGACCCGGCATCCGTTGGGGATGGGGGGCGCGCCGCGGTCCGGCGGTCTTTTGACTTGCACTCGGTCCGTTCGGCGCGTCCCTTTCCAGTCATGACAGGTACGGACCCCGACACCCTCCCGGCGGATGCGGACAACGCCCGGGCCTATTCGGTCTCGGAGCTCGCCTTCGCCCTCAAGCGCACCCTCGAAGACCAGTACGGGTTTGTCCGGCTCCGCGGTGAGCTCTCCAAGGTCACCTTCCATTCCAACGGTCACGTCTACCTTTCGCTGAAGGACGAAAGGGCTGTCCTGGACGGCGTGGTGTGGAAGGGCTCGGTGCGCGGTCTGTCCGTCCGCCCGGAACAGGGGCTGGAAGTGGTGGTGACGGGTCGGATCACCACCTACCCCCAGGGATCGCGGTACCAGATCGTCATCGAAACCATGACGGCCGCGGGGGTGGGCGCCCTTCTGGCCCAGCTGGAGCGCCTCAAGGCCCGGCTTGCGTCGGAGGGACTCTTCGAGGCGTCGCGCAAGCAGCCTCTGCCGGCCATGCCCACGGTGGTCGGCGTCGTCACCTCGCCCACGGGGGCGGTCATCCGCGACATCCTGCATCGCCTGCGGGACCGCTGGCCCTGCCAGGTGCTGGTCTGGCCCGTCGTCGTCCAGGGGGAGGCGGCGGCAGCCCAGGTGGCGCGCGCCATCAGGGGGTTCAATGACCTCTCCGAGGGCGGGGACATTCCCAGACCGGACGTCCTCATCGTGGCCCGCGGCGGGGGATCGGTGGAGGACCTGTGGCCCTTCAACGACGAAGCCCTCGCAAGGACGGTCGCCGAGAGCCGGATTCCCCTGATCTCCGCCGTCGGCCATGAGACCGATACGACCCTGATCGATTTTGTCTCCGACCGTCGGGCGCCCACCCCCACCGCAGCGGCCGAGATGGCGACACCCGTCCTTTCCGAGCTCCGCGCAGGCGTCGCTGAGCTCTCCGGGCGCCTCCACCGCAGCGGCGGACGGATCGTCGGCGACCGGCAGGGTCGGCTGGAAGGTCTGGGCCGCAGCCTGGCCCGTGCGCCGGACCTTGTGGAACTGGCCGAACAGAGACTGGGGCTGGCGCGGAGTCGTCTGGGGTCGGGTCTGATCCGTAACATCGGGGCGCACGAGACCCGGCTCGCCCGAATCTCCGGCCGTCTCCAGCCCAGCCTCCTGTCCCGGCCCCAGGCGTCGGGATCGGAGCGCCTCGCCGGGATCTTCGAGCGGCTGGTTCCGGCGCTGTCGCGTCGGGTGTCGAGGGCGGAGGAAAGACTGGTCGCGGTGGCGGCGCGCCTGAAGTCGGCGGATCCGGGGGCTCCCCTCGCCCGGGGGTTCGCCCGGGTGCACCGGGCCGACGGCGGTCTTGTCCGGAGGGGTGCGGATCTGAGGTCCGGAGAGCCCGTCCGCCTGGTCTTCGCCGATATCGAGCGCAGCGCGGTGATCGAACCTCCGGGCGGCGGACCGCAGCGCCAGGGCGACCTGTTCTGAAGCGGAGCCTTTGCGGCCCCGGGCCGGAGGGGCTAAAAGCGCCTCATGAACGCACCTGACACCACCGGCGGCGCAGACCTCGCCCTGCTGAACTTCGGGGATGGCGACTTTACGGTTGTGCGGCCCGGGCGGTTTGTCCTGTGCGCCGTATCCGGGGTTCGCATTCCCCTGGAGGCCCTGCGTTACTGGAGCGCGGTCCACCAGGAGGCCTATGCCGGTCCGGCGGAGGCCCTCGCCCGGTGGCGCGCCGTAAATCCCTGACCCCCCTCCTCCCGAGGCGGAGTTTGCTGGGCGCCCTGGCTTCGGTCGGCGCGACGGCGATCGCGGGCGATGCGTCAGCCGCCGCCGGGCCGGGCGTGCGCCTTTCGGGACGGGCCCGGCAGGGCGGGACCCTCATTGGACGCACCCGGCCGGGATCACGGGTCCAACTCGACGGCGAAGACATAGGGCCCGCCTCCGCCTCCGGGCTGTTCCTGGTCGGCCTGGACCGCGACAGCCCTCTCTCCCTTGAACTCGCGATCACCGACCCGGAGGGCCGGATGGCCGTGCGGAGACTACAGGCGGCGCCTGGAGACTTCGACGTTCAGCGGATCGACGGGCTGCCGCCCCAGCAGGTGCAGCCGGAAGGCGACGAACTGCTCGACCGGATCGCCGCCGAGGCCGATCGGAAGGCGAAGGGGTGGGCGAGCCGGGCGGATTCCGAGGACTTCGCGGGGGGATTCAGCCGACCCCTGCGGCGCTTCCGGCTTTCCGGCCGCTTCGGAGGCCAGCGGGTTCTGAACGGGCGCCCCATGGCTCCCCACTACGGGGCGGATCTCGCGGCGCCCGAAGGCGCCCCCATCCTGGCGCCGGCCCCCGGGCGGGTCAGCTTCGCGGAAACAGGCCTTCACTTCGAGGGCGGACTGACCATGATCGATCATGGCCAGGGCCTGGTAACCGCCTATCTCCACCAGTCCGAAGTCCGCGTCCGTGAAGGGCAGATGGTGGAGCGCGGGCAGGTCATCGGATTGGTCGGCCAGGAGGGTCGGGCCACCGGGCCTCATCTCTGCTGGCGGATGAAGTGGCGCGACCGGCGGCTGGATCCGATGCTGCTGCTGGGCGTCAGGGCGCCCTATGCCTTCGGCTTTCGCCGCCGGTAGACCTCGTTCGGCCAACGCCTGTGGACCCAGAACCATTCGTCCGGGCGATCCCGTATCCGATCTTCCATGAAGGCGTTCACCCGACGCACGCCCGCAGCGATGTCGGCGGTCCGGTCGCCGGTGTCGGTGAGCCGGATGTCATCATGCACGATCACCCGGAAACGGGCCTTTTCCAGCCTCTGGACCGACATCGGGACCAGGGGGATGCCGAAGCGAAGGGCGAAACTTGAGGGTCCGGGGGCGGTGTGGCAGTCGACGCCGAACAGGGGTGCGAGGACGCCGCCGTTGAATTTCTGGTCATTCATCAGCGCCACGCACTCGCCCCGACCGAGAGCCCGGATCAGTTCCCGTGCGCCATCCCCGCCCTTCGGCGCGAACAGCCTGACTCCATAGCGGAACCGGCTGCGGCGGATGCGGGCGTCCACATGCGGATTGTTCGTCGCGCGATAGGTGATCTGGCAGGTGACTCCCGCATGGATGATCACCGCCGGCATGATCTCCATGGAGGAAAAGTGTCCCGAAATGAACACGACGCTCTCTTTGTTCCGCGCGATGTCCCTTAGCCTCTCCCCATTGACCACCTCCACCCGGGCAGGATCGGCGATGATCTTGTCGAGGATCGGGAACTCGGCCGCCCAGCGCCCAAGGGCCCGCCACTGCGCCGCAAGGAGGCGATCCACCCCGGCGGGATCCAGGTCCGGAAAGGCGATCCGGATGTTGGTCTCGGCCACCCTGTGAGTCGAAGTCAGGGGCCCGAGGACTCCCGCCAGGGCTGCGCCGAAGTCGGAGACGGCGTCGATGGGAAAGCAGCGCGCCAGGAAGGTCACCGCGTCGAAGGCCCAGGCTTCGAGGCGCCAGACGAAATCCTGAAGCCGGGAGGGTCGTGTCCGGTCCGTCACACCCCTCAATAGCGCGGCCTCACGTACAACTGCAATCGGGGGGCTGGCCCATGCCTTGCTGAATCAGGCGCAAGGTTCCCATTTTGGCACAACCCCAAGTGGCGCTGAACGGGCGAAACCGAGGATAGAGAGCCACCCATGTCTAACAGCGCCCGCGCTCCGGACGTCGTAATCGACGCACACATCGGCCGCATGATCCGGCGTCGCCGACGCCAGATCGGTCTGACCCAGCACCAGCTCGCCTTGGCCAGCGGCGTGCGTTTCCAGCAGATTCAGAAGTATGAGAGCGGCGCCAACCGGATCGCCGCCTCCCGGCTGTGGAGAATCTCCCGGGCAACAGGGACGCCGCTGCTCGCCTTCTTTGAAGGTCTGCCTGACAACATGGACGAGACCGCAAGCTGAGCGCGGCGCCTTACCTTCCCGGCCGCCGGACGGTAGACAGGGCCATGCCGACCCCGGACCGAATCGCAGACCTCGAAGACCTTCTCGTCGACCTCAACCGGCTCTCCGCCGAGGTCATACTGCCCCTCTTCCGTTCGGATCACGGGCTGGAGGACAAGGGCGGTGCGGGTGGGTTTGATCCGGTCACCCAGGCCGACCGGGGCGCCGAAGCCGCCATCCGCAGGCGGCTGTCGGAGGTCGTTCCCGGGCACGGGGTGATCGGTGAGGAGTACGGCGAGGACCGGCCGGACGCGGAGTTCGTCTGGGTGCTCGACCCCGTGGACGGGACCCGAGCCTTCATCGCTGGCCTGCCTCTGTGGACCACCCTGATCAGCCTCCGATGGCGGGGACAGCCGCTGGTCTCGTCCATTGGCCAGCCCTACCTGGGCGAGGTCTTCCTGGGTTCCCCGGCGGGTTCCCGGCTCATCCGGGGCGACACCAGCCAGGCGCTCAGGGTCCGGCCCTGCAGCGACCTCTCCAAGGCGATTATCGCCACCACAGATCCTTCCGGCTATTTCGAGCCCGACGAGCAGGCCGCATGGGCCCGGGTCAGGGCGGCGGCCCGGCTAGCGCGCCTGGGTTGCGACGCCTACGCCTACGCCATGGTCGCGGCGGGCGTGATGGACCTCGTGATCGAATCCCGCGCCTGCAAGTGCTGGGACATCGAAGCGGCCGCGCCGCTGCTTGCGGGGGCCGGCGGAGTCGTCACGGACTGGGCCGGCCGACCGATCGGCCTAAACGGAGGTCAGATCGCCATCGCCGGGGACCCAGCCTGTCTGGAGGAAGCCCTGCCCTTGCTGGCGCCGGCGGCGGACTAGCCCCGCGCCCACCCCCCCCCGGGAGAGGGTGCGAGGACCTGGGCCGGAGGGTCAGGCGTACCGGGGCGCAACCTGGTCGGCAAGATCGTCGAAGGCTGTCCAGAACTGGGTGCGCAGGGGGTCCGTCTCCATCAGAATCTCGTGTTCGGCGCCCTCCACGGTGACCAGGCGACCGTCCGGCAGCAGGCCGGCGATGACGGACTGGGCGGCGACGTCCACCAGTCGGTCACTGGCCGCGGAGACGATGACCACCGGCAGGATCGCGTTCGCGAGATTCTCCCGGCGAGACAGCCAGTCCATGGTCTTCAGGGCGAAGTCCAGCCAGCCCCAGGTGGGCGAGGAGAGGGCGAGGTCAGGATTGGCCCGGAGCAGGTCCTTGTTCCTGCGATAGCGCACAGGATCTTGGGTCAGGACATTGCCCTCGAAGGACTCGGCGGCGGGATCGCCAGGCGGCTGGGCCCAGCCCTCGGCTCCGCCGGCCAGCATCCGGACGCCGACCAGCAGGCGGGCGAAGCGCGGCAGTCGCAGGCCCAGCATGGGGGCGCAGAGTACGGCGCCGGCGAATCGGCGCGCCTGTCCCCGGGCCAGGGCGGTCAGGGTGAGGCAACCGCCCATGGAGTGACCTGCGGCGATCCAGGGCTTCGGGAGACGCGCCTCGAAGGCCACCAGCAGGGCGTGATAGTCGGCGAGAAAGGGCTCCACGCCCCGCGCATGGCCCTTGCGCCGGTCGGGGAGGTCGCGGTGGGACAGCCCCTGCCCGCGCCATTCGTTGACCAGGACCACAAAGCCTCGCGCCTGGAGGTCGCACACCACCTCGAAGTACTTCTCGATGGCCTCGGTCCGTCCGGTGGAGAGGATGACCGAGCCACGCGGTCGGCCTTCGGGGCGGAAGAGCGCGGCGCGCAGGCGCGCGCCGCCCTGCCCCTCGAACCATTCCGCGCCGCCGCCGGGAGGGACCGGAGAATCCGGCAGGGCTGTCAGGGGCGCCGTCTCGGTCATGTCAGGCCTCTCCGGTCCGGGCGGCCAGGAGGGCCTTGACCTGGGTCATGAGGGACATGGCCAGTCCCATGTCCGACACCTTCAGACGCCCGGTGATGGCGGCGGTCATCGGGTTCAGCTCCCCCTTCGCCAGGGCCTCAAGGTCACGGCGGCTGACGCTGATGACCAGGTCCGCGGGGTCGGGAAGGTTGGTCACCTCGGCGCCCTCGACGCGGATCACGCCCTCGCCCCGGAGGTCAAGACGGATGGACCGGTCGAACCCGGCGCCGCCGCCGCTGAAGTGCGCCCGGACCTTGTCCGTCAGTTCCGCCAGTCCATCCATGGGCAGCTCCCCCGCTTTCTCTCCTGCAATGCCGCTGGCCGGCCGGCTTGTAAACGCCCTGCGCCGGCCATGGGGCTTGAACCTCCCGGCGCGGCCCCCATTTCCCCCACGAAGGCGCTGGAATTCCGGGCCTTCCGGACGGTGCGAGGCTCCAGCGCGCACAGGTCCGCCCTCAAAACGCAACCTTGCTTCGACAAGAAGGATGTGAACGCACATGCGCACGATCGACTTTTCCCCCCTTTATCGCTCCGTCGTCGGCTTTGACCGTCTGGCCCAGCTTCTGGAATCCGCCTCGGTCGACCAGGCCGCCGGCTACCCACCCTACAACATTGAGCGGACCGACGAGAGCGCCTACCGCATCGAGATCGCGGTCGCCGGCTTCCGGCCCGAAGAGCTGAACATCGAGGTCAAGGAGAACCTGCTCACCGTCCAGGGTCGCAAGGCGGCCAATGAGGCCGAGCGCCGGTTCCTCCACCGCGGCCTTGCCGAGCGCGATTTCGAGCGCCGTTTCCAGCTCGCGGACTACGTGGTCGTGACCGAGGCCCGGCTCGCCGACGGCCTTCTCTCGATCGCCCTGCGGCGCGAGCTGCCTGAGGCGCTCAAGCCCAGGCGAATCGAGATCGCCACCAGCGCCGCCCCGCTGATCGAGGGTGAGAAGGCCGCCTGACGGCTAACAGAGCCGCACGTCCGGCGGGCGGCGTCTTCGGACGCCGCCCGTGTGGGACGTGGTCAGGATTCTGAACAGGTTGACCCCGTCCGAGCCTTCAGTTTCAAACGGCCCCGCCCCTCCTCATTGGACTCTGGCGAGCGCGCCGGATTCACGACGGGCGATCATGCCGAGGCTCTTTCCCGGCATCGGCGACCGGAGCGACCAGATAGAGCTTTCATCATCCCCTCCGCTCACTGCGACCGACGTCCGCGAACAAGGGCAGGGCATGGACGAGGATGGCTTCGAGCCGCTCCGCACGCTCCCGTGGATCGCTCGGTACGAGGCCCTCCAATTGATTGTCGAGCGTCAGCATCGCCAGCCCGTGAACAATGCTCCAGGCCAGAAGCGTGCGAGGGTCGCTCGTATCGCCCTCGGCGCCCGCCGCAAGGGCCGTTTGTGCGAGCAGAGGATCCGCCGCCGCCTCGAGATCGGGGTCGGGGTTGGGGTCGGTCGTGTCCAGGGCGTCGCCCCCATACATCAGGCGGAACAGGTTCGGCTCATTGATCGCAAAGCGAAGGTAGGCCCCGCCGATCGCGAGAAGACGATCCTGACGGGTGAGGCCCGGATCATCGATCGCAGTTGTCCGCGCCAACATGGCGAAGCCCTCCGCCGCGACGGCTCTGAGAAGGGCCGGGCGATCGCGAAAATGCCGGAACACGGCGGAGGAGGAGACGCCGTTCCACTGTGCGCAGGCGCGCGTCGTCAGCGCCGAGGCGCCATCCTTTCGCACCAACTCCAACCCCGCTGCGACCAGGCCGGCCCGGAGATTGCCGTGATGATACCCTTTACGCTTCGTCATTCGCCCAACGACGGCTTTATGTGATGAATGCTCACATTTAGCTTGACAAACCGACCCGCACAACTCGAGTATGTGACTGTCGCTCACATTGATCTGCGGAAACCTGTCACCATGCCTAAGCTCCGAAAGTTCCTGCGTTTTGTGCACATTCTCGGCGGGCTTTATCTGGGCGCCTTTGTGTTCTCGCCTCTCATCGAGAGCCCAGCGGCAACGGCTGCGGCCCGCATGGTGGCGGTTGGCCTGCTCATGACTGGCGCCGCCATGTGGCAATGGAAGCGCCTAGCTCCGGTGGTCAATCGGCTGTCGAGCCGCGCATAGTCAGAAATCCCGCCCGACCTCGACGCCAGCGGAGTCGAGCGCCCTCGGCCCCGGATCGCCTCGCGGCCATCGGCTCCTGCAGGTCGGGACATGCCCTAGGACGAATCGACATTCAGCGCATCCAGAGTATCGAGGCGGCGATGTGGATGAAGGCGAGGTAGTGGCGTGCCAGCCTGTCGAA
>NZ_JADCBG010000052.1 GCF_020253645.1 Phenylobacterium sp.
CCTCGGTCGTGATCTAGCCGGGAAGCCAGTCCAGGATGCCGATCTTGGCCATCCAGACCAGCGTCATCTGAACAGCGCGCCGCCTTTCCACGGGGAAGGCGAGAAGCAGGTCCCGGACGCTGGCGTCGCCGGCTCCGGTGAGGAAGAGGACGATCTGGCCGGCATCCTCCGGAGGTGCGCGCCAGATCCGGAACGCGCCGTCGAGGTCGACCTTTGCTGCGCGCGCCAGATCCTCGGCTCCCGCGCCGGGCCTGAGGCGGAGCCGCCGCTCCAGGCCGAGATCGTGGGTGGCGAAGCCGGCGAAGTCGGCAAAGGGATCCCCGCGGAGTGGATGGAGGCGGTGGGTCTGGGGTCCGGCGGGCGTCGCCGCGCGCAGGGCGGCCAGTTCCTCGAACAGCCCGGTCATCTGGCGAACCACGACCGGCCAGTCGAAGGCCTCCCGGGCCCGGGCCCGCCCGGCGGCGCCCATTCGCCGCCGCAGGTCGGGATTTCGGGTCAATTCGGCGATCGCCTCCGCCGCCCGGCCCACATGGACGGCCGTATGCTGAGCCACGGCGCCGACGAACGACTGATAGGAGTCGAGACCGATGACATGTCTGACGGCGAGGGCCTCACCGAGAGCCCCCGGAGGACCGCCGAGGGTCGGGATGAGAAAGCCCTCGTTTCCGTGCCTGACGGTGAAGCGATAGCCGTCCCAGTCGCTCGCCACCACCGGAAGACCCGCCGCCATCGCCTCGAGGGGCGTGATCCCGAAGGTCTCCTGGATGTTGTCGACGAGGGACAGGAAGATGTCGCCCGCAGCCCACAGGTCGGCGACGACCTCAGGATCATTGCCGTCCTGAAAGTCGACCTGGACGGACGGAGCGTAGGCTGCGGCGGCCTGCTCGTATCGAGCGCGGTCCGCCTCGCCGCCCGGAAACCAGCCCGCCAGGGCGAAGTGCATGCGCCGCCCCGTCAGCCGTCCCGCTTCCTCCACGGCGCGGAACATGGGCTGGGGAAAGGCCTTCTCGAAAAAGGACAGGCGGCCGACCCAGACGACAAGCACCTCGTCGCCCTCTATGCCGAGGTCGGAGCGAACCCTTGCGCGCGCACCCGGACGATCCGCCTTCTCTCGGATCGCCTGGACAGGAACGCCAAGGGGGATGACGGGCAATTGCGGCTGCGGCCGCCTCTCGCCGCCGAACCGCTCTCCGAGAAAATCGCCCCAGCCGTCAAACATGCGCCGGACGGCGTCCCGCACGGACGGCGACGTACAGATCACTGCATCCCAGGGTTGAACAGGAGCGGTCAGGGCGCTGGCGATCATCTGCCTCATCGCCGGAGGGGCGAGGGTGTGGATGAGGCCCACCAGACTATAGCCCCTGTCTCCCACGGCCTTGCGACGGATCCACGAAAGGGCGTCGAGCTCCGGCTGCCCCCGGAAGAGGACGCCGCCTTCGGCGGCCGACTCCGTGGACAGGATGCTGCCCCCGGCCAGCTGGCACGGCGGGCGCCCCTCGGGAAACAGGTCTGAAGCGACGTCTGCGTCAGCCGCCGGGAGATTGGACAGAAGGTCGACCCGACTGAAGCCGCCATGCTCTGCAAGGGCCCGGTAGAGCTGCAGGTTCGCCACGTCCTTGCCGAACGGGTTCGACTTGGCGCCGATCCGGCCAGGGGGGTGGTAAATGGCGAGCCTGGAACCTGTTTTCACCTGAAGGCCTGCCCCCGAGAGTTTCCGCGTCGCTGAGGAATCGCAAGGCCTAGAGCAACAGCCCGGCGAGAATTCGGCAAGGGCGGCCTGTGGCTCTTCAGATCGAGAGACAGACCGTCTTGGCTTCGAGGAATTCCTCCAGCCCGTAGCGTGAACCCTCCCGGCCGAGACCGGATTCCTTGATCCCGCCGAAGGGGGCGACCTCTGTGGAGATCAGACCCGTATTGACCCCCACCATTCCCGCCTCAAGGCCTTCGCTCATCCGCCAGTTCCGGCCTGCGTCACGGGTGAAGACATAGGCCGCCAGACCCGACCTCGACGCATTGGCCAGGGCGAGGACCTCCGGTTCGGTGGAGAAACGAACCAGCCCGGCGACGGGCCCGAAGGTCTCTTCCCGGTTGATCAGGGCGTCCGCCGGTACGTCCGCCAGGACTGTGGGCGCGTAGAAGAGCTCGCCCTGGGGCAGTCGCTGCGCGCCGGTGAGGACCCTGGCCCCGCCGGCAAGGGCGTCTGCCACATGGCGCTCGACCTTCTCGAGGGCCGGAAGGCTGATGAGAGGCCCCTGGTCCGTGACCCCCGCCAGCCCGTCCCCCGGGCGCAGAGCGCCGGCTCGCGCCGCCAGGGCGGCGGCGAAGGCCTCATAGACCCCAGCCTGGACATAGACGCGGTTGGCGCAGACGCAGGTCTGGCCCGTATTGCGGAACTTGGAGGCCATGAGGCCGTCGACGGCCGCCTCAAGGTCTGCATCGTCAAAGACGATAAAGGGGGCGTTCCCGCCCAGTTCCAGCGAGACCCGCTTCACCGTGCCCATGCACGCCGCCGCCAGTTGCTTTCCGACCGCGGTGGAGCCCGTAAAGGTGAACTTGGCGACATCCGGAGAGCCGGTGAGCACCTCGCCGATCGGGGCCGGCGCCCCGGTCACGATATTGAAGACGCCGGCCGGCAGTCCCGCCTCGGCCCCCAGCCGCGCGAGGGCCAGGGCTGTGAAGGGCGTGAGTTCCGAGGGCTTGAGCACCACTGTGCATCCCGCCGCAAGGGCGGGGGCGACCTTCCGGGTCACCATGGCGGCGGGAAAGTTCCAGGGCGTCACGGCGGCGACGACGCCCACCGGCTGCTTCAGGACCAGGATCCGCTTGTCCGCCTGGTGTCCCGGGATGACGTCGCCATAGGCCCGGCGGGCTTCCTCTGCGAACCATTCGATGAAGGCCGCTGCATAGGCAATCTCTCCCTCCGCCTCCGCCAGGGGCTTGCCCTGTTCGGCGGTCAGGAGTCGGGCCAGGTCCGCCCGGGCGGCCATCACCCGGTCGAACCAGGCGCGAAGCAGCGCCGCGCGATCCTTAGCGGTCAGGCCCCGCCACCCGGGAAGGGCCTCCCGGGCGGCCGCCACTGCGGCGACCGCATCCTCGGCGCCGAGGTTGGGAATCCGGCCCAGGACCTGGCCGCTGGCCGGGTTGGTCACCTCGATCCAGTCCCTGCCGGTCCGCTCGGCCCCAGCGATCCAGGCGGCCTGCCGGAGGAGGCCCGGATCCGAGAGTCCGACCCCAACGGAGCCCTGGGCCTGGCCGGGGGGCGACGCCCTCTTCATGAGGCGAACGCCGCCTGAAAACCGAGGGCGTCTGCCGGGGTCCCGAGGAAGATCATGAAGCGCCGCAGAAGCTGGAGGGTCTATTGCGAGGCTATAGAGGAACCCGGGTCTTGAAAAGCGGCGAGGCCGGTCGGGCGGGGGCTGGTCGGAGTGGTCGCCAGCCACGCCTCCCCGTCCAGGATCTCCAGACGGGTGGCGTTCGCAAGACCTGTCCTGTTCCCCACCAGGGTGAAGGGATTGGGGTGGCTCGCCTCCGCACCGGCGCCGATCAGAACCGGGGCTGCGCCGCGACCCAAGGCCAGCAGCAAGCGGGGTCCCTGCCCCGGGATGGACTCCGCGGACCCCTGCGCCAGCCGATGCATCGACCCCATGGGGCCCGCGGCCCGGTCGGGCGCCTGCGGGACGCCGGCCTCGGCGCCGACTGCCGTCAAGAAGAACAGGCAGCCCGTGTGTTTGGCCAGGATGCTGAGCTGGTGAAGCGAGACCGAGAAGAGGGCGCGGGCGTGAGTCCCGAGGGGGGAGGAACGGCAAAGCATCAGGAGTCCCCTGTCCGGCCTGCAGCCGACCTTTCGGTCGCAGGCGAAGACAGGATGCCAGGCGAGAGTCCCGCCCCCGTGAGGTTCGCGGTCACTGGCGGTGACTTCAGCGTGAGAAAGCCGCGAGATCCGTTTCGCTGGGCTCTATCAGTCCACGGCCTGAGCGACTCAGGGTGCAGCGGTGTGGAAGCCGCCGGCTTTCGTCGCCTCCCCCGCACCCGCACCGGCCGTCAGCCAGACCTCTCCGCCCCGCACCTCGGCCCGGTTGACGTTGACCAGGCCGGCACGGTTGCCAACGAGTGTGAACGGGTTATCCCGGACCTCCGGCTCCGAGGCGTCGAACCAGTTCGCGCGGACCTTCAGGGCCGGGGCGAGAGGCACGGTGTCCGAAAGGTCGATCCCGAGTTGGTTGGGCGAAAGTCTTGCAGCGAACTCGCGAGGGGTGAGGACAATCCTGGGGGTGATAACGGGCCGGCGTATGGCCTGTTGGGCAACCGCCGGGCCGGGCTGGACGGCGCGGCGGTCTTGGCGCCCTTCAAGGCACAGCGCTTTACGAGACCCTCCAAGGGGGCAAAGCGCATCCCGGGTCGTCGAGGCCAAGGCCTCAGACGATGGCCAGACGGCAAGGAGCGCGACCGGCAGGATTGCGAGGATGCGGACCTGAATGGCCGCGCCCCCGACCGCTTTGGCGTCATTCTTGCTGTGTTTGATCATAGGCCCTGTCCCTGTATCCCGTTGGCACAGGTGTAGCGACGCTGATCTTGATCCCGGGTGTTGAAACAAGATTAAGAAGGTCCTGACCTCTTGCCCCGGCGGGAGGCCCCGCGGGTTTGTGCTAGATCAAGGTTCCCGGTCCGCCGCGGCGGCAGGATTCCCCGAACGACGACTGGGGACTCGCGGGTCATGACGGACATTGCAGCCCAGCAGGACTCGCCGCCCGGCGCGGTGGCCCTGCTGATCATCTCGGCGGCAGGCGCCTTCCTGGCGCTGATGGCGACGGCGCTTTCGCCTGATCCACTGTTCAGGCTCGAGGGCTGGATCTTCACATTTGCGGCCCTCGCCGCGGCGGGCGCCCTCACCGTGGGCGTGGCCAACGGGCGCTATCACGCCGATCCCGGCCGGTATGAGGACGGAGTCATCCGGGCGGGCGCCATCGCCACCGTCTTCTGGGCCATTGTGGGCATGCTGGTCGGGGTCGTGATCGCCCTTCAGCTCGCCTGGCCACGAATCTTCTATTTCCCCGACCATGGCTGGCTGAACTTTGGTCGGCTGCGTCCGCTCCACACCTCGGGGGTGATCTTCGCATTCGGCGGCAACGCCCTGATCGCCACCTCCTTCTATGTCGTCCAGCGGACGTGCCGGGCCCGCCTTGCCGGGGGGCTGGCGGGCTGGTTCGTGTTCTGGGGCTACCAGCTCTTTATTGTCATGGCGGCTGTCGGCTACCTCGCCGGCATCACCGCGGGCCGGGAGTACGCCGAGCCGGAATGGTTCGTGGACCTTTGGCTGACCATCGTTTGGGTCGCCTACCTCCTCGTCTTCCTGGGTACGATCTGGAAGCGAAAGGAGCCCCACATCTACGTGGCGAACTGGTTCTATCTCGCCTTCATCGTGACGGTGGCCCTGCTGCACATCGTCAACAACCTGTCCCTGCCGGTCAGCCTCCTGGGAGCCAAGAGCTACTCGCTGTTCTCTGGGGTCCAGGACGCCCTGACCCAGTGGTGGTACGGCCACAACGCGGTGGGCTTCTTCCTCACCGCCGGCTTCCTGGCCATAATGTACTACTTCGTGCCGAAGCGGGCGGAGAGGCCGGTCTATTCCTATCGCCTCTCCATCGTCCACTTCTGGTCGCTGATCTTCATCTACATCTGGGCAGGCCCGCACCACCTGCACTACACGGCCCTCCCGCAATGGGCGCAGACCTTGGGCATGACCTTCTCGATCATGCTGTGGATGCCTTCCTGGGGCGGCATGATCAACGGCCTGATGACCCTGTCAGGGGCCTGGGACAAGCTCCGGACGGACCCGGTCCTGCGCATGATGGCGGTGGCCGTCGGCTTCTACGGCATGTCCACCTTCGAAGGGCCGCTGATGTCCATCCGGGCGGTGAACGCCCTCAGCCACTATACGGACTGGACCATCGGCCACGTGCACTCCGGCGCCCTCGGCTGGGTCGGCTTCATCAGCTTCGGCGCCATCTACTGCCTCGTGCCCTGGCTCTGGAAGAAGGACCGGCTCCATTCCAACGCCCTGGTGGAGTGGCACTTCTGGATCGCGACCCTGGGCCTGCTGCTCTACATCGCCGCCATGTGGGTGTCGGGGATCGGCGAGGGCCTCCTCTGGCGCGAGTACACGCCCCAGGGCTTCCTGGCGAACAGCTTCGTGGAAACGGTCTCCGCCAAGCACATCGCCAACATCATCCGAGCCCTGGGCGGCCTGATGTACCTCTCAGGCGCCGTGATCATGGCCTACAACATCTACCGGACCATCCGGCAGCCGGCGCCCGCCGCCCTGCCCGAGGCCTCCGGTCCCATCGTCGCGGCTGCGGCATAGGGGGACGGAACCATGTGGAAGAAACACTCAAAGCTTGAACGTCACTCCCTTCTTCTGGTCCTGGGCATCCTCCTGGTGGTGTCGGTAGGCGGCCTGGTCGAGATCGCCCCCCTCTTCTTCCTCGAGAGCACCATCGAGAAGGTGAGGGGGATGCGCCCCTACACCCCTCTGGAGCAGGCGGGTCGGGACATTTACATCCGCGAAGGCTGCTATGTCTGCCACTCGCAGATGATCCGTCCGCTGCGCGACGAGGTGGAGCGTTACGGCCCCTACAGCCTCGCGGCGGAAAGCATGTACGACCATCCCTTTCAGTGGGGCTCCAAGCGCACGGGCCCTGACCTGGCGCGGGTTGGCGGCAAGTACTCCGACGCCTGGCATGTCCAGCATCTGATCGACCCAAGGTCCGTCGTGCCGGAGTCCATCATGCCCCCCTACGCCTTCCTCGCGAAGAAGGACCTCAAGGTCGACGACATCGAGGCGCGCCTCAGGGCCCTGAACCGGGTCGGCGTGCCCTATACGGAGACCGCCCTGAAGAACGCGCGGGCGGACCTGGAGGCCCAGGTCGATCCGACGGCGTCTGGCGTCAGCCTCGCCCGCTACTACGGCGAGAAGGTCAACCGCCGCGACTTCGACGGCGATCCTGACCGCCTGACCGAGATGGACGCCCTCGTGGCCTACCTCCAGATGCTGGGGACGCTGGTCGACTTCCGCACCTACGAGGCGGACGCACCGGAGAACCTGCGATGAGCTTCCTGACCTATGAGCAGGTCGCCCGCTTCGCCCAGCAGGGAGGCACCATCTACTTCGTGGTCATCTTCCTCGCCGGCGTCGCCTACGCCCTGTGGCCCAAGAACCGCCAAGCCTTCCGAGACATGGCCCACCTGCCGCTGAGAGATGACGAGGACGAGCATGTCGGCTCCTGAAACCCAAGACGACCAAGGTCCCGTCGCCACAACCGGCCACGAGTGGGATGGCATCCGTGAACTGGACAACCCCCTTCCGCGCTGGTGGCTCTGGATCTTCTACGCCAGCGTCGTCGTCGCCATCGGATACTGGGTTCTGATGCCCGCCTGGCCGGGCCTGACCGGCTATACCCCCGGCGTGCTCGGCAAGTCCGACAGGGCCGAACTGGTCGAGCAACTAGATAAGCTGAAGGCCCTCCGGGGCGAACAGAGCGCCCGCCTGACCGACGCCTCCCTCCAGGAGATCGAGAGCGACCCGGAACTCCAGGCCCATGCCCTCGCGGTCGGCCAGTCGGTCTTCGGGGACAACTGCGCCACCTGCCACGGTGTCGGCGGCGTCGGCGGCAAGGGTTACGCCAACCTGCGGGACGACGTCTGGCTGTGGGGCGGGACGTTGGAGGACATCCACCGGACCCTGCAGTACGGTATACGCTCGGGCCACCCGCAGGCCCGGTTTTCCCAGATGCCGGCCTTCGGTCGGGACCAGCTCCTGACGCCCGCCCAGGTCGCGGACCTGACGGAGTACGTCGTGGCGCTCTCGGGTCGCCCGGCGAACGCCGCCGCGGTCCAGAGGGCGGCGCCGGTCTATGCCGCCAACTGCGTCGCCTGCCATGGCCCGGCGGGCCTGGGCGACCCCCTGCAGGGGGCGCCCAACCTCACCGACCGGGAGTGGCTCTACGGTTCCGCCCGGGCGGATATCCGTGAACAGATCCACTTCGGGCGCAACGGGGTGATGCCCGGCTGGGCTGAACGCCTTGACCCCGAGACGGTCAAGGCCCTCGCCGTCTACGTTCACGCCAACGCCGCCGGTCAGTGAGCCAGGGTCATGGCCGTCGTCATCGATCGGACGCGGGCTGAAGGACGGGACAAAGGCCCCGCCTCGGCCGCCGAGAAGGCGAGGCGACGCGGGGATCCCGGAGGCGGTCTCTACAAGCCCCGCACGCCGATCTATCCCAAACATGTCCGTGGCCGGTGGCGGGACCTGAAGTGGGGCCTGATGGTCGCGACCCTGGCCATCTACTACATCACCCCCTGGATCCGCTGGAACCGCCCCGGCGCCCTGCCCGACCAGGCCGTTCTCGTCGACTTCGAGGGGCGGCGCTTCTACATGTTCGGCCTCCAGTTCTGGCCGCAGGAAGTCTATTTCATCACAGGCCTTCTGGTGATGGCCGCCCTGGCCCTTTTCCTGGCCAGTTCGCTGTTCGGGCGTCTCTGGTGCGGCTACGCCTGCCCGCAGACCATCTGGACCGACCTCTTCCTCCAGGTCGAACGGATGTTCGAGGGCGACCGCAACGCGCGGATGCGGCGGGACGCCGCCCCCTGGTCCCTCGACAAGGTCTGGCGGAAGGCTGGCAAGCACCTGGTCTGGCTGGGCATAGCCTTCGGAACGGGCGGCGCCTGGATCTTCTACTTCCACGACGCCCCGACCGTGCTTGGCCAGTTCTGGACCGGCGAGGCGCCCGCCACCGCCTACATCTTCTGCGCCCTCCTGACCTTCACCACCTACGTTTTCGCCGGAACTCTCCGGGAGCAGGTCTGCACCTACATGTGCCCCTGGCCGCGTATCCAGGGCGCGCTGATCGACCAGGACTCCCTGCAGGTCACCTACCGGATCGACCGGGGCGAGCCTCGCGGGCCGCACAAGAAGGGCGCGACCTGGGAGGATCGGGGCGGCTGCATCGACTGCGGGCAGTGCGTGGTGGTCTGCCCCATGGGCATCGACATCCGCGATGGCGCCCAGCTGGAATGCATCAACTGCGGCCTTTGCGCCGACGCCTGCGACGAGATGATGGACCGGATCGACCGGCCGCGGGGTCTGATCGGGTACGACACCGACAAGGCGGTGGCGGCCCGGGCGGCGGGACAGCCCGCCATCTACCGCCTCGTCCGCCCTCGCACCCTGGTCTACGCCGGGTCCCTGGTCCTCGTCTCCGGTCTCATGCTCTGGGGCCTGGCCCACAGACAGTCCTTTGACGTCCACGTCCTGAGGGACCGGAACCCCATCGCCGTGAGGCTTGCGGACGGCTCGGTCCGCAACGGCTACACCCTGAAGATCGCCAACCGCAGCTTCGCCGACGCCGACGCCCGCATCGCCTTCTCCGGGCCAGCCGGCGCCGTCCTGAAGACCCCGGCGGCGCCCGCCGCCGACGAGGTCCGGGCCCGGATCGAGACCAACACCCTTCGCGCCGTACGGGTCTTCGTGACCCTGCCCGAGCAGGCGGAGGCCGAGACGAGCCTGCCGGTCGCCTTCACCGTCACCCTCCCGGAGGGGGTCATGACCGTGAAGTCGACCTTCATCACCGACCCCGGAGCGCGCCCATGACGTCCACTCCCTCCACTCCTGCTGAGGGTTCCAGCGGCGGCTGGACCCTGACGGGCCGGCATGTTCTGGGCGTGGTTGTGGGCTTCTTTGCGATCGTGATCGCCCTGAACGTCTGGTTCCTGACCCTCGCCTACCGCACATTTCCGGGCCAGGTCTCCGAGACCCCCTACGAGGACGGCGTGGCCTACAACCGCCATCTCGCGACTCAGGAGGCGCAGGCGCGCCTGGGCTGGGAGGCGGCGGCCGCCGCCGGTCCGGGCGGACCCTGGGTCGAGGTGCGCGACGCCGAGGGCGCAGCCCTGCAGGGCCTGAAGCTCACTGGCCGTCTCGAACGTCCGGCGACCGTGGCGGGTCGCCGCCTTCTGGCGTTCCGGGAGACGGCGCCCGGGCGATATGAGGCGTCGGCCTCGGGCCTCACCGGCGCCTGGGACCTCTCTTTCCGTGCGGTCGACGCGAGGGGTCAGGCCTTCGAGGGGGGACGGAGGCTGACGTGGCCCTGACCCATGACGCAGCGCCTCAGACCGATCCGGCGCCAGACGCAGACGACGGGATCGACGGCGCCGACCTCTCCGCCTACCTGACCCCGGACGGACCCGGCGTCTCGCGCCTCGACCTCCTCGTCAGCGGCGCGCACTGCGCCGCCTGCATCGCCCGGATCGAGGGCGAACTGGCCGGCGCGCCCGGCGTGGTCTCCGCCCGGTTGAACCTCAGCACAGGGCGGCTCTCGGTGGGCCTGCGACAGGACGGCGACCCCAGGCGCGTCCTGCGAATGCTTGAGCGCATCGGTTACCCCGCCTCGCCCTATGATCCGGGTTCGGCCCGTGAGGCCCAGGACAGGGAGGGGCGGGAGCTGGCCATGGCCCTGGCGGTGGCCGGGTTCGGCGCAGGCAACGCCATGATCTTCTCGGTCCCCGTCTGGGCGGGGCTGTTCGGCCAGGAACTCGGGCCCGCCACCCGCACCTTCATGCAGTGGGCCAGCGCCGGGATCGGCGCACCCTGCGCCGTCTTTGCAGGCATGGTCTTCTTCCGGTCGGCCTGGAACTCGCTCAGGAGCGGCCGGGCCAACATGGACGTCCCGATCTCGATCGGCGTGATCCTGACCCTCCTGGTGAGCTTCCAGGAAACCCTGCTGATGGGGCGCGACACCTATTTCGACGCGGCCGTCACCCTGCTCTTCCTCCTCCTGATCGGGCGATGGCTGGACCACGCCCTGCGGCGGCGCGCCCGAAGCGCGGCGGCGGACCTCCTGGCCCTCCAGGCGCCCTCCGCCGTCATCCTCGGGCCGGACGGCGGCGAGCGTCGAACACCTCTGCGTCTGGTTCGTCCCGGCGACCGCCTCCGCGTGCGGCCCGGCGAACGGATTCCTGTCGACGGGGTGTTGGAGTCCGGCCGCACCGAGCTCGATCTGGCGATCCTGACCGGCGAGACGACGCCCCTGTCCGCCGGGCCCGGCGACGCCTGCCGGGCGGGGGCCCTGAACCTCTCCGGCCTGATCACGCTGCGCGCGGACGCCGCCTCGGAGGATTCGACGCTGGCGCGGATCGCCCGGCTGGTGGAGTCGGGCGCACAGTCGAGGTCCACCTATGTGCAGCTGGCCGACCGGGCTGCGGCCGTCTACGTACCCGTGGTCCACACCGCCGCCGCCCTCACCTTCCTCGTCGCCTGGATGATGGGCTTGCCAGTGCGCGAGGCGGTGCTGCGCGCGGCCACCCTGCTGATCGTGACCTGTCCCTGCGCCCTTGGCCTGGCGGTTCCCGCAGTTCAGGTGGCGGCCGCCTCGCGCCTCTTCCGCCGGGGCGTCCTGGTCAAGTCCGGCGCGGGACTCGAGCGCCTGGCGGAGGCCGACCATGTCGCCTTCGACAAGACCGGCGTGCTGACCGAGGGCCGGCCACGTCTGCTCAACGCCGACCCGAGCGACATCGCCCGGGCCGGTCCCCTGGCCCGGGCCTCGTCCCATCCCCTGGCGCGCGCCCTCGCCGAGGCGGCGGGTGACGGCCCCGTGGCTGAGGGGGCGGTCGAGGTGGCCGGCCAGGGGGTCGAGGCGCGCACCCCGGTCGGGGTCATGCGTCTGGGCCGGGCGGCGTTCGTTGGGGCGCCCCTCTCGGGCGACCAGACCGAGCTGTGGTTCCGGGACGCCGACGGCGCCCTGTTCCGCTTCGCCTTCGCCGACGCTCTGCGGCCCCAGGCGCCGGACCTTGCCCTCGCCCTTTCCCGGAAGGGGCTGACGGCGTCCATCCTGTCCGGGGACGTGGAGGCCCCCACCCGCCGGGTGGCGGCCCGGCTGGGCATGACGGACTGGCGATCGGGACTGACGCCGCAGGGCAAGGTCGAGGTGCTTGACGCCCTGACGGCGCGCGGGCGGCGGGTTCTGATGGTCGGCGACGGCCTGAACGACGTGGCCGCCCTCAGCCACGCCCACGCCGCCATGGCCCCGGGCACGGCCCTCGACGCCAGCCAGTCGGCGGCGGATCTTGTCTATCCCGCGGACCGGCCCGAGCGGATCGGAGAGGCCATCGACGTCGCCCGGTCGGCCCGGCGGCGCGCGCTGGAGAACTTCGCCTTCGCCGCGCTCTACAACCTGGTCGCAGGACCGGCGGCCATGCTGGGCCTGATCAATCCCTTCGTGGCCGCTCTCGCCATGTCCGGATCTTCCCTGGTGGTGACCCTGAACGCCCTGCGGCTGCTGAAGGGAAGCGAGCCATGAACATCGTCGTGATCCTGGCGCCCTTCTCCATGGCCTTGGCCCTGGTCGGGCTGGCCGCCTTCTGGTGGACCCTCCGGAACGACCAGTATGAGGACCCGCAGGGCGATGCGAACCGGATCCTCATCGAGGATCCCGAGGACAGGCCCCTCTAGATCGCCGCCCCCACAAGCCGGCCGATGCCGGCCGTCAGGGCCATGGCCAGGACGCCCCAGAAGGTGACCCGGACAGCCGCCTTCAGGGGCGGAGCCCCGCCGGCCTGCGCGCCAACCGCGCCGAGCAGGGCGAGCCCGAAGAGGGAGCCGGCCGAGACCACCGCCGCCAGGGCCCCGGCGGGCGCGACCGCGGCCAGGGCCAGGGGCGCGGCGGCGCCGGCTGTGAAGGTGGCCGCGGAGGTGAAGGCGGCCTGGACGGGCCTTGCCGCGGTGACCTCGGAAATGCCCAGTTCGTCCCGGGCGTGGGCGCCCAGGGCGTCGTGGGCCATCAGCTGGTCGGCGACCTTCAGCGCGGTCTCGGCGTCGAGACCCCGGCTCCGGTAGAGGCCCGCCAGCTCCTCCCGCTCGGACTCAGGCTGGGCGGCGAGTTCGCCGCGCTCGCGGGCGAGGTCGGCGCTTTCCGTGTCCGATTGAGAGCTGACCGAGACATACTCTCCGGCCGCCATGGACATGGCCCCGGCCACGAGCGCAGCAACGCCCGCCACCAGCACCTCGGAGCGACCGGCGGAGGCGGCGGCCACGCCGACGATGAGGCTGGCGGTGGAGACGATTCCGTCATTGGCGCCGAGTACCGCCGCCCTCAGCCACCCCACCCGGGTGACGCGGTGGCGTTCGTCGTGGAGCTTCAATCGGGTCATGGCGGCCTCTCCTGTCCGGGCGCCACCCTCCTCCTGACAGCGTCGTCCGGCAAGGGCGGTGAGGAGGGGATCGCCCCATTCCGGGTTCAGACTGGCGAAGATAACGGCCGGGGTGCGGCTCATGGGACTACGCCGGCCCGTCAGTCGCCAGAATCGCCGCTTGGCGGGCCGGCTCGGAGGCGCTGGCGGGTAGGGCCAGCGGCAGAAGGCCGAAGGCGGCGAGGACGGACGCCGCCGCGAGGCCGTCCAGAACCAGGCGCTTCACGTGCGTCGCCAAAGGCCGCGGCGGCGGCAGGACAGGGGTGTCGTCGGGGAGGTGTCCGACAGGGCGGTTCGGGATCGACCGGTTCGGCGGAAACAGGTCCATCCGGTGTTCGAGCTCGCCGCCCGGGCCATGCAGGCGAACGCCCTCGCACCAGTCAGCCTCACCGGTGAACACCACGTCGCGCCGGCAGAGCGTAGCCTCGCCGGCTGCTGAGTCCTCACAGACCAGGTCGATGTCCCAGAGGCCGTCTTCAGGAACAGACGCGTGACGGCGCGGCGACAGGCGGGCCGTGGCGCAGGCCTCAGGCGACCCGAAGCAGGTCGCCTGGACGGTCAGGAGCCGGCCGGCGCCGGGAAAGTCGGCGATCCGCACGGTGGCGGTCTGAAGGGTCAGCTTCGGCATGATCAGGCTCCAAAGGCGATGACCGCGCGCCGGGGCGAGGGCCGGTAGGATCTGCACGGCGCGGGGCGCCCCGCAGGAATGATCCGCGGCGGGCGGGCAAGGTGAGCGTCAAGGGAGATCTCCAGCCTCCGGGCTTCTGCACCCGCCTGCTGGTCAGTCATCCTCGTCATCGTCTGGCCCCCGGCCGATCGGTGCGCCCGGACAATCCGGCGTCACGAACAGGGGCATACTCCCGGATGGGCGTGCCGGCCCCGTGACGCGTGACGGTCGCCGAGCGTGAAAAACGCGTGAAAAGCAAGAAAATCAGGGCCTGAACCCCCGGACCGAGGGGCCAACCTAGTCACAGGGCCGGCAGTTTGACGGCGCCTTGTCGCCGGCAGGGTCCGGCGCCAGACTTGGCCCATGTCCTCCCCCGAGACCCACTCCCACACTGTTCCCGGCGGACGCGGCCACTGGCTGACGGAGAAGCTCTGGGCCGCCGCCGCCGGCCTGCCCGTCTTCCGGATCGCCATCGCCGACATCCCCGAGTTCGACCAGGACTGCTGGTTCCGGGGCCGGGCGCCCAGCCTGCGGCAGGTGGCGGCCCATGCGGCGCGCATCCAGTCGGCGGACCTGTCCTACCCCATCATCCTCTCCGCCGACGGACGGCTGATGGATGGCGGCCACCGCATCGCCCGGGCCTGGATCGAGGGCCGCACGGAGATCGACGCCGTCCGGTTCGAGGTCGACCCTGAGCCGGAGTTCATCCACTGAGCGCCACGGCGCGTGGACCGTCCGGCCCGGCGGCCGCCTGTCGCATCACCGACGCCCAGGTCGTCATCTTCCGCGACCGGGGCCTCCTGCACCTTCCCGACGCCAGCCCCGCGGACGCCGTCGCCCGGGCCCTAGACGCCGTCTCCGGCGTCAACCTTCAGCTCTTCCACGCTGGGTATCTTGTCTGAGGGCTGAGCAATTGCATGTGTGGCAGAAATGTATGCGGCGCTGAGACAAAGCATTGGGCGACGGTGTCGCAAGGTCAGCATCCCTATGGTCGATTTTTGCGACCTTGACCGTCAGCGCACGTCGAGATTGTGGCGTCCCTGGTTCCCGCGCGGAAGTCGCTGAAAACATCCGCGTACCACCGCCGTCCCGTCGTGCCCGCACGTTTGACGGGTATGCTGGCGTACGGCAATCTCGACACATGCCACGACGTCTAGCTCTAGTGATCATCCTATGGCTCGGCCTTCTGAATGGTCCGGCCGTGGCCGAGCCGGAGAGACGCGACCTTCAGATCCGAAGGGCTGACGACAGCCTTCTGACGGTCGAAATCTATGACCGGAAAGCCGGGTCACCGGATCGGGCTCTGATGGTGCTCCAAGGTTCGACCTGCAACACGACGCAGTCCCTCGCCTGGTTCGACCAGGTGCTGCGGGAAGCCTCCACTCGATGGGTGGTCGTGGTTGCCAAGGACGCATCCTCAGACGCCGGCGTCTGCGGCCCTGGGTATGAAGCGCATGCAACGGAAGAGGCGCGATGGTTCGACCATCTCTCCGCTGCTCGCCGGCTGAAGCAGGAGCTTAAGCTGCGAGACCACAGAGCCTTCCAGCTACTGGCGGTGTCGGCGGGTGGGCTCACCGCCTGCGCCATGGCCGGCGCTTCGGAGGACGTGAGCGCACTCGCTCTGCTGAGTACTGGTGGCGGCCTCACCTTCAGGGATGAGCTTGAGATCCTCACGAAGGGCGATCCAGAGTTCGCGGAGCAGCGCCTCAGGATCCAGTCCGATCCACGCCTCGGCAAGACGTGGATGGGCCAAACGAATCCGGAGATCTGGTGGTGGTCGGTGCTCGGCAAGCGGTGCCTACCGCTTCTCGACGGCTATCGGGGGGCCGTCCTTGTCGTCCATGGCGTGAAGGACACCTCCACTCCGATCGAGAGTGCTCGCGCGCTGGTTCGTGGTTTGGAGGCTCGTGGCGTAGAGGTATCTGGTATCGAGTTACCAACTGAGCACGATCTAGGAACGAAGGACTTGCCGCCCGAAGCGAACGGGCTCGGTCGCGCACTAGCTTGGCTAAATGGGCGCTAAACCGAGAGGCTTAGAGTCCGCTTCTGAGCGCAGAGCCAACGCCCGCTTTCGACCCATAGCTGCCATCAGGGCGTGGGCGCTAAGGTGACGCTTGCGGAAACGAACCCAGGATCAAACGTGCGTCTCAGCACTATTGCCGTCGCGGCGGTCGGCGTGATCCCGGGTCTGCCGCCCCAGCACGGCGTCTACCCAGGCGCGGATGCCGGCGGCCTCGAGGGCGTCTAGCCGGGATGTGACTTCGGCGGCGGTCACAGAGCGGATTGACCACCGAAAAGGTCCGGATCCCGGTCCTCCCCTTCGCTGCAAAGCCGCAGGAGGTAGCCGTCCGGGTCTACGGCGACAAACTGGAGGAGGCGGCGCTCGGTGGCCTCGACCCGGTAGGTCCGGGCTTCAAGCGGGATCAGAGGCTCGTAGCCGGCGGTTAGGTATCGACGATGCGCCGCCCTTACGTCACGCACCTGAATCTGCAGGTTCGCGCCGCGCCCGAAGGGCTTGACCAGGGGCGCGGTCCGAAACCGCCGCCCCGGCCCGTCCGCCGCCTCCAGCATCAGCCAGGCACCCTCAAGTTCAAGACAGGCGAAGGCCTCCTCCGGCCGCTGATAGAGCACCGTGAAGCCGAGGATCCGCGTGTAGAAAACCAGGGACGTCTCCAGGTCGGAGACATCCAGTTCAGGAACGAGCTTCGGCGCCTCGGTCCAATCCATGCCGACACTGTATCCTGTTCTGCGACGGCGACCAGCGCATCGATCCCGGGGCGGCGCCCCTATGGCCGCGGGCAATCGCCATAGGCGCCCCGCACACTGCCGCGCCAAACGCCTCGCCTGAGCCGCGGGCGATGATGACCTGAAGGTTCTTGCGGGAGGGGTGAGGCGGCTCAGTAGCCCTTGAAGCCGGCCATGAAGCAGGCGGTCGAGAGCTTCTGGGCCCGGGCGATGTCCTCGGGGGTCATGAACTCCGCGAGGGTCTGCTTGGCCACCGCCACCTTCCCCTTGGAGCCGAGCCCGCACCCCCGCGTCCCGGCGAGGTTGATCCACATGTAAGCGCGGACATAGTCCCGCGGCTGGCCGCACTCATTGGCGTAGGCGGCGCCCAGCTGGTACTGGACCAGGCCGCTTCCCGCCTCGGCGGCCCGGCGGAACCACTTCATCTCCGTCTCATGGTCGACCGGCGTCGCCTGACCCTCGTGGTGCATGAGGAGGCCGGCTGGTCCAAAGTTATTACGCCCTCTCCATATGGAAGCCAGCTTGCCTATGTGGAAGAATCTTCCACATGTGATAGACAGTTATCGCATGGAGCCAATTCACTCCCATACGCTTCTTAGGATTCCAAAGGGACGAACATGAGCGACCGGGGCGGAAGGTATGAAGCCCAGCTTGCTGGCTACAAGGCGTTCGTCCCCGCTCCGCTTCCGCCCGCTGACCCACCCTTCAATCTTACGGGCGAGATCGCGCTGCTTCTGTCAGAGGCCGACCGGGCTTTGGCGGAACTGAAAGGCTCCACCCGCACCCTGCCGAACGCCGACCTTTTCGTCGCCATGTATGTGCGTAAGGAAGCTGTTCTCTCAAGCCAGATCGAGGGAACCCAGTCATCGCTGGACGACGTTCTGCGGGCCGAAGCCGAACTGAACTCACCCGGCGCCCCGCGAGATGTGGGCGAGGTTCTGAACTACATCGCCGCCCTGAACTACGGACTCGCTCGCCTAAAAGAACTCCCGGTGTCTGGCAGGCTCATCAAAGAGATTCACGAGCGGCTGATGCGCGGTGTGCGCGGCGGGGAGAAGAGTCCCGGCGAGTTTCGGACGGGGCAAGTGCATATCGGCCCCATGGGGGCCTCGGTGCGGGACGCCACCTTTGTGCCCCCGCCTCCTGAACACGTCCCGACCGCTATCCATGATCTCGAACGCTTCATCCACGAGGAGCGTGAATTGCCGCCGCTGGTCAGGATTGGCCTCGCGCATGCTCAGTTCGAAACGGTCCACCCGTTCCACGACGGCAATGGCAGAACAGGGCGCTTGCTCATCACCTTCCTCCTTTGCGCGGAAGGGTTGCTCGATAAGCCCGTGCTCTATCTCTCCTCCTTTCTTCGCGCCCATCGAGCGAAATACTACGAGGCCCTCCAGGCGACGCGTGATCGTGGCGACTACGAGGGTTGGATCCGGTTCTTCCTTACCGGTGTCGCCGAGGTTGCACGTCAAGCGGCCGAGGTGGCGGCCCAGATCATCGACCTCCGTGAGGGCCACCGCACGATGATCGGCGATGCCTACGACCGGGGAAGCAAGCACGCCTTTGCCCTGCTCGATTTCCTGTTCAAGCGGCCTGTGGTCATGGCAAACGAGGTGCGCGACAGTCTGGGCATTTCGGGCGGCGGCGCGCGCAATCTCATCAACCGGTTTGTGGAGTTAGGCATCCTGATCGAGATCACCGGCTACGAGCGGAACAAGGCGTTTGAATACGCTCCTTACACCGCTCTCTTCGGAGACCTTTCGGGCCTCGGCCAAGCCAACCCGAACCGGCCCACATGATAGGTGCCGTAGACTCGGCGGGACACGGTTCCACCGACGGTGAAACCCCAATGTTTTCCTAGATCTTGGGAAGAATGGCGCGCCCGGAACGATTCGAACGTCCGACCCTCAGATTCGTAGTCTGATGCTCTATCCAGCTGAGCTACGGGCGCGCACCGCCTTGCGGCGAGGGCGCGGAACCTAGTCGCACGGGCGGCAAAGCGCAAGCGGGGGGCGGGAGATTCCTGGGCCGTTCAGCGGCGGTCGCGCCAGGCGGGGGGGCCTTCGCCGGGGCGGGCGTCGGGCCAGGGTGTGGCTTCGAAGACGCCCCGGGCGACGGCGCGGGCGAGGGTGTCGGCGGCCAGGGCGCCGAGGCGGGCGAGAGTCGCGTCTCCGCCCACGAGGGGCCGGCGGTCGGTGGAGAGGGCGAAGACCACGTCGCCGTCGAAGGGGGCGTGCACCGGCCGGATGGCGCGGGCGAGGCCGTCCTGCGCCATCACGGCGAGGCGTTTGGCCTGGGCCGGGGTGAGGGCGACGTCGGTGGCGACGCAGGCGATGGTGGTGTTCTGTCGGGCGCCCGCCGGGGGCGGGGCCTTGGACGGGCCCCACTGGCCGGGGCCGGCGCGCAGGCCGTCGAGGGGGAGGCCCCCGAACTCCCCGTCGATCTCGAAGGGGGCGGCCCAGAAGGTGCGGCCGTCCGGGGCGGTGACCGAGCCCCAGCTGTTGACGCAGACCAGGGCTCCCACGGCGCCGTCCGCAGAGAGGATCGAGGCCGAGCCGGTCCCTCCCTTGAGGCCCCCGGCCGCCGCGCCATAGCCGGCGCCCGCTGTGCCCAGGGCGAAGTCGGCGCCCGCTGCGGCGCAGGCCCGGCGGCCTAGCTCGCGATAGGGCGGGTCCTCGCCCCAGGCCTTGTCGCCCCCATTGGCGAGGTCGAAGAGGATGGCCGCGGGCACGACGGGGGACGGCGGGACGCCCGGCCGGTCGGCGAGGCGGAAGCCCCGGCCCCGGGCCCCCAGCCAGGCTGTGGCGCCGTCGGCGGCGGCAAGGCCCCAGACCGAGCCGCCGGACAGGACGACCGCATCGACGGCCTCCACCAGGTTTTCGGGCGCCATGGCGTCGGTCTCCCGGGTGCCGGGGCCGCCGCCGCGCACGTCCACGGCGCAGACGGCCCGCCCCTCGGGCAGGATCACCGTCACGCCAGTGCGCGCGCCCAGGTCCTCAGCCTGGCCGACGGCGAGGCCAGGGACGTCGGTGATGAGGTTGCGGGGGCCGGGGGCGGGCGGGCTCATGCCGCTCCTAGAACACCGGATGGCGTTCCTTGTCCACGCGGGCGGGTCTATAGGTTGGGTGGTTCCTGCGTCGTGAGGCCCCCATGCGTCCCTTCCCCCTGCTGAAGTCCGCCCTCCTGACCGCCGCCGTCCTGGCCCTCGCCCTGCCGGCGTCGCCGGTCCTGGCGCGGGAGGCGTCGGCTCCGGCGGCCGCCCCGGCGACCAAGGCGAAGGAGACCGGCATGGTCGCCGCCGCCCATCCCCTCGCGGTCGAGGCGGGCGTCTCGGTGCTGAGGCGCGGCGGCTCGGCGGTGGATGCGGCGGTGGCCGTGCAGGCCGCCCTGGGCCTGGTGGAGCCGCAGAGCTCGGGCATCGGCGGCGGCGCCTTCATCACCTATTACGACGCGAAGACCCGCAAGGTGACCGCCTACAACGGCCGCGAGACCGCGCCCATGGGCGCCTCGCCCGCCATGTTCCTGGGCCCCGAAGGCAAGCCCCTGTCCTTTGCCGACGCCGTGACCAGCGGCCGGTCGACCGGCGTGCCCGGCGCCGTGGCCATGCTGCACATGGCCCAGAAGGCCCACGGACGCCTGGCCTGGAAGGACCTCTTCACCGAGGCCGAAGCCCTGGCCGACCAGGGCTTCGCCGTCACCCCGCGCCTGGCCGCCCTGGCCGCCCGGTCCGCCGCCTGGGGGCGCCAGCCCGACGCCGTGGCCTATTTCACCAGGCCGGACGGCCAGCTGATCCAGGCCGGCGACATCCTCAGGAACCCGGCCTACGCCGCCACCCTGCGCAAGATCGCCGCCGAGGGGCCCGCCGCCCTGCTGGAAGGCGAGATCGCCGAGGCCATCGTGAAGCGGACCACCGAGGGGCCCCTGCCCGGGACCCTGACCCTGGCCGACCTGAAGGCCTACAAGCCCAAGGTCTCCGAGCCAGTCTGCCGCCCCTACCGGGTCTATGTGGTCTGCGTCCCGCCGGCGCCCTCAGGCGGACCCGCCGTGCTGATCGGCCTCGGCATCCTCTCCAATACCGACATCGCCGCCCATGGCCCGGACACGGTGCAGGGCTGGTACCTCTTCTCCCAGGCCAGCCGGCTGATGTACGCCGACCGCGACCGCTATTTCGGTGACCCGGACTTCGTCGACGTGCCGGTGCAGGGCCTGCTGGACCCCGCCTACCTCAAGGCCCGGGCGGCCCTGATCCCGAAGGATGTCGCCGGCGCGCCCCCGGCGCCGGGCAAGCCCCGCGGGGCCGGCGTACGCGCGCCCGACGCCACGCAGGAGCCCGGTGGCACCACCCACTTCGTCATTGTCGACGGCGAGGGCAATGTCGTCTCCATGACCACCACCGTGGAAAGCCTCTTCGGCTCCGGCCGCATGGTCCACGGCTTCTTCCTGAACAACCAGCTGACCGACTTCTCCTTCTCGCCGACCGAGAAGGACGGGGTCCCGGCGGCCAACGCCGTGGCGCCCGGCAAGCGGCCGCGCTCCTCCATGGCCCCGGCCGTGGTGCTGGACCGCAAGGGCCGGTTCGTGGCCGCCGTGGGATCACCCGGCGGGAACTCCATCCTGGCCTACAACCTCAAGGCCCTTGTGGGCGTGCTGGACTGGAAGCTCTCCATGCAGGAGGCGATCGCCCTGCCCAACCTGATCGCCCGGGGCGCGCGCTACATGTCGGAAGCGGCCAAGTTCCCGCCCGGCGTGGTCGAGGGCCTGGCGGCGCGCGGCGTGGTCCTGGTGGGCGCCGGCGGGGCGGAGGGTTCGGGCCTGCACGGGGTGATGGTGACGCCGCAGGGCCTGTCCGGCGGCGCCGATCCCCGCCGCGAGGGCGTGGCGCGCAAGCCCTGAGCGGGGCTCAGCCCGCCAGCTGGCCCTTCAGCGCGCGGTCGATCAGACCCACCGTCCGGTCGAGGCCGAAGATGGCCGCGAAGGAGCCGAAGCGCGGGCCCTGGCTCTGGCCCAGCAGGACCTCGTAGAGGGCGCTGAACCACAGGCGCAGGGGCTCGAAGCCCGCCGCCTTGCCGGCCTCATAGACCTCGGCCTGGATGAGCTCGGCGTCCTGGCAGCCGGCGGGCAGGGCCCGTAGCCGGGCGGCGAGGTCGGCCATGGCGGCCCGCTCGCGGTCGTCCGGCGCGCGGAACCGCTTCGAGGGCTTCACGAAGTCCTCGTAGTAGTGGATCGCATAGTCGGCCAGCCGGTCCAGCAGGGGCTGGCTGGCGGCGTCGGCGCCGGGCATGTAGCGGGCGATGAAGCCCCACAGGATCTCCTTGGTCGAGGCGTCGGCCGCCGACACCAGGTTCAGGAGCAGGGAGAAGGACAGGGGCGAGCCCGCCGCCGGCGGCGCGCCGGTGTGGACGTGCCAGGCGGGGTTGTCGATGGCGGGCGAATTGGCCCCGGCGCCGACCCGGTTGTAGGCGTCCAGCTGCTGGAGGTACTCGTCCGTCGCCTTGGGGATGACGTCGAAATAGAGCCGCTTGGCCGACTTGGGCGACTGGTACATGTAGTAGGCGAGGCTCTCGGGCGCGCCGTAGCGCAGCCACTCCTCCATGGTCAGGCCATTGCCCTTGGACTTCGAGATCTTCTGGTTGTTCTCGTCCATGAAGAGCTCGTAGTGGAAGGCCTCCGGCGGCTCCCCGCCGAGGATCCTCGCCACCTTGTTGGACACCCGCACGGAGTCCACGAGGTCCTTGCCGGACATCTCGTAGTCGACCCCCAGGGCCACCCAGCGGGCCGCCCAGTCCGGCCGCCACTGCAGCTTCACATGGCCGCCGGTGACGGGGGTCTCGGTCAGGGTCCCGTCCTCGTCCCGGAAGACGATGGTCCCGGCCTCGACATTGCGCTCCAGGGTGGGGACCTGCAGGACCCGGCCGGTCGTCGGGCTGATGGGCAGGAAGGGCGAATAGGTGGCCCGACGCTCCTCGCCCAGGGTGGGCAGCATGACCCCCTGGATGGCGTCGAAGCGCTCCAGCACCTTCAGCAGCACGGCGTCCAGCCGGCCGGACCGGTAGGTCTCGGTGGAGGACATGAAGTCGTAGTCGAAGCCGAAGCCGTCGAGGAAGGCGCGCAGGCGGGCGTTGTTGTGGGCGCCGAAGCTCTCGTAGAGGCCGAAGGGGTCGCGGACGCTGGTCACCGGCTTGTCCCGGTCCAGCTCCAGCGCCTCGCGGTTGGGGACGTTGTCGGGGATCTTCCGGAAGCCGTCCATGTCGTCGGAGAAGACGATCAGCCGGGTGGGGATGGCCTCGCCGGTCAGGGCGCGGAAGGCGGTGCGCACCATGGTCGGCCGGGCGGCCTCGCCGAAGGTGCCCATGTGCGGCAGGCCCGAGGCGCCGTAGCCGCACTGGAAGATGACGGGTTCGCGCAAGGCCGGCAGGGCGGCGACGGCTTCGTCCGGGCGACCCTGGGCCAGCAGGGCGGCGGCCAGGTCGCGGCCGGCGTCGTCGAGGCGCAGGCGCAGGATCCGGTCCAGCAGGAGGCGGGCCTGCTCGAAGGGCCAGGAGCGGGCCTCGCGGGCGGGCAGGGCGAGTGCGGACAGGTCGGTGCGAACGGACATGACGGGGCGTTAGCCTTCCTTGGCGGCGGCCTCAAGCCCGCACAGGGACGACAACGCCTTGCCCTTCGCCCCGAAACGGGCATGAACTCGCCCCCCTAACCCCGCGCCGGAGACCACCCATGCCCTCTGTCCGCCTCGCTGTCCTGGTCCTCGCAAGCCTGGCCCTGGCCGCCTGCCAGCCCAGGGCGCCCGAGGGCCCGCCGCCGGGGACGGTGCGCTTCTCCATCATGTCCACCGAGAACATCCAGGCCGCACAGGGCGCCTGGACCCCCTTCCTGGCCGACATGGAGAAGGCCACGGGCCTGAAGATCGAGCCCTTCTACGGGACCAACTACACCGCCCTGATCGAGGCCATGCGCTTCAAGCAGACCGATGCCGGCTGGTTCACCAACCAGTCGGGCCTGGAGGCCGTGCGCCGGTCTGGCGGCGAGGTCTTCGCCCGGACCACCAAGCCCGATGGGCCTGACGGCTACCAGGCCCTGATCGTCGTGAAGAAGGGGTCCGGCCTGACCCTGGAGCGCATCCTGGCCTGTGACCGGACGCTGGACTTCGCCATGGGGGACGCCAAGTCGACCTCCGGGACCCTCGCGCCCATGACCTGGCTGTTCGGGCCGCGCAACATCCGCCCGGAGACCTGCTTCAAGACCGTGCGGAGCGCCAACCACGAGGCCAACCTCTTCGCCGTCTCGATGGGGCAGCTGGACGCGGCCACCAACAATTCCCAGTCCATCGCCCGGCTGGCCGACCAGAAGACCGAGGCGGCGCAGAAGGCCGTCACCGACATCGAGGTGATCTGGCGTTCGCCCACCCTGCCCGAG
>NZ_JADCBG010000053.1 GCF_020253645.1 Phenylobacterium sp.
CAGATGGCGGTGGTGCTGACCTTCGCCGGAGGCAAGCCGGTGGTGAAGGTCGGTCGTATGGCCGGCCAGTTCGCCAAGCCGCGCTCCTCCGCCACCGAGACCGTCGGGGACGTGACCCTGCCGTCCTACCGGGGCGACATCATCAATGGCATGGAGTTCGACCCCGCTTCACGGACGCCGGATCCCCAGCGCCTGCTCCAGGCCTACGCCCAGTCCGCCTCGACTCTGAACCTGCTGCGGGCCTTCGCCGGGGGCGGCTACGCCGACCTGCACAATATTCATCGCTGGACCCTCGGATTCGTGGGCGACAGCCCTCAGGGCGCCCGCTACCGCGCGCTCTCGGAGAAGATCACCGAGGCCCTTACCTTCATGGCCGCGATCGGCGTCACTCCCGAGACCCATCCGGATCTTCACAGGGTGGAGTTCTTCACCTCCCACGAGGCCCTGCTGCTGGGCTTCGAGGAAGCCATGACGCGGGTCGATTCCACCTCCGGCGACTGGTACGACACCTCCGCTCACCTTCTGTGGATCGGCGAGCGGACCCGCCAGCCCGACGGCGCCCACGTGGAGTTCTTCCGCGGCATCCGCAATCCGATCGGCATGAAGGTCGGACCCACGCTTGAGGCCGACGAACTCCTTCGGCTGGTCGAAATCCTGAATCCGGCCAACGAGCCTGGAAGACTGACCCTCTACGGCCGCTTCGGTCACGACAAGATCGCTGCCCGCCTGCCGTCGCTTCTCAGGGCGACCCGGTCCGCCGGCGCGCGGGTCGTCTGGGCGATCGACCCCATGCACGGCAACACCCTCACGGCCGCGACGGGCTACAAGACCCGCCCGTTCGACCGGATCCTTTCCGAGGTGAAGAGCTTCGTCGAGATCTGCCGGGCTGAAGGCGTGCACCCTGGCGGCGTCCATCTGGAGATGACGGGGCAGAACGTCACCGAGTGCCTCGGCGGCGCCCGCGCTCTCTCGGAAGGCGATCTCGCGGACCGCTATCACACCCACTGCGACCCGCGATTGAATGGCGAACAGGCCCTCGAACTGGCCTTCCTGGTGGCCGAGAAGCTCAAGGAAGACCGCCTGGGCGAAGCGCTCAAGCAGGCGGTCTGAGTCGCCGTCAGGCGTTCAGAGCAAGTGTTCGATAGGTGCGAGGGCCAACAGCCTCAGCAGGGCCTTTTCGAAGATGTTGAGGCCAGGCTCACGTTTCAGGACCTTTTCCTCACCTGAACCCGTATCCAGCCAGACGATGCGGCCTTCCTGCGCGCGCAGTTCGTAGGCGCTGGCGCGAGCGCCGGTGTCGAGGAAGTCCTTCACCCCTTGCGCTGCTGGCGGACTGCGCAGGACAAGACCCATCTCGGTATTCAGGTTCACGGAGCGCGGATCGAAGTTGAACGATCCCACGAAGATCCTGTCGCCATCCACGGCGAAGGTCTTGGCGTGAAGGGTCGAGCGCGACCTCAGCCCGGCGAACTCAAGATCGGGTTCCTCGACGGGTTCGCCGGTCGGCTTGAACTCGAACAGCCGTACCCCCCCCTCCAGCAGGTCCCGGCGGTACTTGGAATAGGCGGCGTGCACAGGGGTGGAGTTGGTCGCCTTGGCGGAATTGGTCAGGACCCGCACGTCGACGCCTCGCGACCGAAGCGCCACCAGGCCTTCGACCCAGTCGTCGCTCGGGATGAAGTAGGGAGAGATCACAAGCAGCGAGCGGCTCGGGGCGCCGATCTCCTGCTGGATCTGCTCCCGGATCGGATCGAAGGCATGCGGCGTATCTGGCCTTGCATAGAGCTTGGTGGGCGGGTCCGAGAACACCAGGGTGGGCGCGGACTGGAACGGGGCGGAGGGCTCGGCCCCTTCCTCGCAGCGGGGCGCAAGGTCCGGCGAGGGATCGCGGAACGTCCTGGGCCGGGCGGGAAGCGGATCGATTGCCTCCAGCGGCGCGGCGAGGGGGGCGTTCCAGTAGAGCTCGAAGACCCCGGTAAGGTCCGCCACCACCGGCCCTTCGACAATGACATCCAGGTCGGCGAACTTCACCTCGCCCTGCCGGAAGTAGACGTCGCCAATGTTCCGGCCGCCGATGATCGCCGCACGGTCGTCGACGATGAAAGACTTGTTGTGCATCCGCCTGTTGAGCTGACCGAACCGCAGGAGGTAGTCGATCCGGCGGCCCAGCCCGCGGTGCTGGGAGGCGTTGACATAGCGGATCTCGACCCCCGGCGTCCTGCGAAGGGTGTCCAGCCTGGGTTTGGCCTCGTGGGACCCGTAGTCGTCGAGAAGCAGCCGGATCGCGACGCCCCTGGCGGCGGCCGCCTCCAACTCGCGGATCAGGCCCGAGCCCGTGATATCAGGGGTCAGGATGTAGGTCTGGATGTCGACCCGTCGGGTGGCGGACCGGATCAGCGAGATCCGGCTGCAATAGGCGTCCATGTTGGACGAGAGCGCGCGGAAGGCGGAGACCGGTTCTGCAGGCTCCGGCGGTTCCGCCCGGGCTCCCGCAGCCCCGACGGTGAAGGCCGCTGCGAGGCCTGCGAGCACCCGACCTGCGAGTGAAGGCGAGAAGATCAACCTGCATCTCCCCGGGCCCTGGGCCCGTCCGCGGCGAGAACACGCCGGGGAGAAAGGTTGCAGGAATGCGGCCCCAGGGGAAACCCCTGGCGGCTGCGGTCTTGACCTGGCCGAAGCCGGACGGTTCTAGAAGCCATGCTTTCCGTGATCACTCACTCCGGCGGCTCGCCCGAGGCTGTCTCGGGCCTCCTCTCCGACCTGGTTCCCGGGGCGGTGAGCGGCCTCATCCGGGACGTCATCCTTGTGGAGTCCGAAGGTGATGGCGAGGCCCTCGCCGCACTCTGTCAGGACGCAGGCGCCAGGCGGCTCCCGGGTGGCCTCGGCGTTGCGGTTCGGGAAGCGCGGAGCGATCTGATCCTCCTGGCGTCTGCACAGCTGCGTCTGGACAGCTTCGCCCTCGAGCGTCTTGGCCGGGAGGTCAGCGCACTGCATCCGGACGCCGCCGGCCGGGGCCTCGCCCTCACGGGTCCCGCCTTCCTCGGGATATGGTCTCCAGGCCCGCCCCAGGGGCTGGTGACCACCCGGGCGCGACTGCTGGCCCTTGCGCCGGGCGTCAGGCTTGAGTCCGCCCTGGCCAGGGCCTCCAGAGGGGCGCAGCGCCTCAGCATCGCCGGCTGAGCTAGGGGCGGGCCGGCCTGTTGAGCCTCTCCGCGAAGATCTTGAGATCCGACCAGGCCATGGCCTTGGCGGAGGGGGTCCGCATCAGGAAGGCCGGGTGAAAGGTGGGCAGGGCCGGTATTTCCAGGTCCCCGTCCGCTGTCCGCCACTCGAACCAGCGACCATGCAGGCGGTTGATGCCCTCCGTCTGATCGAGCAGGCTCCGGGTGGCCGGGGCCCCGACGAGGAGCAGCAATCTAGGGCGGACCAGGCGGATGGCCTGTTCAACGAAGGGCTTGCAGACGAGCTGCTCCTCCGGGGTCGGAGTCCGGTTTCCCGGGGGCCTCCAGAAGACGGTGTTCGTGATGAA
>NZ_JADCBG010000054.1 GCF_020253645.1 Phenylobacterium sp.
GCGGCGCCTTCGGAGGCGAGAAGGAAACGGGCGGGGGCAGGGAGTCCGGCTCTGACAGCTGGAAGGCCTATATGCGCAGGGCGACCAATACGATCAACTACGGCTCTGCCCTGCCGCTGGCCCAGGGGGTGAGCTTCGACGTCTGAGGACGGGCGGCGAACGACCGGGCTGGCCTCGGCGCGACCACCTGTGCCTTGATTCCTGCATTGCGCCGGACAGAATCAGGCCGTTGGGGGGGCATGACGACCCGGATCGACGCACTCAGGTTTCCCGGTCCCGGGAGCGACCCGCCGCCGCGGGGATCGCCGCTCCTGGAAGTGGCGATTTCTCGCCGCCTGAGGGTGACCCTCTCCTACTGCGACCGGTGCGGCTTTCCGACCCTGCGTCGCGTACGCCCCCTCGCCATCGTTGCGGGCCCTCGTGGAGCGCTGCTGATCGCCTGGTGCGAGCGACGACGGGACTTCAGGAACTTCAGACTGGACCGGATCTGCGCCTTACGGCCGGGTTCGCGGTTTCCGGAGACGCAGGGTAAGGACCTCGCCGATTACCTTGGCGGCGGCTGGATTTGAAAGCCCCGTCCGCCAGCTGCCTGCATCCAACTCGAGCACCCCCCTTGCGAGCAGCCGGATGGCGATGGACCCCATTATGCCCAACAGGTGGAGGCCGCCGGCTCGAGTATGGAAGGCCGCAGATTCAGAAGGGTTGAAGAGGCCGATCAACGCGACTTGTTTCCGGCGGACCGTCACAGCCGTCGGCAGAATGCAGCGCATCCGTCCCGACGGATTCCCTGGCGGAGTGAAGCGGGCCTGACCGCACAGGGGCGGCGTCTCGCGGTAGGGTCGGGACGAAGCGGTGGAGGGTGTTGACCCTACCTTGCGGCCCCTCATAATGTGTAATTGCACGTAATGGAGCCTCCGATGGACCCAGCTGAAGACCTGCTCAATCCCGCCCACTGTGTGAGCCACAATCTGCAGAAGACCGCGCGTGTGGTGGCGGGCGTCTACGCGGGTGAGCTTCGAAGCTGCGGGCTCAGCCGGGGACAGTTCCCGATCCTCCAGCACCTGGAGGCTTCGGCCGGTGGTGTCGCCATGTCGGCACTCGCACAGAGGCTCTACATGGACCGCACGACGCTGACCCGGAACCTCTCACCACTCGAAAGGGCGGGCCTGGTTGTGCGTGAGGCGGATCCTGGCGACGCCCGGGTCCGACGGGTGATGATCACCGAAGCGGGCCGCAGTCGGCTGGTCGAGGGTCGAAAAGCCTGGCGTCGCGCTCAGGCCATGACCCTTGAACGTATTGGCGCGGACTCCTGGAGGCTCCTGGAGGACGACCTCCGCCGTGTCCGGAAGGCGCTGTCATGACCTCATCCCCCGCCGCCTCTCCGCTCCTGACCGATCCGCCCATGCGCCTGCTGGTCAGGATGGCGGGGCCCAGCGCCCTGGCGTTTCTGGTCCAGGCAGGGGTTTCCATGGCGGAAGCCGGCTTCATCGCCCGGCTGGGCCTGGTTCCTCTCGCGGCCATCGCCCTGATGCTGCCGGCCCTGATGCTGATGCAGATGCTGGCCAATGGCGCCCTGGGCGGAGCGATCTCAAGTTCGGTCGCGCGCGCGCTTGGCCGTGGCGACGGTGCGGCGGCGAACGCCTTCATCTGGCATGCGCTTGTTATCGCCGGCCTCGCGAGCCTCGTTTTCGGTGGTCTTTTCGTGAGCTGTGGTCGCGCGCTTCTCGTCGCCACCGGCGCCCCGCATTCGGTTGTTGCCGAGGCCCATGAGTATGGCGCCGTGCTCTTCCTTGGAGTGGCGCCGATCTGGATCTCTGCGTTTCTGACCTCGGTTGTGCGCGGGACGGGCGATATGCAGTTCCCGGCCAGACTGATGATCATCGGCTCGCTGGTGCAGATTCCGCTGTCCGGAGCGCTCATGCTGGGGGGGCTTGGCCTGCCTGGCCTGGGACTGAAGGGGGCCGCCGTCGCTGTGATCCTGGTCTCCGCCGGCAGCTCCCTTGTACTGGTCTGGCGGCTCCTGAGGCCGGGTCAGGCGATCCAGCTGACCCTTCAGGCCTGCCGCCTCCGGCTGGCGTACTTTGCAGACATCCTCCGGGTGGGGGCGCTGGCCTCCCTCTCCCCGGTCTCGACTGTGCTGACCATCGCTGTTCTCAACACCCTGATTGGTCGCTTCGGCGTGGAGACTTTGGCGGGCTACGGCGTGGTGGCGCGGGTCGAGTTCCTGCTCGTCCCCTTGGTCTTCGGGATCGGGGCGGCGCTCACGGCCCTGGTAGGGGTCAACATGGGCGCCGGACAGGTGGCGCGCGCCGAGCGCATCGGATGGATCGGCGGCGGGGCGGCGGCGGTCCTGGCGGGGGCCGTGGGACTTGTCCTAGCAGTGGCGCCAGGCCTTTGGACCGGTCTTTTCACCCGGGATCCCACAAGTCTCGCGTCCGGCGCTCTCTACCTCCACATCGTCGGGCCGGCCTTCGCCTTCCAGGGCCTGGGCCTGGCTCTCTATTTCGCCTCCCAAGGCGCCGGAGCCGTGATCTGGCCGATCATCGCGACCCTGCTCCGGTTCGGGGTCTGCGCGGGCGGGGCCGCCCTCGTCATGTCCGCTCCGGAACCCTCCCTGGCCGGAGTATACGCCTGCATATCGGCCAGCATGGTCGTGTACGGGGCGGTCACGGCGATCGCCATCTGGAGAGGCGCCTGGAGACGGCGGGCCATCTGAGTCTGGTCTGTCGGGCCGGATCAGAAGGTGAAGGCCAGTCCCAGAGAGACTGACCGCCCAGGAGATGGCGCTATGTCCTTCAGGTAGGAGGCGTGCTCCCGGATCTCGGCGTCGCTCAGGTTGCGTCCGCGAAGGCTGACCGTGACCGGCGTGCCGGCCAGCGGCCGCCAGGCCAGGCTCGCGTTGATCGCGGTATAGCCGTCGGTCTCAAGCTCGAAGGGCGCGGTCCGGGTCTGATCTCCGACATGACGGATCTCGACCGCCGCATCGAGGGTCTCCGATTCCCAGGACAGCTCCCCCGTGACGCCGAAGGCGGGAATGCGGGGCGGCGGCCCTTGATCGGTATCACCTCGAACGACATCGCCGGACAGGCTCGCCTCAAGGCGACCCTCAGCCCGGGTGAGCAGGGTCTGAGTCGCTTCGACCTCGAATCCGACGAAGTCCGCATCGGTCTGCCGGAAATTGAAGACCGGCAGATCATCATAAATCTCACCCGTCGGCCTCTCTTCGATGAAGCCGTCGTAACGTGCGGCCCAAGCGTGAGCCTGAACCCGGGTGGAGTCGCCTGTCCAGCGCAGCGTGGCCTCGAGGGACAGCGCCTCTTCCGAAGAAAGGGTCGGGTCGCCGACCTCCCAGGTCCCGGTGCCCTCGTGGGGGCCGTCGGCGAAGAGTTCGAACTCGGTTGGCGCACGCCCGCTGAGAGACAGGGTCAGGGCCAGGAAGAGCGGGTCTGACGGCCTCCAAAAGGCGCCTGCCGAGGCCGAGACATTCGTGAATGAGCGGGTATCCGGCGTCTTGCTCCAGTCGAGCCCCGCCTCAACCCCCGGTGTACTGGTCTCACGACCGTCCAGGTCGGCGCGCAGCTCGCGAGCGTCAATCCGAAGGCCAGCGTCCAGCCCGAACTTGCCGAACTCGAACCTCTGAAGGGTGAAGACCCCCATCTCGTTGATTTCAACGCCGGGTATGAAGGCCTCTTCACCGATCGCCTCGAGGTTACGGGTCAGCGCCTGGAGACCAAAGGCTCCCTGGCGGCCCGGGGATCCCCGCATGACCAGCTCGACGCGACCCTCCGTTCCGTCGGACAGAAAGCGCGTGCCGGCCTTGCCTTCCTCGATCTTGATCTCGGCGTGCTCGTAGTCGGCGCGCCCCACAGCCAGCCGGACCTTTTCGATCCAGCCGTCGTGGACGGGGGTCTCTCCTCTCAGGTCCCAACGGGTCTGCTTCATGTGAAGCCGGATCAATTCGGGCTCGGAGTCGCTGACAACCTGCTTGAAGGGCAGCCCGTAGCCTGTGTCCGTTCTCTTCACCGAGAGGCCGAGAAAGCCGCCATCACCCCCGACCAGGGAGGCTCCCAGGCCCCAGGCGTCGGCTTCCAGCGAAACGTTTCTCAGGGTCTTGTCCGCCGACCGGACCAGGCCTTCCTCGGCAGCGAGCCGATCGGACACCGGCCTTACCGGCGTGGCGTAGTCGTCGGATCGCCGTATAGATCCGTCGAAGGCGAGGACAAGTGGACCGGCGTCCACCATTGCAGCGCCGGAAGCGGCCCGGCCGTTGTCGACAGACGACCAGGAGACCGCGCCGCGGCCTTCCACCCGCCCATCGGGTCGCCGGGAGGGGACCCGGTCGTCCAGGACATTGACGACTCCGCCGATCCCGGATCCGCCATAGGCCAGGGTGGACGGCCCGCGCAGGATCTCGATCCGGCTGGTCTGGCCAGCCTCGCTGGGCACCGCGTGGTCGGGGGAGAGGGAACTTGCGTCCACCATGCCGACGCCATTCTGAAGGAGCAGGACCCTGGGTCCCGCAAGGCCGCGGATCACCGGACGGCTGGCTCCTGGGCCGTAGGCTGTCGATCGGAGGCCAGGCATGCCTGAGATCAGGTCTCCGAGTCCGGCCGGGGGGACCAGGCTGAGATCCCGGGTGGTCAGAATGTCGACGTTGGTCGTGATCGTATCGAGGGAGAGAGGGTACGGCGCCGCTGTGATCACCAGTTCCGCAACCGAAGGCGTCCTTTCTTCCTCCGCTGCAGCAGCGGCGGGAAGGCTCAGGGCGAGAAGGCTCACAGAAGCGAGCCAGGGCATTCGGACTGACATGATGATCTCCACATCCCGCGCTGGTCATATGTTATAATGTAACGAGTGACAAGCGCCCTGCACCCGCAGGCGCGCCCGGGTTCACGAGACCATAGAACTTGCCCAATCCTAGGGGCAGCCTCTCCCCCCTGAGTGACTGGACCTCATCACCTGTCGGGGCCCGGAACCACATGCGCCATATGACCTCCCATGTGGCCTGATCTCCCGCTCCGCGGGCGACCTTCGCATCCTGCGCTCCGACGGCCGCGCGACACCGCCGGATCTCGCGACTGACGCGCTCGCAGGCGGGGCTCGCCGGAATCCGCCGCCATCCGGGATCTGACACATGATCCAGGCCCTGGACAGTCGCCCTCGCGAGTTCATCGCGCGCCTGAAGGCGCTTTCTGATGCGCTGGCGTCCGGTCCTGAGGATCAGGGTTTCGAGGCCCGGGTCCTGAAGCGGCTCTCGGTCTGGCAGCGACGACGAAGGGGAATTCCTGTGGTCGCGGGTCGGGCCGGCTTGGGATCGCCTTCGTGCGCCTCAGCGATGTCAGAGGATCGATTCCGGAAGCGGGGTCTCTCCTTGAAATCGCTGGGAATGACGCCCCCCATCGCCTATATGTTTCCCTAGGGTGAGGGATCGTAAGCGCCTCGGGTCTCTGCGTCGCGCTCGCGGTCCCGGGGCTGGCGTTCGAGAGGCTTCTCGAGGAGGTCTGAAACATGTCCATTCATGGACCTGCAGACGTAACCCGTGTGGGTATCAGGGACATCAGACAAAGGAAGGGCGGTGCGCCGCTCGTCTGCCTGACGGCCTATACGGCGCCAATGGCGGAACTCCTGGACCCCTTCTGCGACATTCTGCTGGTGGGAGACTCGGTCGGGATGGTCGTCCATGGCCTTCCCAGTACGGTCGGCGTGACCCTCGACATGATGGTTCTTCATGGGGCGGCGGTCATGCGGGGCTCGCGCCGGGCTATGGTTGTGGTGGATATGCCCTTCGGCTCGTGTGAGGGCGCGCCGGAGACGGCCTTTTCGAACGCAGTCCGGATTCTGCAGGAAACCGGCGCCCAGGGCGTCAAGATTGAGTGCGCGCCTGCGGTGGTCGGCAACGTCCGGTATCTGGTAGATCGCGGCGTACCGGTCATGGGCCACGTCGGTCTGCGGCCGCAGTCCGTCCTCGCAGAGGGCGGATTCCGCGCCCGGGGACGGGAGGAACAGGAGCGACAGCAGGTTCTTTCCGAGATGCGCGGCTCTGTCGAAGCAGGTGTCTTCGCCCTGGTTGTGGAGGGTGTCGCCGAGAGCCTTGCGTCCGAAATCACCGCCCAGTGCCCCGTTCCCACAATCGGCATCGGTGCGTCCGCCGCCTGCGACGGGCAGATCCTGGTGACCGAAGACATGCTTGGCCTGTTCGAGAGATCTCCCAAGTTCGTCAGGCGATACGGAGATCTGCGCGGGCTTGTCGCCAGTGCGGTCGAGCGTTATGCGATTGACGTCAGGTCGCGGCGTTTCCCGGGCTCCGGGGAGACCTATTTTGCATCCCGTCGTCGTCCCGGGTCTGCTCTGGCGGACATTCCGGCCGGCTGAGCCCGGCCGCCACGCTTCCGCCACGGGGCGCCTGCAGGGTCCGCCCGTTGCGGCGAACCGGGCGGCGCTATAGTTTCCGCCGCGCCGGGTCGCGGCGCCCAATGCGGAGTCTCCAGAGTGGTCGACGTTTTCGAGGAGGTCGAGGAGCAGATCCGCTCCGACCGCTATCGCGCCTTGGCGCTGAAGGTCCTGCCCTGGGCGATCGGCCTCGTGGTTCTGACGCTCGTCGGGGTGGGCGCATGGCAGGGTCATCGCGCCTGGACATTGAACCAGTCCGCCAAGGCGTCCGAAACCTACGCCAAGGGGCTTGAGGCGCAGCAGTCGGGTCGCGCCCAGGAAGCCAAGGCCGCGTGGGAGACCGTCGCCGCCTCCGGGAGCCCCGCCTACAAGTCCCTGGCCTTGCAGCATCTCGGGGCTCTGCGCCTTTCAGAGGGAGACGTGCCCGGGGCAGTGGAATTCTTTGACCGGGCCGCGAAGGCTGCTCCTGACCCGCTGATCGCCGACGCGGCCGGGCTGAAGTCGGTTTACGCCCTCCTCGACACTGCAAGCCGTTCCGAAATCGATACCCGGCTTGAGCCGCTTCTCAAGTCAGGGAGGCCCTTCCGGCTCCAGGCGCGGGAAGCGGCGGCCTTTTCCAAGCTCCTGGCCGGCGAGATCGCCGGGGCGCGGGCGGACTTTGTCGTCGTCTCGCTCTCGCCGGACGCCGCCGAGGGCGCGCGCAGCCGGGCGACAGCCGCAATCGCCCTGATTGACAGCGGTTCCGCGGCGCGGACCCGGGAGCTGGCGCGCGCCGCCGCCGCC
>NZ_JADCBG010000055.1 GCF_020253645.1 Phenylobacterium sp.
ATTGCTCCCCTGCGGGGGAGCTCCCCGCGAAGCGGGGTGAGGGGGTCAACGGCGTCAGTTGCCGTTTGTCCCGAACAGCGCCCGGGCCCGGTCCTCGAAGCAGGTCAGGAGCCGGCCCGCCGCCCGGTCGAAATTGCCCGCCAGCAGGCCCTCCAGGAGACGGCTCTTCAACTCGAAGTCGATGTCGAAGTCGATCCGCGTGCCGCCGTCCTCGGGCACGAAGTCCCAGCGGTTGCGCAGGCGACGGAACGGCCCGGCGATAAGGTCTGCATCGATCCGCTTCAGGGCCGGGTCCCGACGAACCCGGGTGGAGAACCGCTCCCGGACCGGACCGAAGGCCACCTGGACCTCGGCGTCCAGCCACTCGGCGCCGTCCGCCTCCGTGCGGGCGTTCCAGGTGCGCAGTGACCGGACCCAGGGCACGAACTCGGGATAGCGGGTCACATCGCCCACCAGACCGAACAGCGCCTCCGGGGCGTAGGGCGAACGCCGTGAGAGCCGGTGGCGCACCGGCCCTATCCCCGGCGGGCCAGCCGCGCCGCCTTCAGCCGGGCGAAGTCCTCGCCGGCATGGTGCGAGGACCGGGTCAGGGGGCTGGCCGAGACCATCAGGAAGCCCTTGGCCCGGGCCGCCTCCTCATAGCCGCGGAATTCATCGGGATGGACAAACCGCTCCACCGCCGCGTGCTTGCGGGTCGGCTGCAGGTACTGTCCGATCGTCAGGAAATCGATCCCGGCCGAGCGCATGTCGTCCATGACCTGCAGCACCTCCTCCCGGGCCTCGCCCAGGCCGACCATCAGGCCGGACTTGGTGAAGGCCTCCGGATCGGCCTCCTTCACCCGCTCCAGCAGGCGAAGCGAGTGGTAGTAGCGTGCGCCGGGCCGGATCGAGGGATAGAGCCGTGGCACAGTCTCCAGGTTGTGATTGAAGACGTCCGGCCGCGAGGCGATCACCTCCTGCGCCGCCTCCACCGGCTTGCGCAGGAAGTCGGGCGTCAGGATCTCCACCGTCGCCCCGGGCGCGCGGACGCGGATCTCCCGCACCACGGCGGCGAAGTGGGCGGCGCCCCCGTCGGCCAGGTCGTCCCGGTCCACCGAGGTGATGACGACGTGCTTCAGCCCCATCTTCGCCACGGCGTCGGCCACCCGGGCGGGCTCGGTCGGGTCGAGGGGCTCGGGTCGTCCGGTGGCCACATTGCAGAAGGCGCAGGCCCGGGTGCACACGTCCCCCATGATCATCATGGTGGCGTGGGACTGGGTCCAGCATTCGCCGATGTTGGGACAGGCGGCCTCCTCGCAGACCGTCACCAGGCCGTGGGCCTTCACGATGGCCCGGGTGGCCGCATAGCCCTCCGATCCGGGCGCGCGCACCCGCAGCCACTCCGGCTTGCGCAGCACCGGGGTGTCCGCCCGATTGCGCTTCTCGGGGTGGCGTGGCCGGGGACCGGCGCGGGTGTCGATGACGGTGGCCATGCCCCTAGATCATCCTTCCGGGCCGCCGGATCAAGCCGTGAGGTCGCCCACTGCGCCGCTCACAGACTGTAACCGGTCTTTTCATTCTGGAGGGGGACGACTACCTTTTGGGGAGAGAGAGAATCCAGAGGGAGAGGTCCGTGGCGAAGCTTGGAGATTACATCAATGGCGGCGGCACGATTTTCAGCGCCCTGGTGGACGCAAGGGCGGCCTTCGGCGCCAAGAAGCTGATCCTGGAGGACCAGGACCGCAATCCCCTCAGCTATACCGACCTGATCCGCGCCGCCTTCGCCCTCGGGCGCCGGATCGCCGCCCTCACCGAGAAGGGAGAGCGGGTCGGGGTCATGCTGCCGGCCAGTTCGGCGGGCGTGGTCACCTTCTTCGCCCTCCACGCCTTCGGCCGCGTGCCGACCATGCTCAACTTCACCTCGGGCATCCGCAACCTGAAGGCCGCCTGCGAGCTGGCCGGGGTGAAGCGGGTCCTCACCGCCCACAAGTTCATCGAGCAGGGCCAGCTGCACGACCTGGTCGACGCCTTGGAGACCGTGGCCACCGTCACCTACCTTGAGGAGGTCCGCGAGAAGGTCGGACTGGCCGACAAGCTCTTCGCCGCCGCCGCAGGCGCCCTGCCCCTGCGGTTCGCGTCTCCGGCCAAGCCGTCGGACATAGGCGTCATCCTCTTCACCTCAGGCAGCTTCGGCGCGCCCAAGGCGGTCGTCCTGTCCCAGCAGAACCTGATCGCCAATGTCGCCCAGACGGCGAACTTCATCGACATCGATCCCGATTGGGTTCTGTTCAATCCCCTGCCGATCTTCCACTCCTTCGGCCTGACGGGAGGCATCCTTCTGCCCCTGCTGACCGGGATGAAGGTGTTCGAGTATCCCTCGCCCCTGCACGTCAAGCAGATCCCGCCCCTGATCAAGGACACCCGGGCGGCCATCCTTCTGGCCACCGACACCTTCATCAATCAGTACGCCCGGGCCAGCGATGGCGATGAGCTTGCAGGCCTGAAGTTCATTGTCGCAGGCGCTGAAAAGGTTCGGGAAGAAACGCACAACCTGATTCAGGATCGCTTCGGCGGGTTTCCGATTCTCGAGGGCTACGGCGCCACCGAAGCGGCCCCGATCATCGCCATCAACCACCCGGACGACAACCGCCGCGGCACGGTGGGCAGCCTGTTGCCCGGCATGGAGGCGCGTCTGGAGCCTGTCGAGGGCATCACCGGCGGCGGCCGGCTGCTCGTGCGCGGGGCCAACGTCATGGCCGGATATCTCCACCCCGACGGCACGCTGGAGACCCCCGTCGATGGCTGGCTCGACACCGGCGACATCGTCAGCATGAGCGAGGACAACTGGATCACCATTCTGGGACGCGCCAAGCGCTTCGCCAAGGTGGGCGGCGAGATGGTCTCCCTGACCGCCGCAGAGGACCTCGTCCTGTCCCTCTGGCCGGAGAACCGCCACGCCGTCATAGCCATGCCCGACCCCAAGAAGGGCGAGCGCCTGATCCTCTTCACCGACCGCACCGACGCCGCCGCCACGGCCATTGTCGAGCACGCCCAGTCCCTCGGCGCCCCCGAGATCGCCGTGCCCCGCAAGATCGTGAAGGTGCCGGAAATCCCGGTCCTTGGCACCGGCAAGACCGACTACGTGACCATCCAGCGCCTGGCGGAGGTGGAAGGCCGCCGAGCGGCGTAGCGCATCCGCCCCATCACCTCGCCCCGGGCCGGAGCGCAGCGGAGGGGGTCAACACCGCCTCAGCAAGCCCCCTCACCGGGCTGCGCCCGGAGCTCCCCCGCAGGGGAGCAATTGGCCGCTCCAATTCCTCCACCTCTTGAGGGGGAGGTGGCGCGCGAAGCGCGGCGGAGGGGGTCTGCTGCAGCTCCGTCCCTGCCCCTGTAGCGCCCGTCTCGACGGTGACACCCGGATTGCAGGTGGTTCCAGTCGTCCTCGACTGGCGTTTCCGCACCCGTCACCGCATGTGCGCCGATCGCAACAGGGTCGCGCTCCAGTCCGGCAGCTCCCGTAAGGCCCGGGCGACCGAAACGAGGCACGAGCCGACTTCGCTCTGGGTCATGTCCCGGGCGGACCGGTGAAACGAAAGACCCTCCGCCACGAAGATGGGATTGAGGAATCCCGCCGCCGGAAACCCTGGCGGCGGCGTATCAACATGCTGGACATGCTCGAACCCCAGCGGCCTGAGCGCACCCAGTCGCCAGCCACACTCCTCCAGCACCTCCCGCCTCACCGCCTCCTCGACGGTCTCACCCGGCTCCAGACGCCCCCCTGGCGTGATGTGGCGATAGCCATCGCGCTCTCGCACCACAACGACGGCCCGGCGCCGCAACACCAGGGCCCGCGCTGACCGGACCAGGGTCACCGGCAGGGCTCGATCCGAGACGTAGGTCCGCGCCACCACGGGTGCGTCGACATAGTTCCCCCTCCGCTCGGCGACGGGCGTCAGGTCGGCCAGCGACGCGGCGAAGGCCTCGGCCAGATGATCGAGGTCTGGGGGTGGTGAAACCGTCACCGGAAGAGGATATGCGCCGTCAACCTGCCCCTGCAAGACATGACGACTGGACCCCATGCACTCCCCCACAAGGACAGGGCGCAACGGGTCTTGAGGTCACCCCCCCCTTGCCGGGATGTTCGGCCGCAACACCTCACACGAACAGCCATGACCCTCGTCGGGGTCGATGATTGGGGGTAGGCTGAGCGCCTCTACGGTTGTCTCGGAACCTCTCGGATGCCTGCAATGGGGCCTGCCCAGGCGGAAGCGCCGTTTATCCCCGCAGCTGTCATTCCGCCGCAGACAGATCCGCACCTATCTGCCCTTTGGCGCCGGTCCTCGCATCTGCCTCGGCGCCGCGTTCGCGATGATGGAAGCGGTGACGGTCCTGGCAAGCCTCGTGCGGGCCATCGACTTCACCGTCGTCTCACCCCACCGGGTGCGGCCGGTCGCCAGGCTCGCCCTGCGCCCGGCGGGTGGATTGCCCATGTCGGTCCGAAGAATTCGATGAAGGGCCGGGCTTAGGGCGCCCTGGCTGTAACGATCCAGACCCCTGCCCGGAGTTCTGGACCGTTGGGGCCGTCTCTTTCGCGTAACGCATCCTCAAGCGCCAGGGCGGCCTTGCGCATCAGATGCGGACGGTCGCGAAGAATTGCGCCCACGGCGCCGACCCGAGTGCAGACATCCACCATCTCCCGAAGACTCCCGCTATGGACCCTCACGTCCCTGGAGGTGATCTGGACATCCAGAAATCCCGCCTCACCCAGGATCCGCCGAAGACTCTCCGCCCTGGAGAACGAGAACCAGCCCGAAAATGCCGTCTTGCTCACAAGATCCGGCGGCAGAAGCGATGCGGCGGCGCGAAGCGGCAGGTCATCCAGCTCGTTCTCGCTCAGGGCGCGCCAGCAGACGAAACCAAGGCGGCCGCCGGGGCGTAGCGCACGGAGAAGATTGCGAAAGGCCCCGGTCGCATCGTCAAAGAACATGACGCCAAACCTGGAGAAAATCGCGTCGAATGACCCTTCTGAAAAGGCATATCTTTGAGCATCGCCGCAGATGAAGTCGACATTGTCCGGGTTCCCTCCATCGCCCCGCAAAACGTCGATCGCGTCAGGGAGTATGTCCAATCCAACAACACGTCCTGAAGGCCCGACCCGCTTGGAGAGAGCGATCGGCGTGCCTCCGATACCGCAGCCAACATCGAGAACACGATGCCCCTCAGAAACGTCCAGGGCCTCCATTGCAGCGCGCCCCAGCGGCTCCAGCTGCCGCTCAAGTGGTTCCCGGATTTCAAGCCAGGTTCGGACACGGGAACGGGGGTTCATGGATGTCGCGACCTGATCTCATTCCTCAGCGATGCTGATGCGCCGCCAGACTGTTCCGTAGGGGTCAGGGGCACAGGGCTGGGGTGACAGTGACCCCAACGTCAATGATACACGCAGCGACGAAGGATCGTCACTTTGCGCCAAACAAACGTCTTTCCGGGGCAGAGATTGAGGCTGGAGACCCTCAGTATGCGGATTTGCTTCTTCGGCGACAGCTTCGTCAACGGTACTGGCGATGATGACTGTCTTGGCTGGGTGGGTCGACTTTGCGCCGCAGAGCGGCGGGCCGGCGCGGATTTGACAATGTACAACCTCGGTATCCGGCGGGACACTTCCGAGGACATTCTCCGTCGGTGGAAACCGGAGGCGGCGGTGCGTCTGCCGGTCGACAGCGATGGGCGGCTGGTGTTTTCCTTCGGCCTCAACGATCTGGCTCCGGATGATGAATTCGGCAGGCCACGTGTCTCCGAGGGCGCTTCGCTTCAGAACGCGCACGATATCTTGTCAGAAGCCTCAGCATGGCGCCCCACGCTCATGATGGGCCCACTCCCGGTGACCTCAAGTCAGCCTCGTAACGACCAGATCAGATCATACTCCGAACACTTGAAGGGCTTGTGCGCCAGCCTCGGCGTCCCCTTCTTCGACGCGGTCCCATTCGCTGCGGAGGTCTATGAGACGTGGCGAAGGGAAGCCGATGCCGGAGATGGCATTCACCCAAACGCCGAAAGTTACTCCGCCTTCGCCAGCGCCATCCACGCATGGTGGCCGTGGCGATAACGACCCGGAAGTCGTGTTTGGCCACCTTGTAAACCAACGTCGGGTCAACCTCGGCCCGGTCGGGGCGCGCCGCCCCCCTCACCCCGCTTCGCGAGGAGCTCCCCCGCAGGCGAGCAATGGCTCCCTAATTCCTCCACCTCTTGAGGGGGAGGTGGACCGGGGCGCAAGCCCCGGGACGGAGGGGGCTGCCGAGCCGCCGCAGCGCCCCCTCACCGGGCTGCGCCCGGAGCCCCCCCGCAGGGGAGCAATGGCTCCTAAACTCCTCCACATCTTTCAGGGGGAGGTGGCGCGCGAAGCGCGACGGAGGGGGAATTCCGGCGTCTCTTCGATCGCGCCCAGGGCATGGCCCAACGCCCACGCTCCCACGCTCGCCCTCGGCGACATGTCCCCGGAAATCAACGCAAGGCGGCTCAAGGCGTCAGACGCGTCGGGGACCGGCTCAGAAAGGTCACCTCGCGGATACTGGACCTTTGGAGCATCACCATCAGCAGCCGGGCGAGTCCGACACCCATGCCGCCGTGCGGCGGGCAACCGTAACGGAAGAAGTCGATATAGCTGCTCAATGGCTCCAGATCATAACCGCGCTCCACGGCCTGGGCCTTGAGCGGGTCGTATCGATGCTCCCGCTGGGCGCCCGTCGTGACCTCTATACCCCTCCAGAGCAGGTCGAAGCTCTGCGTCAGGTCAGGCCGATCCCTGTGACGACGATGATAGAAGGGCCGGGCTGTCACCGGATAGTCGGTCACAAAGACGAAATCGTGGCCATATTCGCGCGCCACGTGCGCCCACAATCGTCGTTCGCCCTCGGGGTCCAGGTCGTCCGTCTTTGTCGGCGTATGGCCTGATGCCCTGACAATTGCTTGTGCCTCCTGCAGGGACACCCTGGGGAAGGGCCTCACGGGCACGTCGATCCGCACGCCCAGGAGCTCTTCCAGCGCCTGCCCATGAACGTCGGCCACCTGCGTCAGCACCTCGACCAGCCAGTCTTCCTCCAGCGCCATCAGATCCTGGTGGGAGTCCGTCCAGGCGACCTCCATATCGATCGACGTAAACTCCGTCTCATGGCGGGCGGTGAAAGATGGTTCGGCCCGGAAGGCCGGTCCCACCTCGAAAACCCGTTCAAATCCCGCCGCCATCGCCATCTGCTTGTAGAACTGCGGCGACTGCGCCAGGTAAGCGGTCCGGTCAAAGTACTGAACCTTGAACGCCTCGGCCCCGGACTCACTGAATGTCCCCATGAGCTTTGGCGAGTGGATCTCAATGAAACCTTTCCGCGCCCAATAGGCGCGCATGGCCTGTTCAAGCGTGGTCTGCACTTCGAAGACCAGTCGTTGCTCAGGCCTGCGCAGGCTCAGGACCCGCCAGTCGATCTGCTTCTCGAGCGAAGAGTCCGCGGCGACCGGGAGAGGCGTCGCCGCGAGGCTGTGGACCACGATGTCCGCAGCCTCGATCTCAAGGCCGTTCAGCTTGACCGAAGCCGCCTCCCTCACGGTTCCCGTCACGGTGACGGCAGATCCTGGGGTCAGGGCCCCCAGCCGCTGAGCCAGCCGGTCATCTGCACCGGCCTTCTCGTGAACGACCTGCACCGCTCCTCCGTGACGGTTCAGAATGAGAAACTGCATCCGCTTCTGATCGCGGAGGGTCTCAACAGAGCCGTCCAGGGTCACGACCGCGCCGATATGGCGGCGGAGGTCCTCGATGGCCGGGTGGGTCGTTTGGCGGTCTCGTATCGGTTCCATGTCACCTCCAGAGAGGCCGACCGATCTGCGGCGCCAAAGAAAAAGGCCCCGCCGATTGGGGGGCCTTGTGATCCTTGCCTGCTGTCTTTAGCTCAGCGCGTGCAGAGACCCTCGACCCCGGTGGGGCCGTTGTTATTGGTCGAAAACTGCAGCAGCGCGGACATGAGTTAAACGTGCCACCAACCGCTGTGACTGACAAGGGCCTGAACCCCCTCCCCGGGGCCTGGCCCGGAAATCTCCCAACGGGAGCCTCTAACCCCTTCTCATTCCTCCCCCTTTCAGGGGGAGGTGGACCGCGAAGCGCCACGGAAGGGGTACTCCGCCCTCAGACGTGCAGCGCCCTGCCAAAGGCGTCCAGCGCCGCCTCGTGCATGCCTTCGCTGATGGTGGGGTGCGGGAAGACGGTCGCGAAGAGGTCGGCCTCGGTGGCTTCCAGGGTCATGGCCAGGGCGTAGCCCTGGATCATCTCGGTGACGTCGGCGCCGATCATGTGGGCGCCGACCAGGGCGAATTACGGTGACCGCACCCGACCAAGTCGCAGCATCTCAAATAATCCTTGCCGATAAGGCGCCGTCCACAGAGGACAGTGCACAAATTGACATTTCCTTGCGTTCATGGAGATTCGAGGTCAGGGTTCGAGCAATTGCTATACTATTACCGTAATTATTAATCGTCACCGTGTTTCCAGATCAATGATCGTGCTCCGGGGCATGAAGGCAATAAGCACAACACCCAAGCGATCGTCATCAAGCTAAGCGCGGACAATGTCTACCAGTTCGCTCAGCTGCCGAAGGCGATATCTTGCCTGTGAGAAGTCATGCGCGGCCGTAAAATCGTTGTGGACGATGGCGCAGTCGATTCCGGCCGCCACAGCCGAGTTCAGGCCCCGGAGAGAATCCTCGACAATCAGCGTCTCCTCCCGGGCGGCCCGGAAACGTGTCAGGCCGGTGACATAGGGCTCCGGGTGCGGCTTGGGGTGTTCGTAGTCCTCGCGCATGAGAACGAAATCCATGAAGCGCCTGATTTGACGTTTCTCGTGAATAAGATCGAAATCCACGCGTTTTGACGTCGTCACAATCGCCATCCGAACGTATTGCGACAGTTCGGCGAGGGTCTCGACCACCCCCTCGATTTCGATGGCCTGCGTTCTGAGGCTCGCTTGATAATAGGCGTCCCGTGCGACCCGTGCCCTACTGATGCTCTCCTCATCGAGACCGGCGACTTTGGCCTGGGCCCAGCTTCCCGCTCCCCGACTCATGTCCCGGACATACAGATCCTTGTCCAAGGTAAATCCGAGATCGGCCAGCGCACGCTCAGCTGCGCGAAAATACCAGAACTCCGTATCCACCAGCACACCGTCGTGATCGAAGAGAATGTATTTCCTCAACTTTTTCCCTCCGCTCGAACACCGCGGGCAACGAGAAGGCCCTCGGTTTGCTCGACTTGGATCGCCAGTGGGGTGGCGTCGACTTCAAGGCAGGCTGCGAAGTCTTCAGCCGATAACGTCTGTCCGTCGAGGCGGGGACTCAAGGTCCCTACCGCGCTGCGGATGGTATCATGATCGGGTGATCGGCCTTGGAGCAATGCTCGCAGGTAGAGCGCGCAGATTTCGTCCTCCTCCGCGCGGACCGGGCCATCACCTGCGGCGATGAGCCAAACTTCTTGCTCACCACTTTTCTGAATTGCCCGGACTGTTGCAGCGGCGTTGACGAACGAGGCGGCGTACAAGCACGAAGCGCCCCTTGCAGCAACGATGCCCTTCGTACCGTTGGAGGTGGTCTGGATCACAATATCGCCAGAGAACGATATGTTTCGTATCTCGTGGGGCGAATTCCCGAATTCGAACCCTGTTGGCTTCAGTCCTCGCCGTTCACCAATGCACACCTTCCCGACGCCTCGCTCGCGTAGGATCAGGGCAGAGGTGACATCATCGACCATCACGATGGCTGCAGCGCCATTGGACAGCGCTATGGCCGCAGTCGTGAAGGCCCGGAATACGTCGATGATGACGACCGCCCCTTTGGCATAGCGTGCCGAGGTGGTCAGAGATTCAATCCTGATCGACGGCGATAAGGTCATTCCAGCAAGGCCCGCTACACAAAGTTCAAAACTGTTCAATCTGAGCGGGTGTCTATCGCTCTTGCCCGCTTGGGATATGCGGATACATCTCTTCAAGTTATCGAAGCTGTGCCGCGCAGTCACGCCGGACTCGGCCAATATGGAACCAATGAGAAGGGAGGATGGCGTGACGATCGACGACAGATCCGCTCGAATAATTCTCCTCAACGGAACCACGAGCGCTGGCAAAAGCACCCTCGCCCGGGCCATCCAACGGCGACTTGATCCTCAGCCCGTGCTCACAGGCTTGGACGCCTTTGTCTTCCCAAGCTTTCCTCCAGCCTGGAACGAGACTCCAACCGGATGCATTTTTGAGAAGACCCCTGATGGCGCAGTCCACCTACGCCTCGGGCCGGGAGGCATCGCTCTCACCAAAGCGTTTCATCGTTCAGTGGCGGCCATGGCCAATGAAGGCCTCTCCGTGATTGTCGATGATTGCCTGTTTGAACCCTGGCTGCTGCAAGACTGGCTGGACGTCCTGAGCGGCCACCACATCACCTTTGTCGGCGTCTACTGTGATTTGGCAGAAGCAGAGCGACGCGAGCTTCAAAGAGGTGATCGCCAGATCGGCCAGGTGCTCGGCCAGATCGGACAAGTTCACCTCCATGGCGACTACGACATCTCGGTGGACACGACGGACAAGACGCCGAGCCAATGCGCCGATGAGGTTGTCCAGGCGCTCAAGAGCGGAGTTGGAGCAACAGCGTTTGACCGCCTGCGTAGAAACAGTCTTGGCCGTCGTGGCAGCCAGAATCCGTCAGAAAAGCTAGCCTCCGAGAGGACAATGACATGAGCTTCAAGAAGCTGCTTTCCATCTGGTGGAGCATGCAATGGAGGGGCGTCGATTTCGATGGGGGCCTTAAGTAGCTGGAATTCCTTTATTTTGGGGATATGGACCGCGAAGCGCCACGGACGGGGTACTCCGCCCTCAGACGTGCAGCGCCCTGCCAAAGGCGTCCAGCGCCGCCTCGTGCATGCCTTCGCTGATGGTGGGGTGCGGGAAGACGGTCGCGAAGAGGTCGGCCTCGGTGGC